>JALWYH010000083.1 GCA_027078475.1 Thermoproteota archaeon
ACTTTATATTATGTAATTTTGGACCCTGTTTTATTTGTAAAGAAGAAATTCATAAAAATAATAAAATATAGTCTACCGATGATTAACTGATTTATATACTTTATTGATCTGTTATTAAACTAAAGATGGTCCGGCCATAGGTCTCATATGTTGAATTCTTCATAGGGACCGCAACGGTAATTACAACTCCCCTCCCCTAAGGAGCTGATGAGCGCGTCCGTGACTGCGTCGGCACCATCCCAGGCGTTCCTCATGGGGGAGCACGCAGTCCTGTATGGATCTCCCGCTCTGGCCCTCAGCGTTGACAGAAGGACATACTCCACGGCGTCCGAGCTGGAGAAGGGTCACATCAGGATCCAATCTGACACCCTCGGCCTGTACGAGGAGAGGGACGGATCCGTCCTGTCGGGGAATCCCGAGCTGGAGAGGGTGGCCAGGGGAGTTAGGGAGATCCTGAGGAGATACGGTATAAGGTACGGGGTGGAGCTCAGGATACGATCTGAGGTTCCAGTGGGCAGCGGCATGGCCTCCTCGGCCTCGGTGGCAGCCGCCGTGTCCAAGTCCATGGATGGACTCTTTGACATGGGGATGAATCAGGAGGAGCTGCTGGAGTCAGTGTACCTATTCGAGAGGATAATACATGGAAAGGCCAGCAAGACGGGCCCCGCATGCGCCGTCCTAGGCGGGGTCATATGGGTGGAGTGGAGGGATAATGGTGAGATGGTCGCCAGCAGCCTGGGGTTCAGGGACGTTCCCATCGCCATCGCCTGCACCGGCAAGCCGAGTCGCACCAAGGAGATGATAGAGAGGGTGAGCGAGCTGGGCTCCCTCGCGCCGGGGGTCAGGGACAGGGTGGTCGGGGCCATCTCGGAGCTGGTGATAACAGGTAGGGAGGCCCTCATGGGGGAAGATTACCGACTATTGGGCAGATTGATGGACATTGATCAGGGTCTGCTCTACGCCTTGGGAGTCAGCAGTTGGGAGATCGAGAGGATAGTTTGGATGGCCAGGAGGGAGGGTTCTTACGGAGCCAAGCTGTCAGGTGCCGGTGGAGGAGGGTGCGTGGTCGCGCTGCACCCCCGACCCGAATCTCTGGCGAGGAGGCTCACCGACATCTCGGAGATCTCCTTCCCGGCCAGGGTGGCGAGGGAGGGGGCGAGAATTGAATCGAGCGGGGACTGGGGCTGAGGTCTGGATGTGATCGGATCAGAGGCTCTCCCCCAGCTCCCTCAACCTCCTCAGCATGGCCTTCGTCCGCTCGTTGACCTCCTCGAGATCCCTCACCTCGTAGGTCAGCCTGCCGGAGTCGAGGATCTTACTGTAAGCGGGGACCATTCTCCTGCCGCAAACCGGGCACGTGGGGGGTTCCGAGCCCCTCGGGACGTATCCGTAGGTGAGGTGCTCCTCGCAGATGTAGAGATCCTTGGCCCCTGACTTTATGCCCCTCTTCGCCCTGGGCTCTCCCTCGACCTCCACTATGTCCATACCGAAGTCGACGGGCTTCGCTCCCATTATGTGGGAGCCGACTCCGAACGCGTCCGCCCCGGCTTCCGAGTACTCCCTCACCGTGTACTCGTTCAGGCCCCCGGACACGAAGATCTTCACGTGCTTGAATCCCCTGATGTCGAGTTCCCACCTGACCTCCCTTATTATATCGGACATCCTTCCCCTCCTCGATCCGGGCGTGTCGAGCCTCACGCCCTCGAGCCTCTCCCCGAGCGCTCGGGCCGCCATTATGGCCTCTGTCTTCTCATCGTAGAAAGTATCGACTAGGGCTATCCTAGGGACATCCGGGGGGAGCACCTCGTCGAAGGACCTCCAGGCCCTAACTTGATCCCCGAACAGAATTATCATGGCGTGCGGCATGGTCCCGACCGGCTTGAAGCCGATCTCCTCCAGCAGAATCCCGGAGGATCCGTCGAGCCCACCTATGAGGCTTGCCCTCTCGTAAGCGAGGCTGACCGCGGGGTGCTGCCTCCTTATCCCGAAGTTGACCACCGGCTTGTCGCCAGCCGCGAACTTCACCCTGGCAGCCATGGTCGCCACGCCGGAGAGGCTGCAGAGAAAGCCGAGGATGGACGTCTCCAGGGGACCTATCTCCGAGTATGGTCCCTCAATTCTCATGACGGGTATCCATGGCCTCAGGAGGCTCCCATCCGGGAGGGAATACACATCGAGATTCCTGCCCTCCAGGAGCTTGGCCACCTCCTCGACTCCGGCGAGGATACCCCAAGGAACCCCGTTGGGCAGGGACCTGGCTGCCACCTCCATGACGACGCGTTTGTCGGCCAGGTCTCTCTCCCGAAGCACCCGCATGGTCCTGAGGAAGTAGACATCTGTCACCTTGCCCTCCCTTATCTCACTCCCGGAAATCACGAAGAACTCATCCTTCCTCCCCATTTTCGGGACACCATGGGAGGGACCCCGATGAGCTTAAAACCGAGATGGCGGCGGGGGTGGGATTCGAACCCACGACCTCCCGGTTAACAGCCGGGCGCTCTACCTGGCTAAGCTACCCCGCCCTTCCGATGGGCAGGTTGATGGTCCCCGAGATAGTATAAAAAGGTTGGCTCGTCCCTCCCGTGGGGTCGATCATGTGCAGGATGGCTGCCTTCCTGTCCAAGAGGCCGGTGCCCGGGTACGAGGTGGAGGATTTCTTGGATAGAGTAGCTGGGATGGCAAGCCGCGGTAGGTCGATGAGGAGGGACGGTATGGGTCATCCCCACGGCTGGGGAATGGCCGCCTTCCTCAGAGGGAGGCCCATTCTCTATGTCAGGGAGACATTTCCCTTGTGGAGGAGGAATTTCTACGCCAGATTCAGGGCGGATTCGCTCCTCATTCACGCCAGAGCCGCCTCGGTGGGCAAGGTCAGCTTCGAGAACACGCACCCCTTCTCCAGGGTGGTAGGGAGGAGGATGTGGTTCCTGGCTCACAACGGGTCAGTCAAGGGGATCAGGGATGAGAGGGCGCTGGGCAAGACCGATAGCGAGGCGATGATGCTCAGGCTCACCGATGGTGACATGGGGATCGACGGGCTGGCGGAGAAGATCAGGAAGCTGAGGGATGAGTTCTGGGACGGTCTGTCGTCCATGACTTTTCTGCTGGTGAGTGGGAGGAGGATCTACGCGCTGAAGGGTGCCAAGGAGCGGCCGGACTACTTCAACCTATACGTGAAGAGGGATGAAGGCATGATAGCCCTCTCCTCAGAGCCGTTGGACGGAGGGGAATGGGAGGAGCTGGATAACTGGACCCTCCACCTGTTCAGGAGGACCAAAGACGGGATAGAGGAGGAAGAGAGGAGGATATGATCTTCGCTTGCTTTCTACTTCTCCCATACTTCCTCCTGAACCACTATCGCGCCCACGGGACATGAGACGGCGCAGGCATGACATATGAAGCAGTCGGGCTCGTAGCCCTCCCTGGGATAGGCCTTCTTGTTCTCGTTCAGGTGCCATATGTTCGAGGGACACACGTCCACGCAGATGCCACAGCCTATGCACTTGTTCTGATCTATATTGAGTATGACGTGGAAGTCCACCTGCACAACTGCCAGGACGATCACCCGTCCCCACCATCATAAAAAATTGATAAAGGTATCCACGGGGTTCCTCCCCGTGGAGGTCAGGATATTCGGTGGGGTCGGGGAGATAGGGGGCAACAAGGTGCTCATATCGTCCCCCGACAGGAGGGCCATCATGCTCGACTTCGGGAAGAGCTTCTCCCGCGAGGATGCCTTCTTCCAGTATCCCTTCATGCCCCCCATGTTCCCGGGGGATTACTTCAAGACCGGACTGCTACCTCCCTCTGAGGGGCCGGAGTGGAGGATGAGAGGATACGAGATAGGAGGCCTGTTCATCAGCCACGCCCACCTAGACCACTGGGGGTACCTGCCGCTCATCCACAGGGAGATACCGGTCCACCTGGGGCGGGCGGGAAGGACTATCCTCGAGGCCTACAGGTCGATGGGTTCGAGGGACTTGGCGGCCCTGGGGGAGCTCAGGATGGGGACCTTCAGTACCGGCGATGTCCTAGAGGTCGACGGGCTCACCTTGGTCCCGGTGCACGTCGATCACTCTGTTCCGGGAGCGTACGGGTTCCTGGTGGATTGCTGCTCGAAGAGGGTGGCCTACACGGGGGACCTGAGGATGCACGGCCCCAGGCGGGACATGACCGAGGATTTCATCGACATCCTAGCAGAGGAGGGTGTGGACCTCCTCTTGATGGAGGCCACCAAGGTGGCTCCCGAGAACGACCCGGAGTCCTCCCTCGTCAAGGTGCTGGAGAACAGGATATGGTACAGGTGGAGGAGGGAGCCCCCGAAGAGGGTGAACTTCGAGGTCTCCACCGAGGACGAGGTCGGGGAGAGGATGAGGGGGGTGCTCGAGGGTAGCGAAGGGCTGATACTGGTCGAGGTTTCCCCAACCGATGTGGACAGGGTGAGGACTGTCTGCGAAGTTGCGAGGGCTCTCGGCAGGAAGCTGGTGATGGATGAGAGGGTTGGGTTCATGGCCGATGCCCTGAGCGACGTGGGAATCTCGGACCTTCCCAGACCTGGTGACTACCTCCTCTGGAGGAGGAGAAGGAGGGGGAAAGATGGGACAGAGGTGAAGCTGGGTTCCAGGGAGCCCAGGGGCCTCCTAGATTTCATTGGGAGAGTTGAGGACAGGGGAGGCCCGGACTCGGTGCTGTGGGGCGACTCAAGGAGGAGAATCCTCGAGGACGGGGGCTCTCACTTCGTGATCACCAGCAACGCCACCAGGTTCCTCTACGAGATACCCATGGGGATGAAGCCGACCATGGAGTTCGTGATGAGTAGATCCGAGCCCTTCAGCGAGGAGACGGCCCTCTCCCTGGATAGGCTCATGAACTGGTTGCTGATCTACGGGATCCACAGGTACTACAGGATACACGTGTCCGGCCACATCTCACCGGATCAGATATCGGATGTGCTGGAGAGGGTGAATCCCAAGAGGGTGGTCCCCATCCACACCGAGCACCCGGACCTCTTCGACCTGTACGTCCCCAAGAGCATGAGGGAAGGTGGCATCCTCCTCCCGGAGATCGGGAGGCCCATCACTCCATGATGGCGCAAATTTATCCCATCTCCCCGGAGCCTATCAGGCGCGTCGGGTGACGAGGGATGTACCCAAGGAGCGAGTTGGACGCGAGGATCCGCAGGCTCAGGAGGTGGATGAGCAGGAGGGGCATCGATCTCTCGATCATCAGTTCCCCGAGCAACATGCTTTACCTGGCCGGCACGTCCGAGGCCGAGGTGCTAGTCGTGCCCCTGGATGGGGACCCCTACCTCGTGGCGAGGTACGCCTTCGGCGACGAGATAGCGCGCGAGAGGTCCCCGTATCACGTAGAGGTTCAGAGACCCTATTACGGGACCAGTGGCAAGGAGGTGAGGAACCCCAGCGTCTTCGATCTGCTGGCCGAGAGGCACGGCAGGGTCAGGAAGATAGCGGTCGACTTCCTCTCATCAGAGGACCTGGTTGAGAAGCTGAGGAAGAGGTTCAAGAGAGGAAAGAAGAGCGCGGCGATCATCAGCCTGGAGGATCAGCTGAGGAGGATGAGGATCGTGAAGAGCGACTACGAGCTCGGTCTGATGAGGGAGAGCGCCTCCATAGCGATAAGGGCGTTCCAATCCCTGGAGATAGGAGTCGGCATGACCGAGAGGGAAATAGCCAACCGCCTTGAGTTCGAGATGCGCGAGCTCGGCGCCGACGGACCCAGCTTCCCCTCGATAGTTGCCAGCGGCTCCAACTCATTCAACGCCCATCACGTCAACACCGAGAGGAGGGTGGGGGAGGGGGAGATCCTCCTCATGGACTTCGGGGCCAAGTACATGGGGTACTGCAGCGACATGACGAGGACCTTCTACCTAGGCAGGCCACCGGATGACTTCCTCGGGAGGTACGACGCGGTCCTGAATGCCCAGCTCAGGGCTCTGGATTATATAAGGGACGGGGTTCCCATGGAGAGGCCCGATATAGAGGCCAGGAAGGTCCTCAAGGAGGCCGGGCTCTTGGAGTACTTCGTCCACTCCCTGGGCCACGGCATCGGTATAGACATCCACGAGTTCATCAGGCTTCTGGTGGGGAAGGGAGGAAGGCTTCAGGAGGGCATGACCGTCACCGATGAGCCGGGCATATATGTGAGGGGATGGGGAGGTATTAGGATAGAGGACACCGTCGTAGTGGGCAGGAACGGCGGGGTGCTCCTGACGGGGGAGCTGCCCAAGGACCCAGACTACCTGAGGAGGTAAGCCGGGGACTTGAGCTGGAGCACAACCGGGGAGGTCTTTCTGGCTGGGGAAGGTGGCGAGAGGCTCAGGAGGGGCCAGAGGAACATTTACGTCAAGTGGTTATCTTCAGTCAGGGGCCCGGTCCGAAGGGGGGATCTGGTCGTCATAAGGGGGGAGGATGGTGAGACCCTCGGGCTGGGTTTCTACGAGGATATAGGGGCCATGGCGGTCAGGGTGCTCTCCACTGAGCTGGAGGAACCGAGGCAGCTGTTCCGACGGAGGCTGGGGGAAGCCCTAGGGCTGAGGGAGAGGCTGAAACTGGACAACTTCTTCAGGTGGGTGCACAGCGAGGCGGATGCCCTGCCCGGGCTCATAGTGGACGTCTACGATGATGTGGTGGTCATCTCTTCCACATCCGTGGGGATGGATAGGCGCCTGGATGACATATCGGCCATGATATCGGAGATATTCAGGCCAGGATCGGTGATCCTGAGGAACGACAGCAGGCCCAGGAGGGAGGTGGGCCTGCCCCAAGAGAGGAGGATTCTGATGGGCAACAGGGCCGAGGCGGTTATCAGAGAAGGGGGAGCCCTGTTTCATGTCGATGCGCTCAGGGGACAGAAGACCGGGTTCTTCATTGATCAGAGGTTGAACAGAATGGAGGTAGACCGCCTCGCCGGTCCTGGCGACAGGGTTCTCGACCTCTACAGTTACACCGGGGGCTTCGCCGTGCACGCGGCCCTGTCTGGAGCGAGGGTCGTCGCCGTGGAGGAGTCCGAATACGCCGTCGGCGAGATGAGGAGGAACATGCTCCTAAACTCGATCGAGCTGGTGCCGGTGCAATCTAGGGTGAAGGACTTCCTAGAGGGCAGCTCGGAAGTCTATGACTTGGTGGTGGTGGATCCCCCCGCGCTGGCGCCCAGCAGGGAGATGCTGTCCCGAGCCAAGAGAACCTACACCGCGGTGAACGCCTCGGCCATGGAGAGGGTAGCCAGCGGGGGACTGATGTTCACCAGCAGCTGCAGCCAGTTCATAACCAAGGATGAGTTCAGGAGGATAGCTACTAGGGCGGCTTCCCTCTCGGGGCGAGAGATAACGGTGCTGGGGGAGAGAGGAGCGTCGCCGGATCACCCGGTGGATCCCGCCCATCCCTGGACCGGATACCTCAAGGGGCTTCTCCTGAGGGTGGAGTGATCACAGCTCCAATCTGGTCTGCCTGCCAGCCAGGATCTCGGGCCTCTCGCGGTGCCTGTAAATCAGTTCCCCGTTCCTGACGTAAACGTAGAGGGTATCTCCGGGCTGCCAGCCGAGCTCTTCGACTAGAGATTTGGGGGCGGTCAGCTGATAGCTCAGATATCTCTTGCCCTCCCTCTCCCATCTCTTCACTCTTAGCTTCACGTAGGGCATAACATAATCAGTTGGCATACCTTATGGGCATTTCCTTTCTAGGAATGACGAATGCTTTGCCGGCCAGCAGGTCCCTCAGGGCATCCTTCACGTACTTCGACTCGGTCAGGGCCACCTTCACATTGTTGTTGAAGAGGAGCTCGCTCAGCTCGGGCTCTATATCTTCGCTGAGCACGAGATCCGCCTCCAGTCCCATGAGAATGTCGAGCACGTTCTCCCCCTGGACCCCGCCTATCTCGAGGGAGAAGGCATCGATCACCACACCTAAATCGCTCAGATCTATGACTACCAGCCCCTTAGCAAGGCTGAAGCCCCTAGATATCCTATTGAACTTTATGTCATCGTTCCTTTCCTCGATGGGAACAACTAGCCTGGTCATTCCGATCCACTATCCATCACCTCACCCAATGATATAAAGCCTCCAGACTGCATGTTGGATCGAGATATTGCACGGGTAGTGCGCGGTGAGTTGAAATGATACCAGCTGTGTTCAGGGATCTGTGCCCAGGCGGCGATCTCAGGACCCACGCGAGAACACCCTGCTTGGAGGAGGACGTATCCGAGGTGGGAATCGAGTTCGAGGATTACGTGAGATTCTTCAGGTCGTGCCTCGGATCCCCTCCGTGGGAGATCCAGAGGATGTGGGCCAGGAGGGCCCTGGCCGGTAGGAGCTTCGCCGCCATAGCTCCCACAGGGGTGGGGAAGACTGCCTTCGGCTTGGTGACCAGCTACTATCTCGCCTCCAAGGGGAGAGGTCGCTCATACCTGATATTCCCCACATCCCTGCTGGTGGATCAGGCCGTCGATACCCTGAGCAGGTACTCCGAGGCTGTAGGGGAGCCCCTCAGGGTCCTGGCATATCGCAGGGGGATGAGCAGCAGGGACAGGAGGGAGTTCTTGGAGGCGCTGGAGGCAGGGGATTTCGACGTGCTGGTGACCACATCCCAGTACCTAGCCAAGAATCATGAGAGGCTGAGGCAATCTCCGGGCCGGTTCTCCTTCATTTTCGTCGATGACGTCGATTCCTTCCTAAAGAACTCGAGGAACGTCGATAGGGTTCTTACCCTGATGGGATTCACGGAGGAGGACGTGAGGCGAGCCCTCCGGGGGGAGGAAGTGAGCAGAAGGGTTGACAGCGTTCTCATAGTTTCCACCGCCACGGGAAGGCCCGGGTCCAGGGCGGCCCTTTTCAGGAGGCTCCTGGGATTCGATGTGGGGGTGCTCAGGCAGGAGCTACTGAGGAACATAGCCGATATTTACACCAGGGATCGGGATGGGCTGAGGCGGTTCCTGAGGTTCATGGGGAGCGGTTTCCTCCTGTTCGTCCCCAAGCTGGAGATGGCGGGGGAGGCCAGGTCGCTGGCTGAGGGGCTGGGCTACAGGGTCCGGGTGCTGCAGGGCTACGATGAGGGGATCGTGGAGGCCTTCAAATCCGGGGAGCTGGATGGACTGATCGGGGCGGCGAGGCCCTACGGTGTCCTAGTCAGGGGCCTCGACCTCCCCCAGAGGATCAGGTACGTGGTCTTTCTCGGGGTGCCCCGCTTCGAGATGACCGTCGGGGATGTCGATGAGATGAGCGACAGGGCGGTCGTGGCCATCCTCTCAGCACTGGCCAAGGGTCTGGGGAAGGAGGAAAGAAGGTTCGCCCTGAAACTGAGGAGGCAGCCCACCGAGAGAGACCTGAGGAGGGCCAGGGAGACGCTGAAAGATATACTCTCCAGCGAGGAGAGGCTGAGGGAGCTTGCTGGCGCGGGGGATCTGACGGTCATTCCCAAAGAGGGAAGGGTGATAATCCCCGATATCAGGACATACATTCAGGGATCCGGCCGCTCCTCTAGGCTGTATCCGGGAGGGATGACCAAGGGAGCAAGCCTAGTCTGGGATGAGGAACCCCTGCTCAGTTCCTTCATAAAGAGGGCTAGCGCGTATGACCTCGAGTTCTCGCCGATGGATGAAGTGGATCTGGAGTCACTGAGGGCGGAGATAGATGAGAGCAGGAGGAAGTACTCTTCGCTCAGAACAGGATTTGAGATGGCTGGATTGCTGAGGACCGCCCTCTTCATAGTGGAGAGCCCCAACAAGGCCAGGACCATAGCGAGATTCTTCGGGAGGCCAGCTAGGAGGATCGTGAATGGTGTGGTAGCTTACGAGGTGACCACCGGGGACTATGTGCTCACCATAATGGCCAGCGGGGGGCACGTGGTGGACCTGTCGACCCAAGGAGGGTATCACGGGGTGCTCGTGGAGGGCGACGGCAGGAGGCTCTACATACCCATTTACGCCTCCATCAAGAGGTGCATGGACTGCGGCTACCAGTTCACCGACGGGGACCGTTGCCCGAGGTGCGGTTCCACCAACATCAGGGACAGCAGGAACAACGTGGTATCCATGAGGAGACTGGGCTTCGAGGCCTCTCGAGTGATAATAGGGACCGATCCCGACACCGAGGGGGAGAAGATAGCGTGGGACATATATCAGCTGATCAGGGATGCGGCTGAGGAGATATATAGGGCTGAGTTCCACGAGGTGACCAAGAGGGCCATCTTGGAGGCCCTGAGGGAGCTGTCAGGTACCAGCGAGCCGAGGGTCAAGGCCCAAGTGGTGAGGAGGATCGAGGACAGGTGGATAGGGTTTGAGCTGAGCTACGAGGTGCAAAAAAGGTTCAACAGGAGGAACCTATCGGCGGGGAGGGCCCAGACGCCCACCCTTGGATGGATAATAGAGAGGTACGAGCAGCACAGGAGAAAGAAGGATGTCACGGTGATAAGCGGGGATGACATCTTCATCAGGGTGGAGGGAAAGGTGGGCTCACCCGGCAGGTCAGAGGCGATTCTGGAACCCCTAGAGGTGATCGAGGAGCGAGTGAATCCTCTCCCGCCGTTCACGACGGATGAGATGATAAGGGAGGCCAGCAGGGTTCTGAAGCTGGGGGCAAAGAGGGTGATGGACGTAGCCCAGTCCCTCTTCGAGGCGGGTCTGATCACGTATCACAGGACCGACAGCACCAGGGTCAGCGATGCCGGCCTCAGGGTTGCGGCCGAGGTGCTGGGCGACGAGTTCGTTCCTAGGAGGTGGGGCGAAGGCGGGGCACACGAGTGTATAAGACCCACCAAGCCTCTGTCAGCCAGGGAGCTTCTAGACTACGTGAGGGAGGGGTTAATAGCCGCCCCCGAGGGGTTCTCGAGGGATCACATCAGGCTCTACGATCTGATATTCAGGAGGTTCATAGCGTCCCAGGCTAGGGAAAGCGTGTTGGCGAAGCAGAGGTACAGGCTTGTTCTGGATGGCGAGGAGATTCTAGATGAGAGGGTGATCGACGTGAGGGGAGGGTGGGCCACCATCTACCCCTTCATCTACCAGAGGAGGTCCCCGGTCTCGAGAGGTAGAGTGCAGGTAGAGGTGAGGCACCTGCAGGTTCCATCCGTCCCTCTCTACAGTCAGGGGGACGTTGTGGCCCTGATGAAGGAGAGGGGAATCGGGAGACCCTCCACTTACGCCACCATAATCGACAAGCTGCTTCAGAGGAGGTACGTGCTGGAGAGGAACAACAAGCTCATCCCAACTAAGCTGGGGATTCAGGTCCACGACTTTCTGACATCGGAGTTCCCGGATCTGATAAGTGAGGAGAGGACCAGGATCCTGGAGGAGAAGATGGCGGCCGTGGAAGAGGGCAAGGTCGATTACCAGGAAGTCATAGACGAGCTCTACAACGAGATACAGGAAAAGGTGGTGAGGAGGAGGGCCGGTTGACGCTCACTCCTCCAGAGATACCAGCTCGTCCCCCCTGAGCTCGAGCTTCCTCTCCGGGTGGAGCTTCCTGAACCTCTCGAGTGCGTGGATCCTGAAGCCAGCCGGGACCATGGTCAGCATGTTGGCCGGGGCCTTCCCCCAGACCCTGAGCATTATGTCTATCCTGTTCTCCACCGCGCTCCAGTTCTCGAGGAAGACCTTCTCGGCCTCCGCTACCTCCGCCTCGAGGACATCCAGCGATTCTCTGACGCTCTCCACTATCTTCCTTGCCTCCTCCACGTCCCCCTCCTTTAGCTTGAGCTCAGCGGACACGAGGCTGGTCTCCGCGTCTACCAGCCTGTATGGGGAAAGCTCGAATCCCACGATCTCCTCCAGCCTTGATATAGACTTCCTTACGCGATCCAGCCTCCTCTTGAGAGATTCAAGCTCCCTCTCAACGGGTCCCTTCTCTCCCTTTGACACAGCCGGGCGCTCCTCTGGGGCGGGCTTGGTCACCGGGATTTCCTCCATCTCGGGCTCGGGAATGGGTGGAGGCGCATTTTCCTTCACGATCTCTCCAGCTGAAGCGTCGGCCCTCCTCATCTCCACCGGTGTCTCCTCTGGCATCAGCTTGGGTATCTCGGGTGTTTCCTCCTCCAGCTCCGGTGGTCTAAGCGCGGGCATCCCTGAAGGTGCCTCTAGAGGGCTTATCTCAGTCCCCTCCATCGTGGGCTCGGGAGTGGGTGTCTCCTCGGGCATCTCTCTCATCCTGATCTCCTTGGGTTTTCTGGAGCCCGCGAGAATAGCTACCGCTATGACCAATATCACAGCGCCGACCGCAACGCCCACCACGTACTCGAAGGGGATTGGGAGGGCAGATCTACCGGTTGGCGACGGGGCCTGCTGAGGAAGTTGAGGCACAGGCGACACTTGGATGGTGGAGATTCTCTCATCCACCACCTTATCCGATACGAGCACCCTGATCCTGAGCTGGAGCTTTCCTTCCTTTCTTGGAATGAGCTTGATCGGTACCTCGGATGAATCACCGGCCTTGAGTGGATTCACCTTCCTCTCCACCGAAGAGCCATCCAGAGAGGCCGCCAGGATGAACTGAACCCCCTCCCTGTATCTATTCACCAGCTTCACCGTGAGAATCATGGTCTCGTTTACCTTCGCCTTGCTGGGGGCGTTAACCCTCTCGATCACTCTCCCAGTCACGACCTTCAAGGGCACCCTCTTCTCATAGAGCACATCGCTCCCGTGCTTTATCACCAATGATGCGCCAGATCCCGGGTTCACCGCCTGGCTCTCCAGTAGGACGGTGAACTTCGATCCGGGGCTGATTTTCTTGATGATCTGTTCCTCCCTCACTGTGGGTCCTCTCAAGACGAACGTGAGCTCAGGCACGTTCCAAACATTTACGCCACTGATCTTCAGGCTGAGTCTGTCTCCGACCGTTAGACTAGAGGGGACCTGAATGGTCATCATAGGCTTGACGGCCGGCATAGAGGACGTGGTTGTTGGTCCTGTAGTGGTTGAGGTGGAGGTGGTGACAGTGGCCCCACCACCCGCCAGGGACATCCACTCCTCCCTTGTTAGGCCGATGGGTACGTTCGGCGGCAGAGTCTCATCGTCTAAGATGAGTCCCAGAGCACCCTTGCCCTTCAGGAGAGTGGAGAACCTGGCGCCGCACCTTCCGGGTGAGAGGAAGCCTATCACCTTGCTGCCCGTCACCTCCCCTTCGGTCGACATGGTGTAGAGGACCACTTTGACCCTAGATCCATTGGGGGCGGTGCTGCATATGAATCCCTCAACCAAGATGCCTCCATCCACGTTCTCGGTTCTCTGGATCTTTATCCAATGATCCGGAAGCTCTATCAGGTGAAGTGATCCGTCCAGGTCCACGTACGATAGAATGCTCGTGTGGTTTCCCCTCCTAGCATAGACGACCCGACTGAGCGGTGGTTTGCTCACATCAAATTCATAGAGAAGAAACCTCCCGGTGTAATGGTACACCCTGATGACCCCCGACTTGGAAAAGTACAGGAGTGCCTTCCCCACCGCCACTGGCTGGATAGCAGGTGGTATCCACGTTTTCAGAGGCCTGGAGGCCGTAAGATCCGAGAGATTGAGGAAAATTATGGCCTCCCTCGAGCTGGTCAGGGCGGCTGTACCATCGAGCACGGGGAAGGTCCCGTTGGGGATGTCGTATCCTAGGATCGGGCTAACATCTCTGCTGGCAACGAGCTCACCAGTCTCCACCTTGAGAGAGATCATGGTCCCGTTCTGGAGCACTATGCCAACTAGTGACTGGTCTCCTCCACTGGCCAAAATCCTCTCCCCGAGGTCGATGCTCCAGATGACCCTTCTGTCCTTCAGGCTGACGAGGGCGGCGTCGTGATCTCCGAGGATCAGAGCCTTGTCTCCCAAGTAATTAACCCTTTTCAGCTTGAATCCCAGATCGATGGCCCAGTTGGTCGATTTGGTCCTCAAATCGACGGCCTGAAGTGAGCTGGCCAATGGAATCACGACAGTTCTGCCATCATTGAGGTAGAGCATGGGCGAGCCAGAGGGTCTGGATGGGAGCCTCAACCTCTCTATTCTGAGCTCACCGGCCGCTGAGTTGAAAGCTCTCAGCTCGAAGGAGTCGGTCACCACAACTATCCAAGATTCCTTCTTTGAATAACCGTAGAAGGCATCCGGGATTACTAGGGGAGGCGCTGAAATCCTGGCTCCCACCCTAACGCTCCACAGCTTCTTGCCCTGAAGATCGAGGGCCATCAGAGTATCTCCCTGTCCACCGACGACGTAGATCCTGTCACCACTCATGACTGGCGGCGGAACCCGCTTCAGCGGCCTAGAATCATATATCTTGATACTCGAGAACTCCTTCGGAGCTATATCAAGGGAGGAGGCGGCTACCAGACTCATGGAGAGTATCAACAGGAGGGCCGCCAGCTTCCATCTCATCAGATCATCCCTTCACGCATAGTCAAGCTTGACTCCTTTTAAATGGAACTCTCGTCAATTAATAGAGCAGTATGAACGGGGTATCGATCCCCTAATACCTTTACCTTCGGACCCGGAAAAAGGGGGAGATCACCTGTGGGAGAGGATGAAGGTGAGGGGACTCGTCTTGTCCAGCCTGACGAAACCCATTCTGAGGAACTGAGCCATCTCACCCTTCCCTATTTCAGATAGGGCCGGTTCCCCGTAACCTCCCAGCATCTGGTATGAGTAGGGAGTCCGTGGGACGAAAACTCTGGCGGGGACTCCGTTCAGGGGGGCCCATTGGATCACCCTCACACCCCTGATCCTCTGCACCTCGCTCATGGTAAGGGTAACCTCATCGGGATTCACGCTCCTCACCCTCACGGTGGCGAGCCCTCTGAGCCTGAACTCATTCCCGGGCTTGAGTCCCTCAAGATCATCCCTCGCGACGTAGACAACCGGCTCATTCACCCTTATCACCCTGCGCTCCTCAGATTGGGGATGGACCTGGACCTTAGCCTCAACAGGAACTTCCAGACCGTCTATCACCGCCCTGACCGGGTCCGGGACGAACATGTACCTTGGCACAACCGGGTCAAGCATCTTCCTGTTTATGGCGGCGAGCATGTCCATGTTGACTGTGGCATCTACCTTGCTTGGTCCCAGTTCGTAGAAGAACCTGACTATGGCTCTCGGCAGGATTCCCCTCCTGAATAGGCCTCTGAGGGTAGGTATCCTAGGATCGTCCCAACCATCCAAGATTCCACTCTCAACCAGCGGTCTTATGTACCTCTTTGAGAGAGGGATCCCCTCCACGGTTATCCTTCCAAATTGGATCATGTGATATTCCCTGAGGCCAAGCTTTCTGAGGATCGTCCTCTGCACCTCCACGTGCGGCTCGAATTCCTTGCTCCTGAATGCGTGGGTCACTCCAGTGAGGGAATCCATTACGCTAACTGAGAAATCGTACACTGGATAGACCCTGAACCTGTCGCCGTGGATGGGGTGGGGCGCCTCGATTATCCTGAAGATGCCCGGATCCCTCATGGTCACGTTAGGATGCTTCATGTCCGTCTTCAGCCTTAGATGGGCCTCTCCCTCCCTGAAATCGCCCTTGAGCATCCTCTCCCACAGTTCAAGGTTCACTTCGATAGGCTGATTCCTGTGCTCGCACTCCCTCCCCTCCCTCCTGAATGCCCTTACCCTCTCCGGTGGGCACGTGCACACGTAAGCGTCTCCCTGCTTTATCAGCCTCTCGGCCAGATCGTACATCTCTGGTATATGATCGGATCCTCTCACCTCCTCGTCCCGCTTTCCGGGTGAAAGCCCCAGCTCGCTCTCGGCGGCCTCCAGGAGCCTGGAGAACTCCTCCCTTATGGCGTCGTAGAACTCGAGTCTCTCAACCCTCGGATTCGTGTCCTCGAACCTCAGGAGGAACCTCCCCTTGTAAAGCCTGGCGTATATGAAGGGGACCAAGAGGCCCTTTGCGTGCCCCAAGGTCGGATATCCGTTGGGCTCTGGCGCGACCCTTGTGACCACCTTGCCCTCCTCCGCCCCCTCCAAGGGAGGCCAGGTTCTCTCCCTCGGTTTTTCCTTTCTCGTCTTAGGCGGTTCCGCTAACTCTCTAAGATAATCGGGAGGCATCTCGTTCACCTGGGACACGATCTCCTCAACCAAGGAAGCTATCTCCCTTGCATTGGGCCTCAGATCAGGCCGGGAGGCCATGAGCTTACCCAAGACAGCCTTTGGATTTGCCTTGCCATACTTCAACGCGTTCTCGGCGGCGAGCCTCAGTATGAGGGACCTTAGCTCCTCCAAGCTAAACACCCTTCCCTTCAGGCTCTCTCGATCCAAAACCTAGATAAAGCTAGGTGGTTGTAGGAGCGAGATGAGCGATGGAGTTCCGGCGGAGCTAATAAAGCCGGAGTTCGAGAGGAGGTACCGGGAGCTGCTGGGGGATGAGTACGAGATCCTGCTATCCTTCATGGCCAGGAGACCCATTCCCAGCATCAGGATCAACCCGATGAAGGTCGATCCCCACTGGCTCGTCGGGAGGCTGGAGGCGGATGGCTGGGAGCTGGAGCCCGTTCCATGGTACGAGTACGGCTACAGAGTGAGGAAGGGGACCGAGAGACTGGGTAATACGGAATGGCACCAGCTGGGATTGTACTACGTCCAGGAGGCCGCGTCCATGATCCCACCGGTCGCCCTAGCGCCGGAGCCGGGTGAGAGGGTCCTAGATCTGGCCGCCTCCCCGGGGTCCAAGACCACCCAGATCTCCGAGATGATGCAGCATCGAGGGCTGATCGTGGCGAACGATGTGGCACCTGATAGGGTAGACGCGCTTGTGGCCAATGTCCAGAGGATGGGATCCATCAACGTGGTGGTTACCCTCTCCGATGGAAGAAGAGCCCCACTGCTGTTCGGAGAGGGGGTATTCGACAGGGTGCTACTTGACGCTCCCTGCAGCTCCCTCGGGGAGGTCAGGAGATCCTGGGGCGCCTTGGCTAGGTGGAGTCCCAGATCGGTGAACAGGATAGCGAGGCTCCAGCTCTCCCTTGCGAAGGCCGCATACCGGACCCTCAGGGAGGGGGGCGTAATGGTGTACTCGACATGCACCCTCGAACCGAAGGAGAACGAGTGGGTTGTTTATAATCTGCTACAGCTGGGAGCGGAGCTGGAGGAGCCTAGCATAGAGGGGCTGAGGTGGAGACCGGGACTCGAGAGGTGGATGGATTGGGAGTTCGGAGGAGAGATGAGGAGAGTGATGAGGATCTATCCCCAGGACAACGACACGATAGGGTTCTTCGTCGCCGTTCTAAGGAAGCCGATCCGGTAGAGTTCCTCTCTTGGGTGGAGAGGTGGTTTGGCGTCAGCCTGTCCGAATACAGGCTAATAAAGTCGGGAAAGAAGAGACTGCGCCTGACCACGCCCGAGGCCTTGGAGTTCGGGGTAAAGGATGTGGTGAGGGGCGTTTACCTGGCCAAGAAGGCCCCCTACGGATACATAATCAGTATCGAGGGATCCTACCTAATAGGCAGGTGTGCTGAGAGGCATGTGGTCGAGCTCGCGTTCGATCAATTCAGGATATGGATGAGGGGTGAGGATCTGGAGGTGGATCTGCCGGAGAGGGGGATATACCTGATCAGGCATGGACGGGCATTCGCTGGATCCGGTTACTACAACGGGAAGATCCTCCAGAACCTCATCCCCAAGAGCAGGACGGTCGAGCCCTGAGGCGAAAAGTTTATCCAACCATCCGTCCACTCAGGATATGCCTTGGGATAAGTTCGCCAACGCGGAGATGGCCTTTACCTTCGGAGACGTGATCCTCCTTCCCGGTAAGACTCGGGTAGAACCCTCGGAGGTCGACCTATCCACCAAGATGGGGGACATCGGGCTGCACGTCCCAATCCTATCCTCCCCCATGGACACGGTCACGGAGGCAGAGATGGCCATTGCTGTGGCCAGGATGGGTGGCCTGGGGGTGCTGCACAGGAACTGCACTTTAGAGGAGCAGGTGAACATGGCTAAGGCCGTGAAGAGGGCTGAATCTTTCATAATAAGGGACGTGGTGACCGTTTCACCCGATGACAGTGTGGAGAGGGCGAGGGGAATAATGAAGGAGATGAGAATCTCCGGCCTCCCCGTGGTGGCTGATGGCAGGCTTGTAGGCATAATAACGAGAAGGGATGTTTACTTCGCGGAGAATGGTAATCAGAGGGTTAAGGATGCTATGACAAGGGATGTGATTACCGTCAGCCCGGACATAACCCCTAAGGAGGCGAGGAAGATAATGTCGAGGTACAAGATCGAGAAGCTCCCCGTAGTGGACGATTCCGGTCATCTGGTGGGCCTGATAACAGCGAAGGACGTCTTCTACAGGGAATCGCACCCCTTTGCTACTAGGGACGAGGAGGGAAGGCTAAGAGTGGCCGCGGCCATCTCTCCCTTTGATCTCGAGAGGGCCAAGGCCCTCGAACCCTATGTCGATCTCCTAGTGACGGATGTCGCTCACTTCCACAATGAGAATGTCATCGAGGCCACCAAGAGAATAATGAGGGAGGTAAGCACTCCCTTAGTGGTTGGCAACATAGGGACCCACGAGGCCGCCGAGGAGATACTGACTAGGCTCGATGCTGTTGGTCTGAGAGTTGGGATAGCCAGCGGCAGCATATGCACCACCGGTGAGGTGACCGGGGTTGCGGCGCCTACGCTCTTCGCCGTTGCAAAAGTATCCGATGCCGTTTCCAAGTATGACGCGCAGACGGCGGTCATAGCCGATGGTGGGATCAGGGGACCAGCCGAGGCGGCGAAGGCCTTCGCCGCCGGGGCGGATGCCGTCATGCTAGGTTTCGCGCTTGCGGGGACAAAGGAATCCCCAGGGACCCCTATGATAGTGGGGGGAAAGATGTACAAGGTCTACAGGGGGATGGGCTCGCCGTCAGCGAGGTCCAAGAGGTTTGCCTTGGATAGATACAGCAAGCCCTCAAAGGATATAGCCGAGGGAATAGAGGGCTTGGTGCCTTACAGGGGAGATGTGGCTACCGTGATAGATAAGTTCGTGGCCGGGCTCAAGGCCGCTTTCGGCTACGTGGGCGCTGCCACTATAGACGAGATGAAGGAGAGAGCCAGGATGGCGCTCCTGTCGCCGGTAGGTGCGAGGGAGATAGCTCCTCACGATGTAAAGCCGATGGAGAAATTCTCCATCTAATAACCCCCCCATTTTTGACAGGTAATCTTTATAAACGGGATTAAGCCGACTCCCGGCTGATAAGGATGCAGGGCCTTCAGGACGTCGTGGTGGCGCTGGAACAGCTGTGGGAGCTGTTCAGGATCGCAGTACCCAAGCTGCTATCGGCCGCGGTCATACTGCTGGTTGGCTACGCAGTTGGAAGGATCGTAGGAATGGCGGTCGGCGGTCTGCTCCGGAGATTTCTTGGACTCGACAAGTGGGTCAGGAGGAAGGGATTCTTGGAAGAGCTCTACGGGCTGAGACCATCCGGGTTCTTGGCCGGGCTCATCAAGTGGTACATCTACCTCCTCTTCATAGGTATAGCCGCAGAAAACTTGGGATCAGGTGTCCTATCGGACTCAGCGCGGGCCCTCGTAGAGTACTCGCCCAAGCTGCTGGCTTCCCTCTTCCTCATGTTCTTGGGGCTCCTAGCCGGAGGGATGATAAGGAGATATGTCCTAGAATCTACCCTCGCGGGCAAAGAGTTCTTTGGCTCGCTGTTTAAGTTCGCCACCGTGGCGATCTTCTCTATAGCAGCCCTCTCGACGGCGGGGGTGGATGTCAGCCTCCTCGTGCAGACCGTTGTCATAGCGGTGGCAGCCGTAACCGTGTCCTTAGGGGTGGCTGTGGGGATAGCCTTGGGTCTCGTGCTGAAGGATGAGCTTAGACCCTACATAAGGTCGGTGCTCAGGGAGATCCTAGGCGGGGAAAGGGATGGCGAGAGTGGAGAGGTGGAAAGCGGCCTCTATCCCCCATAGGCTCCTGTCCTCCATCCTGTACCAGCTGGCTCCGCTTGCGGTGATAGAGTACGGAGGAGGGCCGGAATACCTGTCGCTCTCGTTCTTCCTCATTTACTTGGGATTGATGGTGGGGAACCTAGTCTGGACTAGGGTCCTAGCTCCCAAAGAGAGGCACGTTCCCGGGATTGCCCTTGGCCATCTAGCTCTCGCGATCCCAGGCGTGGTGGTGAGCTATCCCGGCGTCCAGGCCGCCCTGCTCTCGTCCTTTCTCATTGCTTTTCTCTCCCCCATTTCTTACTTTTCCGGTTTGTTTTATGCTTACGACATACTCAGGGATCCGTCCGAGGCCTCCTCATCCTATGAATCTGTGTCAGGATGGTCCTGGCTGACCGGTCTCTTCCTGGGAGCTCTGATTCTTGAGTGGGCTGGGATAGTGGAGCTCGCCCTAATTAGCGTCGTCATGGACGTCCTACTCGCTCCAATCGTCATTCTTGCCCTCAGAATACCAATCATCAGCATCTTGAGAAGGGCCTATGAGGAGGAGATCGGCCTGCTTCCGATAATAGAGGAGGGAATCGAGGCTGTGGGAAGGGCTGAGGAGGAAGCCTTGGAGTGGACGATTGCCCTTCTATCACGTGTTGCCAGGGGAACTCTCTTCCAGAAACCCTCCTACTTGCTGCCCGGCCTACCGAGGCAGGGGGTCCCCTTCAGCCTGAAGGTGTTCCTGGCGTTCGTAGGCCTAGGCCTAGCCTATCCACAGCTAGTTGGGGTTCAGAAGGCTCTAGGCCTAGACAACTCGCAGATATATTTGCTCTCGGCTGTGAGCTCCATGGCCTCAAGCTTACTTTACAGAAGGGCTGGAAGGGGAAACGAAATCAAGAACTTGGATCTCTCTCTAATGATCAGATCCGCCATGCTCTTTAGCGTTCTCATTGTTCTGATGGGACTCCTTTCCCCCCTAGAGTATTTCCTGTTTTTCATGATTCTAGATGGAGCGACCTGGTCCTTTATAATGGTCTCGATATCGAGGAGAGGTCTCAGGATATCTCTGGAGTACTTGGGAAAGGTAAACTTCGTGAGGTCCCTAGGGTGGTCAATGGGTGCCCTTTTGGGAGGGTTCTTAGCGGGACTCGCTGGACTCAATGTACTATATATGATATCAGCTACTTTGGTCATGCTCGCCTCCATAATCAAGACAAAGAACTTGGAGCATAAGGTCAAGAAGAGCCTCCTCATCCCAAGATCCTAATCCTAGTAGTCAGAACTCCCTCTCAACTAGGAAGTTGGCTAGAGCTCTCAACTTCTCCTTGTACTCGTTATCTGGTAGCAGTCCTTCGACGTTGGACCAAGATTTCCTCACCATTTCCCTCGCGAAACCCTTGGCGTAGTCTATCGACCCGTACTTCCTGAGTATGGAGATGGCCTCGTCTATCAGCTCTCTCTCCCTAGTGTGCATGGACAGTATCTGCTTGAGCCTCCTCCTGTCTCTCTCGTCAGCGTTAGACAGGGCGTGAATCACCATGAGGGTCACCTTTCCCTCGGTTATGTCCTCCCCATAGGCCTTGCCGAGCTTCTCAGCTCCAGTCACGTTTATTATGTCGTCTTGGATCTGGAATGCTACCCCTATCGTCTCGGCGAACTTCCCGAGCTTCCTCTCTCCCTCCTCGTCCAGCCCAGCCGCTATGGCCGCGAACCTAGCGGCGAGTCTGGGGAGGACGCCGGTCTTGTTGGCGCACATCTGGAGGTAGTGATCTATTGTTATGCTCTCAGGGTCCTTCAGTCCCTTGTGCCACCCTATGTCGGTTGCTTGGCCCAAGTGTATCCTTATCATGTCCTCCAAATAGGCATCCACCAGCCTCCTGTAGGTCCGGTCGTCAACATTCATCTCCATCAGGATGCGGAGAGGCATGAAGTACATGGCCGAGGAGAGGTTAACTGCTATATCCAAGCCGTACTTCACGTGAATGGCCTTGTCGCCCCTCCTAACCTCTGCCCCGTCCTCTATATCATCCGCCACGAGGGAACCGTTGTGGAGGAGCTCCACCACTATGGCCAGCTCCCTGTACTTATCTAGGTCCACTCCCAGATTTCTCGCCATTATCAGGAAGAGCCAGGGCCTCCACCTCTTGCCCCCCCTGGAGAGCAGATCCCACATGGGCTCGAATATCGTCTTTTGGATCACCTCTGGGTCATATGAGTAGGACGCCTCGCCGGCCAGCCACCGCAGATAGGCCGCATCGATCTCCCTAGGGAATCTCTCCTCGATCAGGGAGTCAACGATCTTCCTGTTCTCCTTGAGCTCCCTTTCTATGTCCATTTAGTACACCGCTCCCAGTAGCTCTCCCATGCATAAATATGTGTCGGATATGGGGCTGGCCCGTCGAGGCGGGGGATAAATAGGTTTTTATCGCGTTGAGCCTGGATCATCCCCAAATGAGGAAAGTGGGATTCGTCGTGGGCAGGACCTCCACCAAGTGGGTGACCGTGAGGCTTGAGGAAGAGGTCCTTATCAATGACTTGGTCATAGTGGGCGATGAACTGCTGGGGGTGGTGAGGGGAGTCTCCTACGCCAACCCCACGATGTCCCCTTACTCACCCTTCACGCCCACCAACGTGGAGGCCGTCAGGGCATACGAGTACCTCAACGGGAGTGTCGAGCTGTACGGATCCCTCGTGGGGGGGAGGTTCGATCCCCGGGTCCTGACAGCTTCCCCGACTGGCACTCCTGTTTACAAGGTGGAGAGAGGAGATCTGGAGAACCTCAAGTTCATGGATAATCCTATATTAGTGGGAGAGCATCCATCATCGGGATGGCCGCTTCCCCTAGATCCCAAGGCAGTGGATTACCACATAGCCGTTGTGGGATCCACCGGCTCGGGTAAATCTCACCTAGTGAGGCTGCTCGTGAGGGAACTCACAAGGATCGGCAGAAGAGTGGTGGTATTCGATCACACAGGAGCCGACTATGCTCCCTTCTTCCGTGATGCCACTATCCCCGACACGGAGGTATTCCCGGACTTGCTGTCGCTGGCCGAGGTGATGGCCAACAAAGTCTTGGGGAAGGAGTACTTGGACGACGTGGAGGTCGCCCTGTACGCCTACCTGTACAGTGAGGGGGATGTGAGCAGGGCTAGGAAGTTCATGGAATCGCTCGGCTTTGGTAATGGTGAGTTTGACATGTCCTCCATACTCGAGCTAAGGAACAGGAGTCCCATGGACGTCAGCTGGGACGACGAGGCTTTCATAGCAATACTCAGGCTCGTGATGGGTTATCTCAAGAGGAGGGAGCATACGATAGCCAAGTCTCTGTTCAGGCTGGTCAAGTCGGGGATAAGCCTGAGTTCCTTCAACGGCAGGAGGTATGACATAGAGGGGCTCGTGGATCACGTCCTCGGGAGCGACCTGACGGTGCTGGACATCAGCTCAGAGACCCTACCCATCAGATACGGGATCATGAGGGGGGTCGTATCGGGCCTCATGAGCAGGGCGGAGAGTAGGGGTGAGAGGCTCGACGTAGCCATCGTTGTGGATGAGGCCCAGGTTTACGCGAGGGGCCAACCCCCCACCGAGGCACTATCGGATGTGGCCAGGAGGGGCAGGAAGTGGGGGGTGGGACTAATCCTGGTCAGCCAGAGGTGGGTCTCCGATCTCGACATGAACATAAGGGCCAACATCAACAGTGTGGTGTTCAGTTCCCTCCAGTCATCCAGCGACCTGGACGACATAGGGAAGGTGGTCAGCATAGGGAGCATAGATGTGGGCATACTGGGAACGGGTGACTTCTACGTGACAGGCCTGCTGTCCCCCTTCAGGAGACCGATCCTCCTTCACACCTTCGGTGAGTGAGATGGAGGATGGGGAGTGGAGTGAGGAGGTACTGGACCCAGACGTCTACACGATAGCCCTGGAAAGGGCCAGGAGGATTGTCGATAGCATGAAAGATGCGTGGAACTACCTCTTACCCGTCTACGAGAGGATTGCATCGGATGTGAGGGGTGATGCCCGCAGGCTGGGTGAGCCATCCCGGGAGTTTCAGGTCGTCGCCGTGGACTCCACATTCTCCCCAACTCTCTCCCTGAGGGGTTTGAGGACGGGATTCATCCTCCTGGCGGCTGTAACCTATCCAAGACCTTCCAGACCAACCTTCAGGCTCAAGCCCGTGAGGAGTGGTTTGGGGGGTGAGGATGAGGAGCCAAGCGATACCATCGTATCTGTCAGGGCTAAGAAGGAGGAGCTCCTGCTCATAAAGGATATACTCGCGCGCAGGGATGACTACGACGTTGTGGTAAGGGATGGGGATCTCCCGCCGGCCGATGCTCTGCTCGGGCTGAGAAGGAGCACGGGGATTATCGAACTATCTCACGAGGTACTGGAGCTAGCGAGGAGGAGGGGAAAGGGCCTAGTGGGTCTGATAAAGAGAATAAGCACGTCCCTGATTGCTTACAGGTATTTGGGGGAGGAGCTCATTGAAATAGTGGATTCTAGGCCCTCTAACCTGCCAAGGAGCGTGGTGTGGGATCTCCTCTCCGATCCGGTGATCGCCTGGCTCATGCTGGATCCCGGTGAGTTCCTCCACCTAGGGAGGTACGGTGAGGAGTTCAACGGGATGAGGTTCATCGTTTCCTACTTCTCTTCTATGGTCCGGCGGGGCGAGAGGTACATCGAGAGGATGAACAGGAGGCTGGAATCTCATCCGATGTTCAACGAGGTGGAAGTTTCCTTCTACAGGCCCTGGGCCAGGGGCGCGCCGGTGATAAAGCTTACCGGATTCGATGTTGACATGTGGGACTTCGCCTCGTTCTCGGCGAATAGCACTAGGGGTCCCTCTTATCCGGACTTCATAAACTTGGCTGACACCGCGTGTATAGAGCATGCTAGATCAGTGAGGCCAGAGATGGTCATGCTGGAGGCCCTGAGAGTAGCATCCGAGTCCGAGGGGCTAAATAAACTCACCTTCCGAGGAAGGAGGGCAGATCTGGTAGCTCTTCAGAATGTCCAGAAGCTCCACCTCTTCTTCAGAAGGGAGTAGTGTTCTTGGACAGCTTGAGCCGAGGCTTGAGACCCACTTCAGGTGCTTTGGCGGTCCTGACCGCAGCATGACCGGAGATTCAGGGAGAACAGGAAAATTGATAGCAAGTAAAAACGGCGGGAATCACTGGAAATAGTTGATATAGATGAATGGAGGAGGGATCACCTTCTGAAATTGGACACGGCCTCGGATATGAACTCCTCGTAGACCTGCCTAACCCTCTCCGCATTCTTGGTCCTTATGAATCCCATGAGGGCAGCCTTTATGGCCTCCGATCGGCTCTTGAACATCCCCTCTGATACTAGGGCATCGATGGCATCGATAAGCTCCTTATCGACCTGTAGAGAGACCTGCTGGCTCATCGTCTCACCTTACCACTTCTGGATCCCTCTCCCTATATAAGCGATTATTGTAGAAATTCAAAACGACGTAAGTCGAATAAATCGATTGGTGGGATGGGGCGACGTGCCTTATCGTGTCTGGGTCCGCTCGCTTAAAAGGTTAGGGGATCCGAGGGCGCCTTGATCCCCCTCTCTAATGGGGGCACCGGAATAGTTTATTAGGAGCCGATGCCCTAATCTCGAAGGGGGAAAAGAGGGGTCTGAGATGGGTATGTTGGAGGCGTTTATAGCCATAAGCGTCAAGCCATCCAGCACCACTGATTTGAAGAAGGTGTTCCCCGAGAACGAGAAGGTGAAGGAGGTCTTCTACGTCACCGGTGAGTTCGACTTCCTTCTCAGGGTAGAGGCAGCCAACACCTTCGAGCTTGCTAGGATAATCGAGAGCCTGAGGAGCCAAGAAGGAGTGGAGAACACGGTCACTTTCATAGTCTTGGAGAAGCTGAAGTGAATCCCAAGAGTATGAGGGTCATAGTCCTCAGGCTCCACCAAGACGATCCTAAGAAGGCAACTGGTTCGAAGCTGCTCAGGCTGGGGTTGGCCGAGAGATACAGGCCCAGCAGGGGAACATCCCTCGTGGTCCTGAACCCGAAGTCCAAGTTGATGCTGTCGCCACGGGATGGGCTGGTTGCTAGGGGACTCGTGGCCGTCGACGCCTCGTGGCGCAGGATAAAGGAGGTCAGGTGGCCTCGCGGGAGGCAGAGGAGGCTTCCCTTCTTAGTCGCTGCAAATCCCATAAATTACGGCTTGCCGGAGAGGCTGTCTACGGTGGAGGCCTTGGCCGCGGCCCTCTACATAATGGGGTACAGGGAACGCGCGCTGCGGATGCTGGAACCCTTCAAGTGGGGGCCGGAGTTCATTCACCTGAACCTAGAGAGGTTGGAGGCCTACTCAAGAGAGGATATTGGAGAGGAGGATGTAAGGGAGCTGGACAGGAGATTCCGCATGGAGTTACTCGGATAGAGCCCTCTCCACCGCCTCCACGAATCCCGGAAGGTCCTTGGGATAGCGAGAGGAAATGATGTTCCCGTCTATCACCACCGGCTCATCCACCCACTCGGCGCCGGCGTTCATCAGGTCGTCTCTGACCTGCTTGGCCGAGGTGAGCTTCCTTCCCCTGACCACTCCAGCCGAGATGAGGACCTGAGGGCCGTGACATATTGCCGCCACCACCTTACCTGCCCGGACCATCTCCCTAACGAACTTCAGGGTGTGCTCATCCAGTCTCAGCTTGTCCGGACTGTACCCTCCTGGTATTATGCATGCATCGAAGTCACTGGCCCTCAGGTCCGAGGTCTTGATGTCCGGCTTCCACCTCCTGCACCCGTGCTTGCTTCCGAACTCCTCCAGTGGTGAGGCCACGACCACCTCGTGGCCCCTCCACCTGAAGTAGTACAGGGGGTAGGTGAACTCATCGTCCTCCACCCTGTCGTGAACCACGATTGCTATACGCGCCATGCGGCTCCACCCTTGGGGTTGAGAACCCGGCAAATTTATCGTTTTCATGGTGTCGCGTCAGAAGGCCGAGGTCCTCTTGTAGGTCCCCAAGACCTTCACCCATATGGATTCCCCTTCTAGCTCTTCCAGCGCCTCCTTCACGTAGTCCTCCCAGAGGGAGCCCTCGAACTCTATGAAGAAGGAGTAGTTCCAGGGTTCCCTCCTTATGGGACGTGACTCGAGCCACAGGAGGTTTATATTCCTCCTAGCGAAGACCCCTAGAGCCCTCCATAGGGCTCCCGGAACGTGCCTGGTGGCGAAGAAGGCTGACGTGGTGTCAGCGTCCCTGGGCCATTCCCCCTCAGCGGTTATTACGAAGAATCTCGTGGTGTTGTGGGGTAGGTCCTGAATGTCACGGGCGAGCACCTCCAAGTCGTAGAGTTCGGCCACCATCTCGCCAGCTATGGCGGCCATCCCCCTATCACCCCTCTCCGCGACCTCTCTAGCGGCTCCCGCTGTGTCGAAGCTAGGGATCACCACCCACCCTCTGGATTTGAGGAATCCCTCGCACTGGGATATGGCCTCCGGATGGGAGTATACAACCCTCACGTCATCGAGCTTAGCCCCCCTTACTCCGAGCAGGGCGTGCCTAACCCTCACCTTCACCTCTCCAACAACTCTCACATCCCTCTCCAGCAGGAGGTCTAGGGTCTTCCTTATGCTGCCCGTGCTGGAGTTTTCCACCGGCACAACTCCATAATCAGCTTCCCCCGATTCCACAGAGTCGAAGACCTCCTCCAAGAATCTCTTGAACAGGGGTTCGTAATCCCTGAAGAACTTAGCAGCCGCTGAATCGCTGTAGGAACCCTTCTCTCCCTGAATGGCGACCCTCATCCCTCCACAGCCTGGGAGAGCTTTGAAAAACGTTATCATTAAGGAGGTCCGCACACCTAGAGGATGGACGGGAAGGCCAAGAGATCCCTGCTGAGGGAGATAACGAAGTACGTGGGCAGGCTCAGCAGCAACATAGCCATACCGCCGCACCCTAGTCTGGATGCGGGAGCGGAGAGGCTGATGGGCCTGACAAGGGTGTACGCCACCGATCCGGCCCTAGGGGTACCGGAGGAGGATCTCGGATACTTCGCCTTCCACTTCTCCGCCTCGGACGTGGCGGTGATGGGGGCCGAGCCGAAGCTGATCACCAGCACGGTTCTGCTGCCGCCGGATGCCGGCGACGAGGTGGCACTTAAGATAGCCAGAGGAATAGACTGGGAGGCTTTCAGGTACGGCGTGGCGGTGATAACAGGTCACACGGGAAGGTACGATTCGGTCAGAGAGCCTATAGTCGTGACCACGGTTATCGGAGAGGCGAGGGAACCAATCACGCCAAGGCTCGCTAGGGTGGGAGACAGGCTGCTGCTGGTGGGGGTACCGGGGGCTGAGCTACTCTACGGCTTGGCGCACTTCAATCCGTCGTTATTGGAGAAGATAGATCCAAGATCCCCAGCCAAGTGGAGGAGGGTAAGGTGGATGCTCACCGCTGTGGACGCGGCCAGGGATCTGGCGCTGTTCGCTCGGGTGAACGGGATGAAGGATGGGGCTGAAGGGGGACTTATTCGCCTCCTGAACGACTTCGCCGACGCCTCTGATCTGGGTTTTGTGGTGAACCGTGATCTGATTCCCTTCCCTCCGGAGCTGATCAGGCTGGGGAGGAGAGAGGGGTTTGATCCGATGGCCGCCTCCAGCTCGGGCGTCGTGCTCGCAGCCATTCCAGGCAACCTTCCCCTCGGGTTCCTGAAGGATCTCATGGAATCCCACGGATTCGTGGTCACGGTGATAGGGGAGCTGAGGAAGGAGAGAAGGGAACTCGTAGAGGGAGGGAGCACTAGAGACTTCCCCACTCCGGAAGAGGTCCCTGATCCCTTTCCCAGGCTCATTCGAGCGAGCTGATCTTCGCCACGATCTCCCCGCCCATCGAGTAAGCCACGGCCATCCTCTTGGAGGTGTGGGCGTAGCCAATCCTCCCTCGCCTGTCCAAGACGATGATCCCTCCCCATCCTCCCGTCCTGTCGGCCATAACCGAGAGCGAGCGCCTGGCGGCTTCGATCGGATCCAGGCCGGTCAGCATGTCGACCGCCAGTCGAGAGAGCATCACTCTCATTATCGGTCCTCCCTGGCCAGTGGAGCTCGCTCCCCCTATCCCATTGGCATAGGCCCCACAGCCGATCAGGGGCGTGTCACCAACCCTGCCGGGCTTCTTCATGGGTTTCCCACCCGTGGATGTGGCAGCTGCAATCCGCCCATCGCGATCGATCGCGACGGCGCCCACGGTACCCTCCTGCTTGGATGATCTCTCCCTCCAAGTCCGGAGCTGTCTCTCCACTATGAGGGTCCGCGGGTCTACTAGGGGGATGCCCAGCTCCATGGCCACCCTCTCGGCTCCCTCGGAGACGAACATGAGGTCGCTGGTCCTCTCCATGATGGCCCTGGCCAAGGAGATGGGATTCTTCACGCGCCTGACTGCCGCCACGGATCCGAACTTCAGGGAGGAGCCGTCCATCACCATGGCGTCCATCTCGACCTGCCCCCCTTCGTTCAGAACCGACCCGACTCCCGCGTTGAATGCCGGGTCATCCTCCATGACCATAACCGCCCTCTCCACCGCGTCCAGCGCTGATGCACCAGTCTCCAACATCCGGTATCCCTCGCTCGCGGCCCTTCTGACACCCAGAATACTCGGTTCCAGGAGGCCAGGGGGTATGTCCCACGCCCCGCCGTGCACCACTATGACCGGGTCCAAGTTATCCCCCCAGTATCTCCTCCACCTCTATATATTCTGGGGGCACCACCCTCGCAAGGAAGGTGAGCCGGGAGGGTCTGTAGACGGGCTGGCTGGCCGCTAGCTCCCTGGCCCTTATCCTCAGTATCACGTGGGGGCCTCTCCTCCTCCTTGCCACCTTCAGCGCCCTCTCTTTAGTAAGGGAGAGATGCACGTATTCTCGGCTCATGGGCCTCAGCCCGTGCCTCATTATAAGGGGGAGGGATCTGAGGGTGGTGCCATGATAGAGCACCCTCGGTACATCCTCAGGTCGGAGAGGTTTCCCGTAGTCCACCCTGAAGCTGTGGCCGTACCTGGCTCTCACTCTGCCGTCGATCACCTCGAATCTCTCCTCATCCGCCTTGATGACGTCCAAGATCTTCTCTCTCGATACTTCACCCCTCATCAATCTGACTACGGTATCCAGAAGATCGTCCAAGGGAACGAACCCCCTCTCATCGGGTGATAGCCCCCCTAGCTCCGGCCTGTGCCTCAGCAGCAATGATATCAATTTGCTAATTCTTACTCTCCCTCCCATAATTGATAACACCTCTCCTTTTATCTCATGTGAACTTGTAATTTCCCTACTCCCTTAGATCCCGGATGTTAAATTAAATGGATTCCAATGTAAAGATGATGATAGCTCAGTTATAAGCTAATCTCCCGAGTAGAGCCCCCACCCGGGCATGAAGGGGAAATTTTTTATTTAACCTGAGATCCCTTATCTTATGCCCAAGACGAGATATCTACCTTTGGCTCCCATCGGGAGGATAATCCGGGAGGCTGGTGCCGAGAGGGTTAGCGACGCCGCCGTTGAGAGGCTGGAGCATTACATGGAGAAGTTCGCCATGGAAGTGAGCAAGCACGCGGTCAGTCTCGCCAAGCACGCCAACAGGAAGACCGTCACCGGTGACGATATAGAGCTGGCCGTCAGGGCCGTCTGGAAGACGTGAGTTCCGGCTCCTTCGCCCGGACCCTTTCTTTTTCTCGTATCTAGGTGATCACCTTATCACCAGCCCTGGCATGATATCGTGGAATCTCTTTATTATGAAGTTGGGAGGAACCACGGTGAAGTGGTGTGCCCTCGATAGAGAGCTTCTTCAACCCCAAATCGATGGTCATCGTTGGCGCTTCTAGAACGCCGGGGAAGATAGGGTATGAGCTGCTGAGGATTATGGTCGAGAACTCGCGGAGGGGAATTTACAGGGGGAAGCTCTACGCCGTCAATCCCAGATCTGATGAGATGATCCTCGGGGTCCCTACCTACAAGTCCGTCCTCGAGCTGCCCGAGGTGCCCGATCTGGCGGTGCTCGTGACCCCGGCCAAGTACACTCCGCCTGTGATGGAGGAATGCGGTAAGAAGGGAATAAAGCATGTCATCGTGATCAGCGGCGGCTTCGCGGAGATTGGAGGTCAGGGTGTCGAGCTCCAGAAGATGCTCGATGAGATAAGGAGGAAGTATGGGATGAGGGTCATAGGGCCAAACTGCGTCGGCGTCGTGGTCCCTTCCACCGGTGTCGACACCATGTTCCTCCCAGTTGAGAAGGAGTTCCTCGGCAGGAAGTACGTGTCCTCTCCGAGGCCGAAGCCGGGAAACATCTCTCTCAGCACGCAATCGGGAGCCTTCGGGGTGGCGTGCCTCGACTACATGCACGGGGAGGGAATAGGCCTGGCCAAATTCGTGAGCTACGGAAACAAGCTGGATGTGGATGAGGTTGACGTGCTGGAGTACCTCAAGGGGGACGAGGAAACCAAGGTCATCCTCATATACGCCGAGTCCATCGACAGAGGAAGGGAGTTCCTCAGGCTGGCCAAGGAGATCACCAAAGAGAAGCCGATAGTGGTCTTCAAAGCCGGAAGAACCAGTGCGGGAGCCAAGGCGGCCAGCTCGCACACCGCCGCCATGGCTGGCAGTGATTCCGTCTACGATGCAGCCTTCAAGCAGGCCGGGGTCATAAGGGTGAGGGACATGGAGGAGCTGTTCGACGCGGCCAAGGCACTGGTGATGCAGCCACCGGCAGGAGGGGACAGGATAGCCATACTCACCGATGGTGGTGGCGTGGGTGTGATGGCGGCTGATGAGACCGAAGCCGTCGGCCTCAGGCTCGCGGATCTGAGCGATGAGAGCCAGGAGAGGTTCCAGGAACTGAAGGATAGGAGGATAATTCCGCCCATCGCTGCCACGGGAAATCCGGTCGACCTCACCGGGAGCGCCACCGACGACTCCTTCGTGGAGTCCATGAGGATCCTGCTGGAGGACGAGGGGGTCGACGGGGTGATAGTGCTGGCGCTTCACCATGTCCCCGGGGTGACGGCAGAACTCCCGAGCAAGCTGGCCGACCTCTCTAAGAAATACGGTAAGCCGGTGGTGGCCATGGATGTGGGGTCCTCCCAGTACGCTAGGGAGTTCAGGGAGCTCTTCGAGAGAGAGGGGATACCAGCCTATCCTGAGTCGGAGAGGGCCGTGAGAGCCATGAAGGCCCTCGTGGAGTTCGGGAGGGCTAAGAACCTCCCGAGATGAACCTCTTTATGAACGGGAGCGCTATGATCGCACCCAATATCACCACGGCCAAGATCACTGTTTTCATGTAGTCGCTCGACCCCCCCCTGGGATTGAGCCTCACGGTGGTGTGAGCTGTCTGGTAGAGGGATCTCCCGTCCTGTTTCCAAGATATCTTGACATCGACTGGGATCCTGAGGGGGGCGTTCTCGTCGATGTCCACCTCCATTATGGCGGATGCGTTCGATCTGGGCGGTATCTCACCTAGGGCCAGGGAAGTGGTCCCCACCAAGTAGGGGGTTATGATCTCCAAGACCACGTCCTTGGCGGTGACCCGCCCCTCGTTCCTAAGGACCACCGTCAGCTTCGCTCCCCTGTCACCCGGCCTGGGCTTTCCGGGTATGGAAAATTCCACCAGTCGGAACCTGGCCTTCTCATCTATCTGAACGGGTATCGTCGCGTTACCCAGTTCAGACGTCAGGATTGCCTCGTACCTACCCGGCCTGGCGTTCTCGTCGATATCGACCAAGAAGGTGACATCGACCGCCTGGTTGGGGGGAAGGGCTGGAACTAGGAAGGAGTCGGTACCCGGTGAGGAGGGCTTCATTACCCCGGACACGGGTCTCAGGATCAGCCTCAGATTCTTGGCCACGTAGTTCCCCACGTTTGTTACTACCACAATCAGCTTCACGTTGGTGTCCCCTGGGTACACCGAAGAGGGGATCGTCGATACGTGGGCCACCTCTATTTGAGGTTTTCCCACCGCCCTTATGCCGAAGGATAGAAGGTCGTTGTGGGTCACGCCCGCTTCATCCTCATAACTCACCTGGGCTAGGAGTTGAACTGCACCGTAGGCCTTGGGAGATAGGTAAATGGAGAAGACCCTATCAGCCGATTCACCTGTGTCGAGCTCGTCCACATAGGCGTAGTCCTCCCCCACCACAGCCCCGAGCTCCGGAGAGGGGAAGATAAGCTTGAGGACCAGATTTCGAGCAACTCCTCCCTCGTTCCTTATCCTGAGCCTCATATCACTGACTTGATCCACGGCCAGCTCCGTATCTAGGGGGCTCACCGATATGAGGGGCGTATCTGGGCTCTCTGTTATAAAGGAGAGGGGAATTACTTGCTCTTGGGCCCTGTCATGATCGTCCATGTACGACACTTGTAGGGTCAGGGCAAGGCTACCGTAGCTCACGTTGGGGGCAGAGAGGAGGAGTGTCATCCTAGCACCTTGGCCCGGTTCTAGGTCCCCGACCTCCACCCCGCTGGGGGAGAGGAGGGCCAAGTCCTTGGACGGGATGAAGCTAACCCTGATAGATCTGGCCACCTCCTGTCCCTCGTTCCTCAGGATAACATCCACCATCTCCTGACTTCCCGGCATCAGAACCTTCCTGTCTGTGTAGGCGACTAGATAGGGACCGGGTGGTGCCCTCACGTAGAAGCCCAGAGTGGCTGTGTTGGTGTGTCTCTCGGATCCGGGATCGAACCATTCAACGCTCACCGGTAGCTGAAGGGTCCCCTTCGTGCTCGGGCTCACGTAAAGCTCAAGGGGAACGCACACAGTTTTTCCTGAGGATATATTACCCAGTTCGACCCTGTTGGATCCGCGTATGGCTGCACCGGGAGGTGACTGCACGATGAGCGTCCCCCTGAAGGCATCCTCGCTTCCCTCGTTCTCCACGAAGAGGTAAACCATGTTCACCCTGCCCGGCTCCAGGGTGGTGGAGTTGGTGCGGACTGAGAGTCCCCTAGGCGGCATCTCGGATATTGCTACGTTCTGGGTGCACGTGTACTGACCCCCGGCACCCACCTGGGAATCCCAGGTAACCGTCACTGTGAGAGTGACCGCCTCGTCGGCGATGTCACCCACGTAGAGGGTGATCGGAAAGGCCTCACTGCTGCCGGGGTCCATCATCCCGGCATCGATTGGCGAGGACACCTGAACACTGGGTGATGCAGGGGCTATGGTAGCTCTGACGTTCCTGGCCACGCCATCACCGTAATTCGAGAGGATCAGCTGGGCCCTAGCTGGTCTGCCTGGCCTTGCCATCGCCGACAGAGAGCACCTCACCTGAGGAGACCCTCTGACGGTCACGTAGAGATCGTAGGTCTCTGTCTCCGGAACTCCGTCGACCGTGAAGCTTACATCCAAGGTGGCTCTATAATGTGAAGCGTCCGCATTGGCCGGAATGAATATGTTGAACCTCATCATGAGCACCTGCCCTTGGAAGAGGGATCCAGAGTAGGAGAAGGTTCCGGCGTAGTCAGTCCCGGCTACATCGTGAACGGTCAAGGTGGCCGATATCCCACTGATAGTCCCTCCGTAGAGGCTCTTCACCTCTACGATGAAGGTGTTCGTGATCCCCACTATGAAGGGGGCTCTCCAGTAGGAATCCATCACCTTCAGGTAGGAGGAATCAAGACGGGTGAGCATCAAGGGGGAAGGGGTAGCGATGACCAGCATCACCAAGACTAGGAGTCGGATCCGCCTCATCAGGTCACCTCCATCCTGAGGAACCTGAGGGAGAGCACGAGGAAGGCCACAGTAAACAGGGTCATCGTGGTCAGCTGGTCAACGACCATGAGGTAGCTCCACCCTTTAAGGGAGACGCTCCTGAAGGCGGTGACGAAGTAATACATCGGGACGAACGATGCTATAAGCCTGGCCTCGGAGCTGAGCACATCCACCGGAACGAGCACGCCGCTGAAGAGCATGAACACTATGAAGGAGAATATGCTGGCCTGGTAGGCTTGGAGCTGGTTCCTTGAGAAGACGGATATGAGCAAACCTAAGCTCAAGGAGTTGAGCAGGAACACTGTGGACACTATAGTCATGTCGAGGAAGGTGCCCTTAAGTCTCACATCGAAGAGCAGCATGGCCGTGAAGAGGCTCAGTATGGCGTCGGATATGGTGGCCAAGAAGTAGGCTGCTAGCTTGCCGAAGATTATGTCGAACACGCTAACGGGAGTCATTATGAATTGCTCAAAGGTTCCTTTCTCCCTCTCCCTGCAGATCGACACGGATATCAGGCTCGTGGGAACCATCTGGAGAATCATTGCCATCAGGGCGGGGATGAAGCTCTCTATCTTCTTCACCTTCGGGCCATAAACGGTATAGAACATGGGCGTGATGGCAAAGGTGCCGAACCTGTCCGCCGCCCACTCTTGAAACTGCTGGGTGACCACCCCCACGGCCTGCATTATCATCTGGGCCACAGATGGGTTGCTGGCATCGTAGTAGAGTTCCACCCTCGTGGGTCTTCCCTTCGTGAGATCCTCCGTGAAGGTCTCGGGTATCACCAAACTGGCATAGACCCTGCCCGAGTACACCGATGAGAAACCCTGCCCCTTCGACCTGTATATTGCCTTTATGTCGAACATCTTGGAGTTCCTGAGTTCCTGAATGAACTTGAAGGCCCCATCCCCTCCATCCAAGTCCACCACCGTTATGGGGTACTTCCCCGCTCCCTTACCCCCGTAACCGTAGCCAAAGAGTATGGTGACTGTTATTGGCATCAACAGGACCATGAGGATGGTCTTGGGATCCCTCACGAGCTGTCTTATCTCCTTGTCGACTATGGGGATTATCCTGAGTCCCTTACGGATCCCCTCCTCGAGGCTCATTCCGATTCACCCATGAACCTTATGAACGCTTCTTCAAGGCTCACGTGGACCGGGGATGCCAGCAGGACCCTGGCTCCCAGCTCCTCCGCCCTCTTCACTATTCTGGGGAGATCCCTTCCCGAGTCCTTCACGATGAGGAGGTACCTCCCACCCGAGTCCTCCAGAACCGACCTAACTCCAGGCAGCTCCATCGGGTTCAGATCGCCCTCAAGAACTATCTCAACCAGATCGCCACCCAGAGCCTTCCTCTTTATCTCCCTGGGAGATCCTTCCGCGATTATCCTGCCCCTGTTCATCAGCGCCAGCCTGTCGCAGTTCTCGGCCTCGTCCATGTAGTGAGTGGTCACCAGTATCGTCTTGCCCTCTCTGTTCAGCTCCCTGAAGTGCTCCCAGAACTTCCTCCTCAGCGGAGGATCCACACCCGCTGTCGGCTCGTCCAGTATGAGCAGGGCTGGATCGTGGACAAGGGCCGTCGCGAGGGCCAGCCTCTGCTTCATCCCACCACTGAGCTTTCCCGCTAGCCTTCTCCTGAACTCCCACAGGTAGAACCTCTCCAGCAGTTCCCTTACCCTCTCTCTGAGCAGGTTTCCGGTGAGGCCCTGAAGGCGCCCGTACAGCCTTATGTTCTCCTCCACCGTGAGGTCCTCGTACAGGCTGAATCTCTGGGGCATGTATCCTATGTACCTGAGGGCCCTTTTTCTCTCCCTTGCAACGTCTATCCCGAAGACCCTGACGTATCCCTCGGAGGGCCTTATCACCCCGGTGATCATCCTTATGGTTGTGGTCTTGCCGGCCCCGTTTGGCCCCAGCAGGCCGAAGTTCTCCCCTCTCCTTATGCTTAGATTTATGTGGTTCACCGCCACGAAATTCCCGAACCTCTTGGTCAGACCCTTGGCTTCCACCGCGAGCTCTGGCAGCTCCCCCATCCTCTCCAGCTCGAGCATCGGGGCACCATCGCTTCACAAGTATAAATTTACATTGATTTGAAATAACTCTCGGTGGTCGCCGAGTGATCACATTCTGGTCACGGATTCGCAATCACCTTATGAGCTCTGGTCAGGAGCTAGGATGGGTGACGGGTAATGGATGAGGAGGAGGATGTCGTGAAAGTTAGGAAGGAATCCTCTATTGATGAAGATGTGGAGGAGCTCAGGGAGGTATTCTCGGTCCTCAGGAACGAGGTTCCTGGCCTGATAAGGGGTCTGATCGAACCTCTTAAGGAGTTAATGGACCTGACCTACAACCCCGAGAGAGCGAGGGAGAGGGCCAAGGCCATAGCCTCCTTCTACAAGGAGCTCGTGGATCAGGGTATACCCGAGGATCTTGCCCTGAAGATCACCAAGGAGCACTTCATCAATCCCATGTCCGTGATCAGGTCCGTCATGAAAGGGGAAGAGGATTGAGACGCCTCAGGGCCACGAAGGAGATCCTGCTGCTGATGGGATCGCTGTCGCTGCAGGCCCTGAGGGCCCTCTACCTCTTGGGAGTGTACAAGGTGAAGAAGAGCCTAGCTAGGAGGTCAGCGCTGAAGGAGCTCAGAGCATCGGGTCTCAGCGAGGAAGTTTGCCGGGAGCTCTTGGATATAGTCGTCCCCGACATAGGAGGAGTTGTGGAATGGGGGAACTCGATGAGATCAAGGAGCTGCTGTTCAGGATAATAGAGAGGCTCGACAGACTTGAGGACAGGATGAAATCGGCGGAAGCGGATCTGAGGAGCTTGGAGATGTACAAGTCACTCCTGAGGGCGTACGCCTCGATACTCGGGAGCGTCGCGAGGGTGGAGAGGATGGTCCAGCTGGTGACGGACGACATAGATAAGAGCATAGTAAGGGCCCTCGCCACAAAGGGGCCGCTCAACATATCCCAGCTCACGGAGGAGGTCAGGAAGCAGAGGGGATCGGCTTCCAGGAGGATAATATCGGGGAGATTGAGGGCCCTCGTGGAGAGGGGACTCGTGGAGAGGGTGAACGGGAGGGGGAAGGTGTACAGGGTCAGGCCGGGTATTGGGGTCAACGATTAATTCCCTCCACGCAACTCCTACTTGTGCCCTCCAGGGTTGACCCATCCCTCTGCGTCAGGTGCAAGGGGACCAAGCTGCTATGCGGCCTGCCCAAGTGTCCCATCCTTGAGAGGATCAAGTACCAGGCAGGGATCCCCAAGACGAGCTCGATGGAGGGTCCCTCACCTCCCTCGGCCCTGGTGGGCGAGAGGGGATATCCCAAGGTGTCCGTCGGTCCCATGGTTTCCCTGAGGGAGCTGGATCTCCCCGAGCGCCCTGACCTGTGGATAAGGAGACCCCTCAGCTACATGGTCTCCAGGTTCTCCTCCCAAGTTTACGCTCACTTCAGAACGGATGTGAGGAGGGTGGATGAACCTCAGGTCGAGGAGGTCAGGTGGGCCCTGCTGAGCGAGGTGCCCGTCGAGATGGAGGCCAAGCTCAGGAGACCTCCCGCTCCGAGGATCTCCTTCGACGGTCTCCTCACACCACTAGGCCCGACAGCCCCTGCAGAGAGGGTAAAACTCGCCGAGGAGCCGAAGGTGCCGACTCCCATAGAGAGGAGCGTTTACGACGGGGATCTGAGCGCCACCGAGGGCGTCGTGGAGCTTTACAGGAGGGGAGTGGATGTCTACTCCATCTCCAAGGTTCTCTCCTTGGGCTCTCTGGGCGTCAGGGGAAGAAGGAGATTGGTCCCCACTAGATGGGCCATAACCGCGGTGGATTCCATCGTCGGGAACTGGCTGAGGAGGCTCGTCGGGCGAATGCCCCCCTACACGGGGGACGTCTTGCTGTACCAGAGTAGCTACGAGGGGAACAGGTACTTCGTGGTGATCGCTCCCGGCCCCTACATTCTGGAGATCGTAGAGGCTTGGCTGCCTAGGGGTCTGTGGACTCGGTCCTCCCAAGAAGCTCACGTAGTGATCAACAGGGAGCATACCCGGACGGGCCTTGATTACATGGATGGGGGTCACTACGCCATGAGAGTAGCGGTTCTGGAGAAGTTGAGGTCGATGGGAAGGCAGGCATCGGTTCTGGCCATCAGGGAGATAGGACCGGAGTACTACGCCCCGGTGGGGGTCTGGCAAGTGAGGGAGGGGATGAGGATCGCGCTCTCCTCCGAACCCTCGCGGTTCGAGGAGATGGATGAGGCGCTCAGGTTCCTCGAGGGTAGGGTGAGGTTCGATCTAACCCCCGTCCTACGAGGTTCTCGCCTCCTGAGGTTCGTGCGGAGGTGGACCTCACTGGAGGGCTTTCTGGAGTGATTATATCCCCAGCTTGCTCTTTATGAGGGCCCTGGGCACCCTCGAGATCGCCCACCTCCAGAAATCCCTGAACTCGACCTTGCCGATGGACGAGAGCATGTACCTCCTGGCTATCTCCGGGTATGAGACGAATAGATCGAAGAAGAACTTCATTCTGGGCATTATCAGCCTGGCGGCCCTCCTCTTCGCCTTCAGCTCCTCCAGAATCGGTTTCATCCTCCTAGCGTAGGTCTCAGCCGGCTGGTCCGCCTCCATGGAAATGCTGGCCTCAAGGGAACTCCTGAAAGCGTAATACAGCCCCTCTCCGGTGAGGGGATCGGCGAGGCCGGCAGCGTCCCCCACCAAGATGATCCTGCCCTTGGCTATCGGTTTACCGTGTCCGCCCGCAGGTATTATCCATGAGCCCTCGTGCTTCACCCTGAATCTCGATGAGAATTCCCTGTAGGCCTCCATTATCTCCCTGGATTTGTCGAGCATGCCCCCCACTCCGGCATTTGAGTCCTCCCTCCTGGGGAATATCCATCCGTACCCATAGGGGGCCGCATCGACCATGAAGGTCAGCCTGTCGTGGGGCGGAGCCCTTCCTTCCATGGCCACTATGATGTCCTCTCTCCCCCAGGGTCCCCTGACACCCGATGTGAGAGCCACCGCGGAGTTGGCCCCGTCGGCCCCGAAGACGTAGCGGGCGCTTTCCTCGAGTCCGATCAGCCTCACGGTTCCGTTGGACACCTTAACGCCGCTGACTCTAGCCTTGATGAAGCGGGCACCCTCGCTCACCGCCCTCTCCATGAGACGGTGGTCGAAGAGCTCCCTCCTGACTAGGGCTATGGCGAACTCGTCCGGAGGGGTGCTCACGGTGACCTCCCTCCCGTACCCGGAGACGACGACATCCCTGTGAAGGACCTCAACGGGTTCCATTGGGAGGTCCAGGTCCCTGAGCAGCCTGGCCGCCTTCAAGGTTATCCCACCGCCGCAGGGTTTGGGTCTGGGGAGGTCCCTCATGTCCACCAGCAGGGTCTTGAAACCCATCCTAGCCAGCAGGTAAGCGGCCGTTGATCCTGATGGTCCGGCCCCAACCACGGTTACGTCCCACATTCCCACGTTGCCGACGGGGATGGTCATTTAAAATTGAAGGGGAAAATATATATCTAATAAAAGAACAAGTGTTCAACGGTGTTAAATCATGAGTAGAGGAGAAGAAGTGCTCAAGAGGGTTCCCAGGAGATGTATCGAGGACATAAGGGAGTACGTGGAGAAGATAGACAGGGCACTGGACAATCTGGAGAGGCTCGAGGATAAGGAGAGGGTCGCCTGGGCCTTCAAGGCTCTTTCCAACACCACGAAGCTGGACATAATATTGCTGCTCTCGGCCACCGAGATGCCGGTTTGCCTTATATCGTACATACTCGAGAAGGATCAGTCCCTCATATCGCACCATCTCTCCGATCTGAAGACCGCGGGTCTGGTCAAGGAGACGGTAAAGGGGAAATTTAGGGTCTACAAGCTCCAGAAGGATGCCCTGATAGATTTATTCAGTAGGATAGAGTCCATCGTCAAGGGGTGAGCTGATGGATCTGAGGCTGGAAGCGGTGGATGTCACCCCTCCGGAGGGAGCTAACATAATCATAGCAACCTCGCACTTCATCAAGACTGTGGAAGATGTGTACGAGGCCCTGGCTGATTCCTGCTCCAGCATAAAGTTCGGGTTCGCCTTCTGCGAGTCTTCAGGGCCTAGGCTAATAAGGAAGGCCGGGAACGACCCTGAGCTCATTGAGGCTGCTGTCGAGAGGGCTGAGAAGATAGCGGCTGGCCACTGCCTAGTGATCATCGTGAAGGATGCCTGGCCCATCAACATACTCCCCCGCCTCAGGCAGCTGCCCGAGATGGTCACCATACACGCCGCCACCGCGAACCCCCTCAGGGTCGTGGTGGCCGACGTGGGAGATGGAAGGGGCATAATGGGAGTGATTGACGGGGGAAAACCCACGGGGGTGGAGTCCGAGGAGGACGTTAGGGAGAGGATGGACTTCCTGAGGAAGATAGGGTACAAGCACCCCTATCCTGATTGAACCTTCACCCGGAATGGGACCACTTGATCCCCTCATCCACCCTTCTCACGTAGATCCTCTTCGCCACCACGCTCGCCGCCGCTACCGACGCGTACTTCAGGTCGGCCCGCGGTTCCACGATGATCTCCAAATCCCTCAGCTGAGATAGAACTTCCTTCAGCCTTCGATCGTCGAACGAATCGACTACCACCCTGGAAGCATTCACCTCGCCTAGGACCTCAGAGATCACATCCAGATGCCATCTGGCGAGCAACTCATTGAGATTCCCCTTCCTCCACTCGGAGCGGAGCTCCCCGGGACTCACAACCCTGTAGCTTACAGCCAGGGCCCTCGCCTCCACCAGGTCAGCGATCTCCTCCAGCCTGCGTGGGGGGATGGACTTGGACTCCAGCAGCCCCCTAGCCCTCAGAAACCTCCTCCCCTCATCGTCCAAGGCGACAGCAGCTACTACCAGGGGGCCGGTCCTCTCTCCCTTTCCGGCCTCGTCCGATCCCACCTCTATCCCCGGGGATTCCTCCAGTGAGTCCTCCACAAGGGAGACCAGAGGTTCGTGGTAGACGACCTTGCCACTGGTGTAGACCACCCCCTTGTAACCCTGCACCTCGAATCTGAAGAACTCCCACTGGTTCTTGGGTGGGAGGATCCTCCCTCCCAGCTCCACGATCCTCGACTTCAGCCTCTCAATTTCCCCTTCTCTTAGAGAGGTACTTAGCTGCCGCAACCAGCATCACCAGCAGGAAAACCGCGGGAACAGCGATCCAATATGGGGGCCCTTCCCTCGTCACCTGGATTAGGTACTCGGTCTCATTGGACCTTCTGAGTTCCCTCGGGTATTCCTGGGTCCAGGCAACCCAGGCAACGAGCGTCTCATTGCCTCCCTTCGTGGCCTTCAGGGGGAGGCTTATGAAGGAGAAGTTTCCGGGACCGAGATCGCCTATCTCCCTCACCTCGTGACGCCCCTCGAACTTCACGTGTAGTTCCACGTCCAGCGCCTTGAAGGAAGAGGGATTGACCACCGTCGCGTTGAGCTTGAACGCCCTCCCGAGCTCCACCCTTCTGGGAACATCGATTCTCTCTATCCTGACGGAGGAGGGTTTTATTACCCTGTATGGGTATTCCACGTAGGTCCTCAGCCTCCTGCCCGCCACCTCGTACTCCACGGTGACCGACACCTTCTGCTCCCCGCCGGGAGCGTTCATGGGGATCTTCAGGGGTATCCTGACTGAGAGTCCTCTGTGATAGCTCCAGTATTCAACTGTCTCGTTGTACAGCAGGCCCGATATGCTGTCCTCCACCTTCACCACCACATCCCTCATGGCTGTGGGGTACAGGGGAGGTCCTGTGAAGACCGTGACATTGGCTATTATGATGGATGGAGGGACAACCTCGGTCTTGCTCAGGTTGAGGAAGACGAAGGGTTCCCACTTGTGCACATATATCTGCTTACTTCCGGTCACCGCGTACCTCCTGAGCTCACCGCCCTCCTTGACCATCAGGTAGCCCCTGGCGGATATGGTTCTGCTCACCTCCATGTCTTGGAGTGGGACACGAACGAGGAAGGCCACGTGAACGGCCGTCGCCCCGTCCCCCCTGTAGAAGGCCGTGTTTCCGTCCCACTCTATGTCTATCTTCTCTCCCCTAGCGTTTATCCCGCTGGCCCCGTAGGGCTCCACCTTCCAGCTGGATGGCGTCGATATCGATAGCTTGAACTCCACTATCGGCCTGCTGCCCGGGGAGGTCACATTTATGAAGGCGTAGAAGAAACCACCGGCCACTACCTCGGTGTCCGACACCCCTAGAAGGGCTATCTGGGCTTCCGTTGGCCTGGGAATTGGCGTAGTCAGCAGCAGCACCATGATTATAAGCGATGCAGCCGCTATGTACTTCATCGGGAGTTTCGGAGGGCTCTAGTATATAAACGGGGTGTGTCGATGGTCGCGGTCGAGGCGATATCACTGACGAAGGCTTTCGGTGACTTCCTGGCGGTCAGGGATCTCAGCTTCAAGGTGGAGGAGGGCTCGGTCTTCGGCCTGCTGGGGCCAAACGGGGCCGGCAAGACCACCACGCTCAGAATGATTTACGGTGTCCTCAGGCCAACCTCTGGCACGGCCAGGGTCATGGGAGTCGACGTCAGGGAGAACCCACTGGAGGTGAAGAGGATGATGGGGGTCCTTCCCGAGGACACGGGCGTGTATCCGAGACTCACCGCCGAGGAGAACCTGATCTACTTCGGCAAGCTCAGGGGAATGGAAGAGGGGAGGCTGAGGAGGAGGGTGGACAAGCTCCTGGACATCCTCGATCTCTCCGAGAAGAGGTTCGTCATCGCCGATAAGCTCTCCAGGGGTCAGAAACAGAAGTTAGCCTTCGCTAGAGCCATACTGGATGAGCCCCCAGTTCTCCTCCTGGATGAGCCTACTCTGGGTGTGGATGTGATGAGCGCCAGGGAGATAAGGAGGATGATCGGGGAGTACGCCAGCTCGGGCAGGACCGTGATACTCTCCACCCACAACATGTGGGAGGTCGAGAGGCTCTGCGACAGGATAGCCATAATCAGTGAGGGCACCCTCAGGTACGAGGGGAGCAGGGAGGATCTGGAGAGGCTGGCGGGAGAGAAGGAGTTTGAGGACATATTCGTCAGGCTGGTCAGGGGGGAGACCGTTGGTAAGGCTGTTTAAGGGTTCCTCCGGCGTGGTCAAATTCACGAGGGGCTTCGGGCAGAGGGGATACGCCCTGCCGGATGCACCCTGGTTGGTGGTTGCCTGGAAGGAGCTCCTAGAGGCGTTCAGAGATAGGAGGACGATGCTGAATGTGGTGCTCCTGCCCGTGATCCTCATGCCCGTGGTCATATCGCTTCCGGCCCTGATGCTCAATCCGAAGACCATACCCCCCAAGATCCTAGTCGTGGTAGATGATCCCGGTGGGATGGACCTAGCTAGGAGGATGAAATCCCTGAGGAACGAATCGGGGGCCCTGGTGACCGTGGTCTCAGGAGGCGGGAACTTCACCAACCTGATACTCAGTGGGGAGGTGGATCTGATCGTCGAGATACCCAAGGGGTTCTACGAGAACGTCAGCTCCGGCAGGACGGGAGAACTCATCTACTACTACGACCCCTACGGCGCCAGATCCTCCGTGGCGATGGGGATCGTCCAAGAGGTGGTGAACCAGTACTCAGAGGAGGTGCTGAGGGAGAGGTTGCGGGCGATAAACGTATCTGAGGAGTACATAAGACCCGTGGTGGCGGTCGCCAAGCAGATAACCAGCACGGGAGGGGAGGCCACGACCAGCGACATAATAACCGCCATGGTACTTCCCATGATGGTCGGACTCATCGCCATAACAGGGGCTGGCACCTTCGCCATAGATATGATAGCGGGTGAGAGGGAGAGGAAGACCCTCGAGGCCCTCTTCACGAATCCCGTCAGTAGGGGCCAGCTTCTCATGGGCAAGTTCACCGCCCTCACCCTGCTCTCACTGGTGAGCGGGCTGGCCACCCTGCTGTCCGCCCTGATCGGTGTCCTATTCGCGGTCTCCTCAGCAAGTGGATACGCATCCGCGACAGCCATACCTCAGTTGATGGAACCATCAAGGCTCCTCTATCTGAGCTTCGGCATTCTGATGACCGTGGCCTTGGGCGGGCTCACCGGAAACGCGGTTATGGTAACTGCGGCCTCGTTCGCGAAGACCTTCAAGGAGGCACAGCAATACGTTGGCTTCCTCACTCTCGTGCTTGTCGTGCCCATGATAGCCATCCCCTATGCCCCTCAATCCCTCTATCCGGTTCTGAGGCTGCTGCCCGTGTCCAGCCTGGCAATGTTCGCCAGGGATATGATAGTCAACCCGGGGGAGCTGGGCGCCGTGATCTCCTCCCTAGCGGCATCCATCCTGTACTTGATCGCATTCCTATGGTTAAGTGCAAGGATGTTCGGTAGGGAGTCGGTGATCTTCGGCTGAGGGCCATTAGTTTAACTTTTTCAATTACCCTCCCTCACCCTGCGCGGTGTTCTGAGTGAAGGTTGTCGTCGTTGGATTCGGTCTCGGAGGGCTCGGTTCAGCATGGCATATCGCTGAGCAGGTTCCCGACGCCAAGATAACGATCATCGGTGATGAGAAACCCTACGTCAGGCACAAGCTCAGGCTAGTCACCCAAGGCATGGATCTCTGGGTGAGCACGAATCACCTGGAATCCAAGGGCGTTGAGGTGATCCTCGACAAGGTGACCAAGCTGAGGAGGGAGCAGAAGGAGGTCGTCCTCTCCAATGGGGAGACCCTCCAGTACGACTACCTAGTGCTGGCCACCGGCTCGAACCCCTCGATACCATCCAAGCTGAAAGGAGGGGAGAAGTGTGCCGTTTTCAGGAGGCTGAGTGATGTTCAGAGGCTCATGGACGAGAGGCCCAACGAGGTGGCGATAGTTGGGGCCAGCTTCGTGGCCCTCCACGTCGCGGATGCTGCAAGGGCAATAGGGGCCAAGCCGAAGGTCATAGTACGATCTAGGCTGATAAGGAGGAACTTGGAGCCGGAACTCTCTGCCAAGCTGGAGGAGTTCCTCGCGGAGAAGGGGGTCGAGTTCATCCACGGCAAGCCCAAGGAGGTCAGGGATGGAAAGACAGTTATAGTGGACGAGAATAGGGAGGTGAGCTCCGAGATGGCCTTCGTGGCCACCGGGGTTACCCCTGAGATAACCCTAGCCAAGGAGGCCGGACTTGAACTGCTTGATGGGTGGGTCATAAGGACCGATCAGCAGGGAAGGACCTCGGATCCCAGCATATTCGCGGTTGGGGACAACGCCACTGTCATAGACATATTCACCAACAAGCCCATCTACATGGGCATAGGCACGGCTGCCAGCATAATGTCGCTCAATGCCGCCAAGGCCCTTACGGGCTTCAAGGCCGCCTATAGGGTACCTAGATTCCAGAAGGATGTGTTCTTCGGCGGCATTCACATGGCCTCCGTTGGGCTCACGAGCGTGGAGGCAGAAAAGGAGGGATTCGAGGCAGACAGGGTCTACCTGAGTGGGGACGGTTGGGGAGATCACGCCTACTTGGTCTACGAGAAGAAGACCAAGAGGGTGCTGGGATTCAGCGCGATATCCAAGGAGGAGGTCGGCTGGAAGGGAATGGAGGTCATGATGGCCATGATAAGGAGGTGGCCCGCCAGCAAGCTTGGCGTGGAGGTCTCCTGATCGGCCATCCGCTCCCTCTTACTCCATCATATTCGGGCCTTCGCTCCCCTGCCCCCTTCCTATCCTCTCCCAGCCCGCGGCTGAGGGCTTATCAGTCCCTATTTCTCCCCATCATTCAGCCTGTCGTGATCCTTGGCCCCGATCAGGAGCTTTTCAGCTGACCTCACCATTATGTAGGCTCCCTTCATGGTCTCATCCCTCAGCTCCATCTCCCTTATCTGCTCCATGGTGAACCAGCCCCAGTCATCGTGCTCCTCCGGTCTTATCACCGGATCCATGCCGTTGTCCACGACGGCTGTGTAGAGAGGTATTATGAACTCGACCCTCATCTCGGGGTATATTATTCCGAACGTATCCACTGGCCTCAGATCCAGAGGAGTCAGCTTGAAACCTGTCTCCTCCCTGAGCTCCCTGAGGGCCCCCCTCCTGGGAGATTCGCCGTACCTGAGACTCCCGCCGGGGACCTCCCATCTGCCCCCATTCCTCTTGCTCCGCGCCCTCTTGAGCAGCAGAACCTTGCCCTCTCTGTTGAATATGACCACGCAGGGGACCACGTGAATCTTGGTCTTCTTCAAGTGAGGTCACCGCTCGTTCTAGGCCTTCTCCTTCGCCTTCTTGGGGATCTTGGCGAATATAGAGACCACCAGCATGGGAGCCCCGCACTTGGGGCACTTGTCCTGATCGGATAGCCTGCCCACGAAATCACCCTCCCTGAATGCCCTGAGCATCTTCCTACCGCAGCTAGTGCAGTGGAGCTCCGTCAGGATCTCCTGCTGCTCCTCCTGATAAGCGAGCCTGGCCTTGGCCATGTCGTAGGCTACCTTGACGGCTATGCCCATCCCCGCCACCCCCATCACTATATTTAGGATGGCATCCGTCGTGTTTCCTTCTTGGAGTGAGGAGATCCCCATGTAGAAGAACAGGATGGATATCAGCACTATGCCAACCATGGAGGCTACCCAGAATAGGTAGAAACCGGTGGTCGCCCTCTTCTTGCCGTTGGACTCAGAGGACATTCATGAGGCACCTCCCATCCTGTTGCCCACGCCGACCGTGTTCCCTATCCCGGCAATCAGCACGAAATCCCCCGGCAGGGTCTTCGATCTCACGGCCATTTTGACCCTCTCGATCACCTCATCAACTGATCTGGCTATCTCCTCTCTCATAGTGGTTATGGCGTCCAGCGGGTCCTCCTTTATCGCGATGGCATGAAGCGGAATCCTGTACTTCGTGGCCACCTCCTCTATCCTGAGCTTCTCCGGACCGGGATCCCCGATGGCGGCCCCTATGCCCTCTACTACCTCGGCCGTGGGCTCGCCCTCGAGCTTGGCGGCCGCGTCTATCATTATGATGAGGGAGACGTCTCCCTCCCTCCCCTCCACTATCCTCTCAATGGCCACTCCGGGCCTCCCGACCTCCGATCCCGGTCCCTTGGCTTTGATCACGAAGGCCCTCCTTCCCTCAATATCCACCTCGGCGCCCACGATCTTCTCGGCCACCTCACGCGGTTCAGCACCGTTCATGAGCCTCAGAGCCACCATGGGGCCGATGCTGTCTCCTATGGGTATCCCCCTCCTGAATGCCTCCCCTGCCTTCCAGTAGGCCTTGGCAATCCTCAGGATCTCCGGGAGGAGCATCTGGATCTGGGCTATATATATCAAGTTCTGGGTCCTCCTGCCTAGGATGAAGTAGTGCCTTACGATCCTATATATCATATCGAGGGCCAGGACGCCAGCCATCTGGTCCCTCAGGTTCGATCTCTTCCATTCATCGGCTTTAGGCGCTATCTCAAGCATGAACTTATTCAGATGATCCCTAGAGCTCTCCAAGAGATGCTCCAGCCTTTTCACAGCTCCAAAGGGATCTAGGGTAACCGGCTGGATGACGAAGAACCCCTTTATCCTCTTAAACAGGGATTCGACCTCCTCCCTCGACCTGCCGTACTTGGACGCCTCCTCGACGAATTTCTTGGTTGCATCGTTCGTGTACTCCTCTAGCTTCGCCAGCGCCTTCCTTATCTCGTTTATCCAAAGCTGGGCTTGCAGCTTGCTAGCGTAGAACTGCATTATGGTTATGAATATGAGGAAGAAGATCCATGAGAACCAGTCACTCTGGTTGGTCTGCATGAGCTTCATTCCCAGCGCTTGAATCAAAGCACCACCCTCCTTACGGGAGCAACCCGACGATACCCCGTTTTAAAGCTTCCCGACCAGTTGCTTCCCCTCTCTCTTGAAGTCCCCGATCCTGTCTAGGAGCGCCGCGTAAATGAAGGGGAGAAGCGCCGTCACCTCGCCGGGAATGAAGGTCCTCATGGCCTCCTTTGAGACCTTCCCCCAGCTTATGGCCTCTCTCTCCCTGGCTCCGCTGAGGCTCCCGTCCCACTCGACAGCAGTTGATAGGTAAATCACGTAGTTCAGGCCTCCCTTGAACTGATTCCACCATATGGTGTGGTGCTTCGATATTCCCCCTCCGAGCACCAAGGCGCCACTCACCTGCATGGTGAAGGATAGATTCGCCAGTTTCAGCATGTCCCTCATGAAGTCCAGGTGGAAGTCAATCTCCTGGGACAGGAAGCTCAGCGCCGTGCCGAAAGAGGAATCGAGCAGGCCGGGTGAGAATATGGGTACCCCCTCGTCGTGAGCAACCCTTAGCAGGGAGCCCTGACACATTCTCTCGCCGAGGTGGTGGAGCAGCTCGCTGGGGGAGAACCTGCTCCCCAGATCTTCGATTACCTTGGGAACCCCCTCACGCACGAAGCTCTCTATGACCGGCCCATAGTTATTGAAGGGTATGAAGATGTTCCCGAGCCTGTGTATTTCCCTCTCGTAGAGCTCGGAATCGTCAGCGTTGAAGGTGCCGTGGTAATAGTCAGCGTGACACCTAGCTATGTCGTGATCCACCGCGCCGCCCGTGGTTATGACCACATCGAATAGTCTCCTCCTGAGCATGTCAACGAGTATCCCCCTGATCCCGGTGGACACTATGTCTGCTGGGAAGGATAGGAAATTGACCGATCTGGAATCCCTAACCATCTTCTCCATTATGGAGACGCTTTCCGCCACGAACCTGGCCGTGAAGCCGCCCGCCTTCTCCATCTCCTCAACTACATTCGACACCTTCATCCCGGGGCGCAGGGTAATATCCTCCACCTTCCTCATGGCTATCAGGAGAGGAGGAGGGTCCACGTAAATAAGGTGGTGGCTGATGGGGCGAGACCGGGTTGCTGAGGCGCTCATCAGGTACCTGAAGGTGCACGGTAGGAGGATCCTTTCGAACGCTAGTGAGCAGGAGATGGTCCGTATAGAGATCCGAGCTCTTTTCAGGTACTACGAGAGGGAGAGCAGGGATGACAGGCTGGAGAGGCGCATAGAGGGGTTCGAGTGGAGGGGCTGCAGGGTCGATGGGGAGCACCTGATGGTTCCCCTGTCGCTGGTGAGGGAGGTGCTGGAGCTTGAATGAGGCCTATCTGGTGGCGTTCGACATGGATGGTACTCTAATACCGATAAGGAGCTCCTGGGAATTCGTTCATAGGTTGCTGGGGACGGAGAAGACGGCTCTCAGGTACAGAAGGATGTACGAGAGGGGAGAGATAGACTACAGGAGGTGGGCTGAACTGGACGTTGCCAGCTGGAGGGGAAAGGATTTCTCCAAGGTGATCGGGGAGGTGGAGAGGCTGGAACCCCTCGAGGACGCCGTGGAGGCGGTCGGGATGCTGAAGTCTCATGGCTTCATCGTGGGCATAATAAGCTCGGGCTTGAACATCGTGGCCGATAGACTCTGCAGCAGGTTGGAGATGGATTTCTGCAGATCGGCGGAGCTGATCATCGTGGGGAACGAGGTCAGGGGCATAATCGAGGAGCTGGAACCTGAGAGGAAAGCGGATGAACTGGCGAGGGTGGCCAGGGAGTTCGGGGTCCCGCTGCGGAGGGTGGCGTTCGTGGGCGACGGTGAGAGCGACCTCTCGGTATTCCGCATGAGGATAGGGAGGAAGATAGCCTTCAGACCGGCATCCCAGCTCATCGTATCGCTGGCCGATCATGTGGTGGACAGCCTCATGGAGGCAGCTCGCATCCTCGTGGAGTGGAAAGGTTCGGGAGGCATCGAACCATAACGGACCAGTTTATATCCTCGTTCCTCCCCCATCTCCCGAATGGACTGGGAGATATTCACGCTGGATGACGAGAGGGTGAGGCTGTTCGGTCAGGAGATAGCGAACGAGCTGGGCAGGAAGATAATCTCCTCCCTGAGGGAGTACCCCAAGAGTCCCAACGATCTGGCCAGGGAGCTAAATCAGCCCCTGACCACGATAGTCTTCCACATGGACAAGCTGCTGGAGGCGGGGGTTATAAGGGCGGTGGGAAAGATGGCGGGGA
>JALWYH010000084.1 GCA_027078475.1 Thermoproteota archaeon
AAAGGTGTATAGTTCATCGTAAAGTATGGATATAATTCTCCGACGTGGATTAGAGCTGGAATAACGATCTTGGAATACGCCTTGTACATGCCGGTAATATTCCTTCACCTCTTTCCATTTTTTCAACTTCCATATATCTCTATCTCTGAATATCACTCTACCGCTAGTAGGTCTAAGCAGCCTTAAGATGATCCGTGCAATAGTGGTTTTACCACTACCCGATTCTCCTAGAAGACTTAGTATCTCCCCTTTTCTTACTTCAAAGGATACATTGTTTACGGCCACAAGTCCTCCGAATCTCTTGGTCAAGTTCTCGGTGATCAGTATGTAATCCGCCTTGCTTTCAGCCAAGAGTACCACCTCTCATCCCGTGCTCACCTGATTAAAATAAATGCTTTCCCCAAAGGAGGATGCTAGTCGAAACAGCCGTAAAAAGAAAGGGAGAGGTTTCAGGGGTTTAGCTCTTTCCTATGAGCTGGAGGAACCAGTCGTTCCAAGTTATCTTTCCGGAGTCAGCGTGGTACGTGCCAGCGAGTTTCCAGACCCACTTACCGCCCTCCTGGGCCGGCATGTAGAAGAAGTAGTCCGCGCTAGCCCTGTCTCCGTTCTCGTTGAGCACGATGACTCCTGAAGCGCCGTACCAGTGCTCGCCTATGGTGGGCAGGACCTTGGCGACGGCTACTGGGTCGTAGGAGTCCACCAAGTCGAGCGCTACCGCAACAGTCCACAGGGCATCGTAAGCAGCGTAAGCGTAGCTGTCAGGCTCCCTTCCCAATGTCTTCATCACGTAGTTCTTGACCTTCTCCTTTATCTTGGTGGCAGCTCCGAATATCGGGCTCACGAACTTGGTCTCGTAGGCGAACTTGGCCGCGTCCGGGTTGTCGGTTATCTCGCTGAGCAGGGCGGTCCCGTCGGACCCGACCCAAGGCACCTTCTTAAGCGACTCGTACTGAGACGCTACGGCCGCGAACTGCACGTACTCGTTGAACCCTATGAAGGATACTCCCACCTTGTCAGCTCCGTACTTCTGGATGAGCTGGCTCACTATGGAGTCGAGCTGAGACACCACGGCGGAGAACTCGGTAGCCTGCGGATCGTACCTTATACCCTTGCCGTTCTTGGCTCCCCATATCTCTCCTGTCTCACCGTGGGCCTTGAGTATCTTATCGAACTCCTCGTCTATCTTCTCAGCCAGGGCAGTTCCCCACTCATCGCCCCTCCATACCTGCACCAAGTACCTGACTCCCAGCTGGTAGAGGGCAGTAGCACTGGCGGG
>JALWYH010000085.1 GCA_027078475.1 Thermoproteota archaeon
TAGCATGAGCTTGCGTCTGAGCTCTCGGCGTATCTCATCAACTGAGAGGCTTCTCTGCGAGCCCGTTTCCCGTAGCCTGGAAAGTTCTAGCTCTAAGTCTAGCTCTGTGACTACGCAGTGCTGGTTTAGCCTCTCCTTTGCCTGGCCTATCCCTCTCGTGTTAGCTACTGCTTGTGCCTGACTGCTCCACTCGTATACCTTGGATGTTTCCAGGAGGTACATGGTTGCAGACACAGGGTTTACTTTTACAATACGGGTTCCTCCCCGTATCTTGCGCTCCCCGTATTCCCCCTTGAAGGCTATGATAGGGATTTTGCTTGCTTCACTGCAGACTTTGTCCATTAACCCTGATATGTATTCTACGTCTTTTCTTGTGGGACCAGCGATCTCGACCAGAGCCCTCCGGCGGGCTAGCTCGGCGATATAGCGCAGCACGAGTTCTTGTGATAGCTCTCCGTCGGCTCCAGGACCTAGCACAGCCACTAGTGATTGTAGGCCTGATTCTACCGTGCCAGCCAGGCTGACTGCGTCGGCTAGAGGGCTCCAGAGATTATCCTCGCACCCCACTGCTAGAATATCTCCTCCGGTGTCAACCGCTATTACTCCCTTAACATCAAGTGCTTCTGCAACATCCCTTAATGCTGTGGTGACACCGTAGACGCCCTTGGTTAGGTCTATGAAGACTCCCTTCTCGCCAAGTGCTTCAAGGACTCGGGCTAATTGGAAACGGACTTCTCTCCCGTATCGCAGCGCTACCGAGGATCCGTCTACTAGCGCTGAACTCCACCCTAGGGGCTCCGCGTTGAGTACTACTTCGAGGGGTATTGGGCCGGGATACGGGTCTACGGGGTGTCTTTCCCATACCACGGAGCCTAGTATGGGTTGTCCGCCTAGCTCCTTTACCCTGAGGTATACTAGTAGTGCTCCGAGAGCGTCTCCCCCGCCTCCGGCTCCGAATACTAGGATTCTCCCATGCTCTTTTACGAAGTCCCTGAGACTATCCGCCATTCCCTACTCGCACCTCTGCTCCAAGTATAGTCTGGGATGGCTTCTCAATAATTATTCTGGCATTAGTATTAGTCAGCTCGGGCCGGTCGGGGTAGGGGGAGTAGATTCCCCCACTCCCCACGTTATAGCGTGGAGGGACCCCTGAGATGCCAGAGTACGATTACGTGATAGTCGGGGCTGGGATCATTGGCCTCGCAACAGCCTACCACTTATCCAGGATGAAGCCCGGCGCGAGAATTGCCGTGGTAGATAAGGGCTCTGGC
>JALWYH010000086.1 GCA_027078475.1 Thermoproteota archaeon
CCCTGGATAGATGAGCTATAATCTCCCTCTCATCAACCAAGCCCACCTTCACGGGCCTCACAAGGCCTAAGAGGGGAGAGCCGCTGCCCAAGAGCCTCTGGGAAAGCCAAAGCGTAGACGTTATCAGAACAAGCTCCCCCCTAACGCCGCTCGCATGGAGAACATCTAGGAATAGTGGAGGCAGCCTGTGAAACTCGTCGACGACGACGCTTTTCGAACCCAATAGTTCCCTGACAAGCCTCACAAACTCCGCGTATGTGTAGTGCTCGCCAGTATCCAGGTCGAGCACTACCCCGTCCCGCGCGACGAAGAAGTACTTGTCAAAGGATAGGAAGCGCCGCGCGATGAAAGTCTTCCCCGTTTTACGCCTACCATACATCATGGCCCAGGGTAGAGAGGACCGTAGCTTCTCTACCTCGATTCTCCTAGGAATTATTCTCACGAGAATTATTCTTCAAAGAATATTATTTGTTTTTCCCAGCCGCAGCCCCCACGAACCCCAGGTAAACGGGCGAAGGCCTGTTAGGCCTACTCTTAAACTCGGGGTGAAACTGCACCCCCACAATCCACCTTTTACCCAGTATTTCGATGGAGTTCACGATCCGCCCCTCAGGGTCAGTCGAGGACACTACGAGGCCGTAACGCGACGCCTGCTCGGCATACTCGGGGATTATGTGGAAGCGGTGCCTAAACCTCTCCCTAACCCTCGTCTTGCCGTAAACCCTGTGGAGAAGGCTCCCCTCCCTGATCACTATCTCGTGGGCCCCGAGCCTCATAGACGCCCCCTTGTACTTCACGCTCCTCTGCTCCGGGAGCAGGTCGACCACCGGGTGGGGCGTCCCCGGGTCGAGCTCCGTGCTGTTAGCGTCCTTAAGGCCCACCACGTACCTCATGAAGGCGACGAAGAGGAGCTGGGCCCCAAAGCATATGCCTAGCAGCGGCGTGTCCGTCTCCATGGCCCACCTCGCGGTTAAAATGAGCCCCTCGGCGCCCCGCCGCCCAAACCCGGGGGTCAAAAGTATCCCGTCGACGCCTGCATAGAGGTCATCTATAACCCTGGGGTCTCGCTCTATCTCTTCGCTGTCCACGTAGACGGTCTCCAGGTCGACCCCGAGCGCCGCGGCCGCGTGGCCTAGGGCCTCGAATATGCTTATGTAGCTGTCCCTAATGCTCACGTACTTGCCTGGCACCGCTATCCTCACGCGGCGCCCCCACCTCCTCTTAAAGCGCGACACGACGCCCTCCCACTCCCTCATCGG
>JALWYH010000087.1 GCA_027078475.1 Thermoproteota archaeon
GTGGAGATCCATCAGGGCCTGGGCCTCTCCAGCGGTGTACACGCCCGCTACTCTATCCCCAGCTATCCCGATCTCGAAGCGGTGCCTCTCCCTCGCCCCAGCGGCGTATATCACAGCCCTCGCCTCCACCACCTCGGTGCCCCTGGGTGATGCGTATACCACTTCCTTGACGAGGTCAGACCTCATCCCGACGGAGGTGACATGGGCTTGGGTCCTCACCTCCGCGCCGCCCTCCCTCACCTCCGCGATCAGGCGGTGCGCGAACTCCGGCCCGGTCAGGTCCTCCCCGAGGCAGTGGAGGCCGAATCCGGGGTGGATGCACTGGGGGAGTATCCCTCCCAGCTTGGAGTTCTCGTCCAAGAGGAGGGTGCTCAACCCCAGCTTGGAGGACTCCGAGGCAGCAGCAAGTCCTGCAGGACCGCCACCCACTACCACCACGTCGTACATGCTATCGCCTCAGGAGGACCTTCACATCGCCCACTCCCAGCTCGCTTCCCCTGCCCTTCAGCGTGACCTCCCACAGCGGGACGTCGAACTCCTCGGCCAGGATCTTGGCCACCTCCACCCTGCAGAAGGATCCCTGGCAAGTGCCAGCCGTGGCCGAGGTCCTGAACTTGACGGAGTCCACGCTAGGAGTCTTAACTCCCACGCGCCTCATCCTCCCGATTGCCTCCCTTATCTGGGGCTCCCTCACCAGATTGCACCGGCAGATGACCCTCCCCCCAGCCCTGGGTATTCCTTTACGCCTGGCCCTCCACCTCGGCTTCTCCCTCAGCTCGGTCCCCATCTCCCCCAGTATTCTGACCACCTCCTTTGCCACGGCCGGGGCTGCGGTGAGCCCGGGGGATCTCATGCCGGCCACGTTCACGAACCCCCAAACGTCTTCAGCCCTGATCACGAAGTCCCCGCCTGCTGGCTCCGGCCTGAGTCCGGAGAAAGTCCTTATCACCCTGCTCAGCGGGGGAAGGGGCCAGATCTCTGAGGCCTTCTCGTAGACCTCCCTCAACCCCTCGGGGGTGGTGCTCCTGTCCTCCTTCTCCTCCTTGGGCAGGTCCTGGGCGTTGGGCCCCACCATGAGGTGGCCCTGAACCTCGGTGGTGACCACGACCCCCTTGCTCTTCTCGCTTGGGGTGGGGAAGAGCACCCTGGACGGCTTGGGACCGGCATCCTCATCGAATATGAGGTACTCACCCTTCCTCGGCCTTATCTCGAAGTATTCTATTCCGGCCATCCTCGATACATCGTCGGCATGCAGGCCCGCGGCGTTTATCACCACATCGGCCTCGATGAATCCCTCACTAGTTCGCAGGCCCCTCACCCTCTCGCCGCTCACCTCCACACCCCTGACCTCCGTCTCCAGGTGCACCTTCACCCCGTTGTCGACCGCGTTCTCAACGAGGGCGATCACTGCCTGGGGAGGTGAGATCTGACCTACGGTGGGGGCGTAGAGGGCGGCCTCCACCCTCCTCAGGTCCGGCTCCATCGAGAGGGCCTCCTCTCTCTCGAGAATCCTCAGCTCGGGGACGCCGTTCCTCTCTCCCCTCCTCAGGAGCCCCTCAAGCCTCTTAACCTCTGACTCCTCCTTCGCCACCACCAAGGCGCCGCTCCAGGCGTGGGGTATGTCGAGCTCGTCCACCCACTCATGCCAGATCCTGTTCCCTCGAACGCACAGCCTGGCCCTGACGGGGAACCTGTCGGGATCGTCATCGTATCCGGCGTGGATCAGGCCCGTGTTGGCCTTGCTGACGCCCCATCCAACGTCGGCCTCCCTCTCCACCAGGTGGACCTCGAGCTCGTACCTGCTCAGCTCCCTGGCGATGCTGGCCCCCACTATGCCAGCTCCCACCACGGCTACCCTCATTCCGATTACCTCAGGCCCATACTCGTTAGCAGCTTCAGGGCTCTGGGCGGGTCGTCCGTGATAACCGCGTCGAAAGTGCCTGCCAGCTCGGGCAGCAGCTGGTGCAGGCGGTCGTCGCTGAGGGCCCACAGGATCAGCCTGAGCCCCGATCCCCTGAGCATCTCCGAAGCAGCGGCGAAGCCCTCTATGCCCAGCAGGTCGACTCCCTCCACCGGGGCGTTCACCGAGAAGAGCCCCAGCTCCGCCGCTAGCGATGGGATCTCGGCCAGCATCTCCTCGTCATCGATGAGCAAGCCCAGCCTGGCCTCCGAATCCAGGGATCTGACCCTCCTCAGGACGTTGACGCTGAAGGAGGAGTACAGGACCCTCTCGGAGGAATCCGTCTCCCTCACCACGCGGACGCACCTATCCACTGCCCTCTCCTCCTTTATCTCCACGTTCACAAGACCCTCCACCCTCGAGAGGACCTCCTCCAGCGTGGGGATTCGCTGACCCATCCCCAAGTCTGCCCTCCTGATCTCTGGGAGCGTGAGCTCGCTCACGAGCCCCGACATGTCGGATGTCCTGTCCAGGGATTCGTCGTGAATCACCACGGCCTCTCCATCCAGCGTGAGCCTCACATCCAGTTCAACACCGTCGGCGCCTGCCCTGACCGCCTCCTCGAAGGCCAGCAGCGTGTTCTCGGGATAAAGGGCTCTGTAACCTCTGTGCCCTAGCACGAGGACCCTGTCAGTCTCCCAGCCCATCGGGGTAAGGAGGCTCTCGGAGCTTTTAAAGGGGTCGATCGGAACGACCTCTTGGGGATAGGCCCGCAGTGAACGAGATGGGCGCGACCCCGGAGAGTTCCCAGTTCAGCAACGGGCGTGCATCCTCCTCAATATGGGTTCCCTCGGATACGAGTGATCTGTCCCTCTCCAATTAGGTTCCTACCCCTGATCCCGCACCTTGGGATCTCCCCGTGTGACGATAGCTCCGAAACGCAACCAGTTTTAAAGGCTTACCGGGGTTTACCTAGAATGCCCGCCTACGTGGTAGATCTCAGAGCAGATAGGAGATGGATAGAGCTCGTGGAGAGGATCAAGGAGGCACTGCTGTCAAGGCTGGGGGATGCCCTAGTCAGGATAGTGGCCCTGGCTTCACCCGACGACGAGCTTTACGGCTCCAACGTGCTGATCGTCGTGGAGAGGGATGACGACGCCGTTGTGAGATCCGTGATGGAGTCCGTGGTCGATGCTGAGAGATCCACCGGGGTGGAGGGCGTGATATCCCCCCTGATAGTGACCCCCAACGAGAGGAGGATCATAGAGGGCTTCGGGGGATACGAGGCCCCCCAGATGGACGAGGACGTATGGCCCTCTCTGGTGAAGGAGCTGTGCATTAACTTGAGGAAGAGGGTTCCCGGCTCGAAGGTAGTCGCGCTGAAGTCCCCGAGGGACAGGGTATACGATTCCAACATCCTGATAATATGCAAGCAAGACGATGACAGGACCGTCGAGGAAATCCTGAGGTCCGTGGTCGATGCTGAGAGATCCACCGGGGTGGAGGGCGTGATATCCCCCCTGATAGTGACCCCCAACGAGAGGAGGATCATAGAGGGCTTCGGGGGATACGAGGTTGTCTGTTAACAAGGCCATGAGGCTGATGAAACAGGCTAAGGTGGATCTCGAGAACGGATGCTACGACAAGGCCGTGAGTGCGGCCTACTTTTCCGTCAGGATGCTGTCCGAGACCTACCTCAAGGGACTCAGGACGAGAAGAGACGATAAGATAGCGAATGCCCTGGGCAAGAAGCTGGGAGATCAGGTGAGGCTGGAGTACCTGTACCTCTTTGAGAGGAGGAAGGAGGCAGATCACAGGGATAAGGTGTTCGGAAAGGAAGAGGCCAGGAGGATAGTGGCCAGGGCGGAGAGCCTGTTCAACAGGCTGATTTCACTTTTAGGTGAGGAATAAGCCCGGGCTGCGCGGGAAATACGTTAGTCCTCCCATTTCCCTTCCCTGCAGTTCCCCGAACCCGCTCAGTCTATTTCACCTCCACCCTCTTCTTCACGAATCTCAGATACCACTCTTCCTCCTCCGGTATGAGCAGGTGCACCTCGATGGGAGCATCCACACCAACCTCCTTCAGGATCTCGGCCACCAGCCTGGATCTCTCTCCTATGGTGGGGGTCCTGCTGGACACCACCATGATGTCCACATCGCTGGATGGTGTATCGGCGCCCTCGACAACGGATCCGAACAGGTATACCTTGACCTCTCCCAGCAACCTTTCCGCCATCTTCTTGACGGCCTTGGCTGTCCTGAGGGGATCGCTTCTGTACTTCTCCTCCTCCCTCACGAGATCTATTATGCGCTCAAACATGTCTCCTCACCAGTTCAAATATCGAGAGTGCGACTTCCATCATGCTCTCGATCTCCTCCCTGTAGAACTCGGCTGGCAGGTACCTGGAGGTCATGTAGGCATTTTCCAGATTGGACAGGCTGTCTATATTCTGTCAAGGACTCCCTCCTCTAAGAGCCTTCTACCTATCTCAAGGAACTTCTCAGCTCTCTCCCTGAGAAACTCCCCCTCTTCTTTCCTCATTCACTTTCACTTTGTATCATTCGGATCTACCTAAATATTCTTTTCCCAACACATCCGTCATTATGAAGCCGTTATCGGCGCGCGACCTAGAGGTAGAAGAAAGACTTCGCCGTAGTCGACGTACCTGAACCTACCTACACTAACTGCTCGCCGAACTCACAAGGCAGGCCCTCATCTCCTGGGTTCGGCCTGCTAGGTCCCAGCCAGCATGTCCAGGGCCTCTATCACTCTAGAGATGATCTCAACGACCATCTCGTCCCTCATCCTGTAGAACCTGCTCCTTCCCTCACTCCTGCTCCTGAGGATCCCCCTCCTCTCCAGCAGCTTCAGGTGATAGGAGAGAGTGGGCTGTGAGAGCTGGAACACGCTGCTGAGTTCGCGGACGCACAGTTCACCATGGAGGAGCAGCTTGACTATCTTCAGCCTCACAGGATCGGCGAGGCTCTTCAGGAGCTCGGATTGCTCCCTGAGTTCCTCCCAGGAGCACCTGCCCTTGAGAGAGGCCTCGCTCTTCACTCCTCCTGAGCGAGATTCAGAGCGAGTTTCCCCGGTCATGACCCTCGGGGTGAAACGGTCTCACATCCTTAATTATTTATATCCCTGCAGAGGATCAGCCCAAGTGCCTGGCGAGGAAGTTGAGGACCCTCCTCCAGTAGTGATGGGCCTCTGCCTCCATCACCCTGACATGGCCCCCCTCGCCAGTCCAGAGCTCCACATGGGGATTCACATCCCGGTTGGCGAGTGCGAACTCCTCCACCTCCTCCACCCTCACCAAGGGATCGTCCTTCCCCACTATGAGCAACAGAGGCCTCCTGATTTTCCTGGCCAGGGCGAGCGCGTTTACCGTCCTCGCACCGGTGAGCAGCCTCGCGAGGAACTTAACTAGGGGGTAGATGATGGGCGGCAGGCCAGCGAAGTACCTCAACCCCCTGGCTCCGGTCCTGTCGGGGAAGATTGGTGGACTATCAGCGATCCCAGCGGCCGCCAGTCCCTCCGCCAGCCCCATCATGGCCACCAGACCTCCCATCGAGAACCCAACCAAGCCGACAGTGTCGGACTCCCCTGGTCTCTCCCGCCTTAGCCAGGCGATGGCTGCCCTGAGGTCGAGAATCTCCGAGCTGCCCAGCGTGGTGAATCTACCCTCGCTTGTCCCGTGAGCCCTGAAGTCGAAGGCCAGCAAGTTGTACCCACGCAAGGATAGGTGCTCCACCATCTTCCTGATGTAGAATGCCCATCTGCTGACCGAGTAGCCGTGAAGCAGCACGATTGTGATCGGACGGCTCCCGGGAATCCACCACCCGCTTAGCCTGAGACCATCCTCTGTCTCGAACGAGATCTCATCGTATTCGAGTCCCAGATCACCGGGACTCCAGTCCCCCACGTACCTGCGGGGGCTCACCAACCTGTAGGTCACCAGAAGGAGGAGAGCCAGGACCAGTGAGATCGCCGCCAGGGCGATGAAGATGGCGGTCGCATCCACGGGCATCACCGGTCACCCAGTCCCCTCATGCTCCACACCAGGGGGATCGACAGGAGGACCAGCATTGCCCCTACAGGAAACAGGATCCTGTAGTTACCGCCCGTCATGTCCACCAGGGCTCCCCCGAGCACTCCGGCCAGCAAGATTGGAAGGGAGCGGGTGGCCTCGAAGAGGCCGTAGTAGCGGCCGGTCAGCTCCTCCCTACGATAGCCCGTCAGGAGGTCGCCTATCACCGGGAAGGAGGAGGCCATGAGGATACCCCACCCGATCCCAGCCACGGCCAGGGCCAGGCTTATCTCCAGCTCGCTTCCTATGGTCCAGGCCCACAGCTGGGGGAGGGCGAACACCACGCTGCCCAAGATCATGCTGGCCCTCTTCCCGACCCTGTCGTACATCACGCCCCCGGGCAAGGATCCCAGCAGCACGGTCACGTTGAAGAGGGCCATGAGCATGAGGCCCAGGGGCGTGACCGACCTTATGCTCCCCTCTGAGGCCGATCCTCTGAGCACGTAAGCTAGGATTCCGTATAGGAAGATGGCTATGAGCTCGAAGCTCAGCCACCACATTGTCTGGGCCGTGTAGAAGCGGAGGAAATCCCTCCTGATCACAACACTCCTCACGTAGTCCCAGAAGCCCTCCTCCCTGGAGGGGGATCGACCCGGCTCCCTGACGATCAGGTAGACGACGATGGCGCTGATCAGGAGGAGAGCCGAGGTCACGATGAAGGGAATGCCGAGGTAGGGTGATTCGGCCAGCGCCCTCATGCCGGACCCGCCCGAGGTTTCGGCAGCCATGGCGATCAGCACCGCGGCGAGCCCGAAGAGGAAGAGGTTCCCGGCCCACTCGAAGAGGGTGATGACTCCGCTGGCCCTGCCCCTGCTGCCGCTCTCCACCGTATCGGGCATGAGGGCCCTGTACTGAGCCGTATAAATGTGCAGAGATAGGTAGAGAAAGGCCAGCGCGGCCGCGAAGGTGGGTAGGCTCGCCTCGGCTGTGTAGGCCGCGTAGATGAGCAGGGAAGAGGCGGCCGCCATGGTGCCACCGATCGCGACGAAGGGCCTCCTCCTGCCGCTCCTCCAGCCAACTGTATCGCTGTAGTAGCCCAACAGTGGAGGAACCACGATCCCTATCAGTCCCTCCACCGCCAGGATGCTGCCCTTCACGAGGGCTGATTCCGTGTAACTGGAGAGAAGGGGAAAGGAGAGCCCCTTGTTGAGGGCCCATCCCGTGCTCCTGGCGAATCCGAGGAAGGCCAAGCTCAGGACCACGGTCCATCTCAGTCTGCCGCGACCACCTCCAGGCATGCTCATCCGGCATCGAGACTGGCCAATGAGTTAAACTTAGCACCCATCTGCACATCAGAGCAGCCCCATCTTCCTCAGCTGCAGCTCTAGGACGTGAGTTCTAAGACGGTCAAGCACGTCCTCCAAGAACTTGGGGAGTATCTCCGGGACCTCTATTCTGATCGGGGGCTTTTCCCCCAGCACCTGACGGTATAGCCACGCGTAAATAATGAGCATGTCGTTCTTCAGCTCCTCGGAGAGTGAGATACCCATCAGGTAGGCGAGGGTGTCAGAGAGCGGGGCCTTCCCATCCATCGCATCTTTCAGAGCCCTTCTGCTGCTCCTCTCCCTCAGGATGATTCTCTTCAGGGGTCCGGGAGGATCCTGATCGCCCTCCCCGAAGAGGATGGGGGCACCCCTGAGGTAGGACCTGGCAAGTTCCTCAGAAAGCGCTATCCTTCCCCTCTCCCTCCTCGCGAGGAATCCGAACTTGACCATCTATCTCCCTTTCCCGCTATTCCATCGTTTCTAGGTGGAAAGGACAATAAATAATTACCGGATATACAGATTATCAATCAAGGGAGGGGCCATTTCGTGTTCAAATCTTATAATCTCAGGTCGCAGATATTCTAGGAGCTACTCTTCCCGAAGGGTACCCAATCCGGACTGGTCCGTGGGTTTAAACCCCAGCGGGAATAAACTCTCCCCATCCCCGTCCCATCCTCTCTCGTTAAAGCACGGCAACATCGCTTCGACTACCTCAGTTGAGACCCATTAAGACTTCTTCTGAATCCAGATACACCTCTCTGACGTGCCAGTAGGGCCTCGACCCTTGGAATGAACATATAAGCTATTAGTTTGAATAAGAAGCTTGGAAGGGCATATCGGCTGTTGAATAAAGTAAACAACAGCTACAGCTTTTTCAGTTTTATGACCAAGGCATAAATTCGGAATGTTCGGGGGTTCGTGCTGATGCCTTTTTCCCGGCCCGTACAACGCCTGCCCGGCCCATGCACCTAGGAATGGGGATCCCCAACATTTTCATGGGATCTCACGGTGTATCCTTGAACATTCACTGAGAGGGGGCATGAGCATGTCCGAAGTGCTCGAAAATCTCTCATCCAGCTCCCTTATGATCGTGAAGCGGGGGAGGTTATCTTCATTTTCCTCCGGTTGGCCATCCCGCAAAATACATGAGGCGATGGGACGACGCAGGAGAAGGCTCAGGACCTCCCACCACGACCGCGACCGCGCCCTGGTCCCTTACCCATCCCCGTTTCCATTTCTCCACTGATTATGGATGTGTACTCCTCCATACTGAGGACCTGCGGCTGGTAAGTCACTCCATACTGTCTCAGCACTGAGGTGAAAGCCCTGAGGTGGTTCCTGCTCCCTCTCATGAGGTTCTCGTAAACTTGAATTATGTCGGCGTTGTCCACCTTGCTCAGCCACTCCTTCAGGTCCTTGATGTCGACCTCCTCTATCAGGGCACCGACCTTGAGGGCCTCCTCGAGGGAGCGACTTCCCCTCTCGATGAGTTCATCATACAGGGCCTGGAGTTCGGGATTGGTGAAGACGCCCCTCTCCTTGGCAGGATCCTCGAGCCCGTACCTGTCGATGAGAACCTTCACCATGTCCATGTGCCGCTGCTCGCTCCTCGCTATGTTCTGGAAGATCTGAAGCTCCCACTTGTTGTATAGATAGAGGTACACATCTCTAGCGAGCTTCTCCTCCTCCCTCATGTAGAGAATACTTTCCCTCTCTTCCTCACTGAGTTCTCCACTGGGGACCGTGGCTAGCGGTTGGTTGCTCACTTCGGAAGGAGGTCCGCCTCCCCCATTTCCGTAACCCCTTCTCGCCTCTGAGGTGATGGGCTGTTCCGCGGGTGATGTGCTTGTTACCCAGTTTGAGGTGGTGCTCAGCATTGCATACCCGGCCAGCCCGAGCACCACGATGGTCAGAAGGCCTACAGCTATTCCGACAGCTCTCATGCGATCACCGGGATGGGATCCTCTGTGAGTTTATAAGTAATACAGACAATTTGTCTATGCAAAAAGAAGCATATATTAACGGCATTTAATTCAAAATTCATTAAAATGTTTCCGGAATAATCCTACTAATTTTATAACGAAAGTAATCGTCAGACGGCCTGGGGAATGCCGGTGTTTACTGCTCGATTTATTAACGGAGCAGCATGATGGGACATCATTCTACCACAAGATTACCTAGGATGACGAGACCTGCGCTAACTCGGATGGTCTCCATGGGCTCGATCAGTCCCCTTGCCCCGATCATAACATTGTGAGGATTGTTAAACATAGTTACACGAGATGAAATGGGGGCAGGAGCTCATCCGGGCCTGTAGAGGATGCACACCTTGGAATCACCCTCGCGTCGACATTTCAGCCCGAAACCCAGATTCCTGACCATGGACCTGACTATCTCCCCTGGAAATCCCTCTTCCACGACCATTTCTAGGCCCTGACCCTCCCTCAGCCCCCTCATGTATTTGAGCAGGGTGACTATGGGGGATCCGAAGCAGTCCTCGCTGGCCGTCGACAGGTCAATCCTGGCGATCACCCTGACACCCTTTTGCGTTGCCAAGGGAACCGTCTCCCGGGTGGTTCCGACGTTTTACATTTGTTACTAAGATCACCCAGACCAGTGCCCCTTAAACCTTTCCGAGGATGCTGGCTGGTGCGACCTTGGTCCTCAACCCTCACTGATTCCGCGGAGTATCTCCCAGTATTCATCATCCCTCAAAATGGTCTCTTGCTCCCTCTTAACCTTCTCCTGCAGCTCCTCCTTGCCCTCCCTTATCAGATCCACAAGTTTTCCCACCCTGTCACTCACTATCCCCGGCCTCCACGGGAGGCCCACTCTCCCGATGCTGGCCGTGGACAGGAGCCATGAGGCGACCTCTTCCTTGGCCGGCTCACCCCTCACCCGGCCTGAAGCCCAGTAGGCAGTCCTCACGTACCCCACGGCCAGGGTGTAGGCCACGTCTCCCATCCACCTGTCCAGCACCTCTTCCTCCTTCCTCCTCAGGGTATCGATCACGCCTCCCGGATCGGGTCCACCAGCGGGCGTCCTCACAGCGGCCGAGATGAACGATGGATCCATCACAGGCTCTAGACTCCGATGGAGGTACACCAGGGCGGAGGCGAACATGCTATGGATGAGGGTCCTGACGAAGGCCCCGATGGTGTGCCTGGGGGGCCTCATCCTCCCGGTGAGGACGAACTCCTCGACCTCCTCGGGCTTGATGGGATCGGTGGCCACGGGTCTGCCCTTCATCACGATCCAGGGAACGCTCCACACCCCGTACATCGCTCCGGACGGGCCGGGAAGGCTGACGTCCAGCAACCTCACCCTCCCGAGGATCCCCGCCCCGTGGAGGTGCTTCACGAGGCGGTAGCTGCTCGCGCATGTGGGATGGAAGTGAATCTCCAGCGGGTTCATAAATGGCTGGCAGACCGCAATCCATTAAAAGGCTTGGACCTCCGGCCACTGAGCTGAGCTGTGGTCCCAGACCGGGATGTCTGATATGATCAAGCTGGGCAGGATGTAGTTGAGCACTGCCCTTGGCTCCCGTATCTTCACATTAGCCCGAACCATAGATAGGATCCGTGCCCATCACCTCCACAGGATCGAGGACGCATCCCTCTGCGCCTCTGGAATCGCGGCGGTCCATTTCCCGATGGTTACCCTCACTGGAGATGACCACGATGGTGGGGGCACGCGGTGTACTTAGAGGTTTCTTTAAGGGAAGAGAAAAATGGAGTTTTCTCGGATGGGATGAAAAAAATAGAGCACCATCAACCACCAACCCTTATAATATTCCCCCGAGATCTGAAGGAACGGACACCATGGGTGTCCAAGGTGACGCGTATGGAGACTAGGGATTGGATAATCGCCATAGTGCTCTTGATAATAGGACTCCTCATCGGGTACTTCGCAGCGGGACCCGGGAAGGTCACCACCACCACGGTCACCCGGACCTCCATCAAAACGGTAACCACGACCATCACGGCCGGGGCCCCTCCCAAGACCACCACATCACCAAAGACCACAACGCCTGCAGAGAAGGTCAAGAACCCCGATAAGCTGATAGAGGCCACGATAGGGGAGCCAGAGACCCTTGATCCGGCCTGGGCCTACGATACCGCGAGTGGAGAGGTAATCTTCAACATGTACGAGACTCTCATCTTCTTCGACAGGGACAAGGTGGATCAGTTCATCCCCGTGATAGCCACCAAGGTTCCCTCTTTCTCCAATGGACTGGTGAAGGACGGCGGCAAGACGATAATCTTTCCGATACGGAAGGGCATCAAGTTCCACTCGGGGAGAGAGCTGACGCCTGAGGACGTGGAGTACTCCTTGGAGAGGGTCATGGTGATGGACAGGGATGGAGGTCCCTCATGGATGATTCTCGACCCGTTGCTCGGGGTTGAGTCCACGAGAGACGAGAACGGGAACATAACCGTCAAGTTCGAGGACATAGACAAGGCCGTCGAGGTCGAGGGCAACAACGTGATCCTCCACCTGAAGAAGCCCTATCCTCTGACCACCCTGCTCCAGATACTCTCCCAGACCTGGAGCAGCATAGTGGACAAGCAGTGTGCCATAAAGCACGGCGCCTGGGACGGGAAGGCCGAGACCTGGACCAAGTACAACAATCCCGATAATCCGCCGCTCCAGGAGGCCGACTGCGGCTCGGGTCCGTTCAAGCTCGGGGTGTGGGAGCACGGAAAGCAGGTAGTCCTGAAGAGGTTCGACGACTACTGGCGCGGGCCCGCCAACTTCACCGAGTTCATCATAATGAAGGTGGATGAGTGGTCCACCAGGAAGCTCATGTTCCTTAGAGGCGACGTGGACATGGCCTACGTCCCGAGGCAGCACGCCAAGGAGATAGAAGGGGCTCCAGGCATTAGGGTCTACAAGAACCTCCCGACTCTGAGCAACGCCGCCCTGTTCTTCCAGTTCAACATAACGCCCACCTCCCCGTACATAGGCAGCGGCAAGCTCGACGGAAACGGGATTCCCCCGAACTTCTTCCAGGACAAGAACCTGAGGAAGGCCTTCGCCTACTCCATAGATTACGATACCTACCTAAAGGAGGCATGGTTCGGCGAGGCGATAAGGACTCCGGGCCCGATACCCAAGGGGCTGCCCGGCTACGACCCGAACATGCCCATGTACAAATATGACATCAACAAGGCCAAACAGCTCTTCCAGAAGGCCTGGAATGGCAAGGTATGGGAGAAGGGATTCAAGTTCAGCATCCTCTACAACTCCGGAAACGAGCAGAGGAAGGCCCTGGCTGAGATGATAAAGGACAAGGTCGAGGGACTCAACCCGAAGTTCCACATAGAGGTCAAGGCCGTCGAGTGGCCGGACTACCTGAAGGCCATGGTCAGGGGAGAGCTGCCCCTCTTCATAATAGGGTGGTTGGCCGATTACCCCGACCCGTACAACTTCGTCTTCCCGTACATGCACTCCTCCGGGACCTTCGCGGCCTGGCAGCACTACAAGAACCCGAAGGTTGACCAGCTTGTGGAGAAGCTGATCACCACCACCGACCAGCAGAAGAGGATCGAGATATGCAGGGAGCTGACCAGGATATACTACGAGGACATACCGAGCGTGATAGTGTACCAGCCGTTGGGCAGGCACTACGAGAGGACTTGGGTGCACGGGTGGTACTACAACCCGATATATCCGGGCGTCTACGCCTACCCGCTCTGGAAGGGCTGAGTCCACTCTCCCTACCCTTTTTTACCTTCCACCGCGATACGTCCCGATCCACGGGGTGGTGTTCTCTTGGGAAGTTTAGCGACCTATATCGCCCGGAGGCTGCTTCTGATGATCCCGACGCTCTTGGGGGTATCGATACTCATATTCGCCATATCGATGGTATTCACCCCAGAGCAGAGGGCCGCCCTCTACGTAACCTCGCCAAAGGCTGCCTCCAAGATATATCAGATCATAAAGAAATACGGGTTGGACCGGCCGGCCCACGAACAGTACTTCACGTGGCTCTCCAACGTCCTCAGGGGCAATCTGGGATACTCCAAATCGATGAACATACCTGTGATAAGGGCATTCACGGATCTCTGGCCCACATCGGTGGAGATCGCCATCTACGCCGCCCCTCTCATAGTCTTGGTCGGGGTGAAGCTGGGGAAGATATCGGCCATCTACAGGGACAGGCTGCCCGACCACATAGCCAGGGTTCTGGCCATAGTAGGCTGGTCCCTGCCAACGTTCTGGTCCGCGATAATACTCCTAGCCATATTCTACGGCTGGCTTGGGTGGTTCCCGCCCGGCAGGCTGGGACCCGATGCCGAGGCCATAGTCAGGTCCAGCCAGTGGGTGACCTACACCGGACTCTACACCATAGACTCGCTGCTCAACGGTAACCTCTTCGTGTTCGTGGACGCGCTCAGGCACCTGTTCCTCCCGGTGCTTAACCTGGTGATCGTGGGGAACGCGGGGATAATGAGGGTTATGAGATCCAGCATGCTTGAGGAACTGAACAAGGAGTACGTGCTGGCTGCGAGGTCGAAGGGGGTAGAGGAGAAGGTGATAATAAACAAGCACGTGACCAGGAACGCGCTGATACCGGTCGTGACCATGGCTGGGGTTCTAGTGGCGGGGCTGATGACCGGCCTGGTGATAACCGAGACCGTGTTCGAGCTCAAGGGCCTGGGCTACTGGGCTGCTCACGCTGCCGAGCAGCTGGACATACCGGCCGTGCTGGCCTTCGCCCTCTTCACCGGTGTCGTCTTCGTGATCGCTAACCTGATCGTTGACATCCTGTACGCGTACATCGACCCGAGGGTGAGGCTGCAGTGAGGTGGGAAGCATGAGCGTCAGCGAGGTGAAGAAGGTCCCCCTCTCCGAGAGGATATGGTATAAGGAGCTCAGGTTCATGGCCAAGAGGGTGAGGGAGAGCCCCCTGTCCCTGGCCGGTCTGGCGATAATATTCTTCTACGTGGTCATCGCCATCCTGGCCCCCTACCTAGCCCCTCCGAGGCCGGGAAGGGATCCCTTCGAGATACCCAGGTACGGATACACAATAACTCCCTCGCCACCTAGCCCCGAGCACCCGTTCGGCCTCACACAGGGGCAGTACGACCTCTTCTACGGGTGCATATGGGGGACCGTGACGGCCTTCAGGGTGGGGCTTCTCGGGGTCTCGGGATCCATCCTGATAGGGGTCACGGTCGGCGCCATCGCCGGTTACTTCGGCGGCAAGATAGATGAGGTCCTCATGAGGATAGTAGACATAGTGTATGCGATACCCGGCCTCATACTCGCCATGGCCTTCGTCCTGGCCCTGGGCCAGAGCCTCGACAACGTGATAATAGCCCTGATGCTCGTTGGATGGGCCACCTACGCCAGGCTCACAAGGGCGGGGGTGCTCCAGGTCAAGCAGGAGGACTACGTGGAGGCAGCGAGGGCGATAGGCTCTCCCCACAGGAGGATCCTGCTGAGGCACATACTCCCGAACAGCATCTTCCCCGTTTTCGTGGTGGCCACCCTCGACATAGGCTCAATGGTCCTGACCGCCTCGGCGCTGAGCTTCCTCGGGATAGGGGCCCCGCTCGGCTACGCTGACTGGGGTCAGCTGATAGCCCTCTCTAGGAACTGGCTGATAGGAACGCCCCAGAACCCATTCGAGTACTGGTACACCTACACCTACCCTGGACTGTTCATATTCACCTTCGTGCTCGGGTGGAACCTGCTCGGCGACGCCTTCAGGGACATACTCGATCCGACCCTGAGGAGGAGGTGATGGGCGTGGGTGACGGGGAGATCAACGACATAATGGAGGTCAGGGACCTCTACGTGAGGTTCTACACCTACGAGGGGATCGTCAAGGCAGTGGACGGCGTCGACCTCGATGTGCTCAGGGGGGAGACCCTGGGCATTGTGGGTGAGACCGGCAGCGGCAAGTCCGTCACCACCTACGCCATGATGAACATGGTCCCCCCTCCAGGGAGGATAACGAGGGGGAGGGTCGTCTACAGGAGGGATGGGGAGGAGTTCGTCCTCACCGAGATGCCGGAGAGTGAGATAAGGAAGCTGAGGGGCTCAGACATCTCTAGGATATTCCAGGAACCCAAGGCCGCCCTCAATCCGGTGTACAAAGTCGGGGATCAGGTTGCGGAGGCGATCCTCATCCACAGGCTTGACGAGATGAAGGAGAGGGCC
>JALWYH010000088.1 GCA_027078475.1 Thermoproteota archaeon
CTCCCTCATCAGCCAATCCATTCGCGGATTTCACCCCCTCCTCCCCCAACTCCACCTCCTCATCGGCGGCCTCCATCCGGAGTAGGAACCCCCTTCCCTCGCCGGTTATCCTGTAGAATGTGTATCCACCATGGGAGAATTTCTCAAGCAGTCCCTCCTCGACCATCTCATCCAGCACCGGTTTCAGCTCCGATATGGAGGTGCCGAGCCTCCTCAGCAGCTCCCTGAGGTGGAGCACCTCAGTCCCGCTCAGTTCCCTCAGCACCCTCTCCCTCAATCCCGAGCCCATGGTCAGATCACGGGCCCACAGGCATAAAGTTTTATCAAGCCGTGAGATGCCCCTAGCTGGGAGATTGAAATGCCCGTGGAGGACCCGTTCAAAAGGAGTGTGGCAATGAGAGCCCTTCTGGGATACAAGATATGCAGGAAATGCGGCGCCAGAAACCCTCTGAGCGCGACCAGGTGCAGGAGGTGCAGGAGCAGGAACCTCAGGCTGAAGAAGACCAAGCTGGTTAGGAAGTGATCCATCAACGTTTTTCAACCAGTTCCCCACTTCACCTGGGAGGATTCGATTATGGGCGGGCCCGTAGCTCAGCAAGGATCAGAGCGCCGGCCTGCGGAGCCGGAGGTCCCGGGTTCAAGTCCCGGCGGGCCCGCTATCCTCCTGCTAATCTTGCTGCTCGTCCCTCTCCTGCCCCTGCACGGGCAGTCCCCTCACTTCGATGCCGTGATAGTTAGGGGGGACATATACTCAGACTGGGCAGTTGCCATGGCCTACGGCATTACGCACGGGTCATGGGTGATGCACCTGACGGCGGACAATGAGGGAGAGGTCCTCAAGCTTCTCTCCGGATTCATGAGGTTCAGGAAGGGGATGAGCATCCTCATCATAGGGGCGCCCAACGCCGTCCCTATAGAGTTCGAGGACAGGCTCAGGGGGATGGGGGTAACGGTCAGCAGGATAGGTGGGGCGACTAGGCTGGATACCTCTCTCCTTCTGGCCATGTACTACTGGAACGACTGCGACTCCGTGGTGCTGGCCGACGGCCTGAACTCCTCCTACTACATGGTGGCCCTCTCGGTCGCCGTGGAGAGAGACGCTCCGATAATATACACCATGAGGGGGAAGCCGCCCGAGGGCTTCAGGACAGCCCTCAGGGAGCACCTAAAGGGGGTGAAGAGCATCGTCGTGATAGGGGAGAGCCTGAGCAGGGAGGAAGCTGCCGAGCTCTCCTCTATGGGCTACGGGATCGAGGTCGTGGGAGAGGTGAGGGGGAACAGACCCTTCTCCGTAGGGTGGTCTCCATTATCCCTGGTGAGGGAGCTGATGAGTCCGCTCCCGCTCTTGGTTGGCCTCCTCGTGGGCCTCGCCTTGGCCATCCTGGTCTCCAAGGTCAGGTCCAGGCCGAGGGAGGCCGCCGACATAATGGACTTCTTCACGGTCGACGAGAGGAAGCTGATCGAGGTGATCATGGAGAGGGGTGAGGTCTCCCAGGAGGAGCTCCCGGACCTCACGGGCTTCTCCAAGCCGAAGATAAGCAGGCTGCTGAAGGATCTCGTGGACAGGAAGGTGGTTGAGAGGAAGAAGTACGGCAAGACCTACCTGGTGACCCTCTCCGACAGGTTCAGATCCCAGGTCGATTAGGTCGGGGACATCTTTAAATTACCGTGGGGCAGGGCCCTTACCGGTGATGGAGTGTCTAGCGAGAGCCTTGTCTTCACCCTGGTACCGCCCGACGAGGACGTCTACTGCACCTCGTGCGGTAGGAAGGTGACCTACGAGCAGGGATACGTGGCCTTCCGCTGCCCCAACTGCGGCGAGGCCGTGATAGTCAGGTGCAAGGTCTGCAGGAAGCAGGCTAACGAGTACGTCTGTCCCAATTGCGGCTTCGTGGGCCCGTGAGGTGATGCGGATGGCTAGGATAATGGCTCTGGTGAGGGTACTGCTGGACGGGAGCGTTGAATCATCCAAGGTCCTCGAGGATCTCAGGTCGGCCCTCTCCTCCATAGGGGGGAACCTAGAGAGCCACGAGGAGAAGCCGATAGGGTTCGGGATAACCGCTCTCAACGTGGTCCTGACCGCCCCGGAGGAGGACGGCATAACCGATAAGATAATGGAGGCCATCCAGGGAGTCAAGGGGGTAAGCAGCGCGGAGCTCGAGAGGGTGACCAGGGCGGGCTGAATGTCCAGGACCCTCCCCCTCCTGACCGTGGTCTATGACGTGGTCAGGAGCAAGAAGGTTATCAACGACAGGGACCTGTACGAGCTGGTATCATCCAAGATACCGGGGGTCTCCCTCTCCCAGATCGAGGAGGCCCTGCTCAAGCTGGAGGTCATGGGGAAGGTGACCACCTCGGCCAGCGGTAAGAAGGGCGAGCTCCTGATAGAGATAGCGGGCGAGAGGAGGTACCTGACCCCAGACGAGGAGTGATGTCCCCTAAATCAGAATCGGAATCAGAACCAGGCCTCCAGCCCTCCCCCCGCCAGCATCTTGTAGGCCTCCTCCACCTCGTCCAGCACCTTCCTAACCCTGTCCTCCGAGAACTCGTGCTCCTCAACCATGAACTTCAACAGCGCCTCCCTGTCGGGCCTCCTGAGATCGGTCTGGTAGTCATCGGTGGTGGGGGGATTGAGGAAGAACTCGAATATATCCATCGGATTCACATCGAACCTCCAATCAATCTTGGAGAAGAGGACCCTCGGATCCGGGAATCTCTTGACGAGCTCCAGCGCCCTCTTCGGTCCTATCCCCCTGACCCCACCCGGGTTGTAGTCCGTACCCACGAGGATCCCTATCATTATCAGCTGCTCCCTGGTTATCCCGTTTCCCTCCAGCACATCCCTGAGCTCTATTAGCTCCGGATGAACGTCCACGTACACGCTCTTTCCGGGGAGCTTTCTCTTTCCGGTTATGGTTACGTTCCTAACGAGCCTGGGAGCCCCGAAGAGGAGAGAATCGTAGTCCTGAGACGCTGCCGCCCACACGTCCCCCTTGGCCGCCATGTAGGCCGCCTGGGCCTCGCCCTCGCTGGGAGCCTGCACCACCGGAACTCCCATCAGCCTCAGAATGGTCTTGGCGTCCTCCACGGTCTCGTCCGTGATCATGAGGGCCGCCTGGGCGTACTTCCTCGCCTCCTCTAGGTCCCCCCTTCTGAGGGCCTCCTTCCACTTTACCTCCGCCTCCTCCCTGGATCTCACCCTCTCCTCCACAGTCTCCGCCTTGAACTCGGGTGCCTCGCCGTCGAAGACGTAGACTGGTATTATCCCCTCCTTCAGGAGGTTGGCGGTCCTGTAGAATATCCCCGAGTGAACGCTGGTCACCTCGCCCCTGCTGGTCATCAGGGGGGTCCCGTCGGGCTGCCTTATCTTGGCCAGGAACTGGTACATGGCATTGAAGGCGTCGAGAGCCAGCTTCCTTCCGGATAGGTCCTTCAGCCTGAGCTCGACCCTCCTCGTTATCAGGTCACCTATCTTGACCCCCATGGGAGGTCACTCCCAATCGGTACGCGCCCACGAATTAAACCTTGGTCTTTATCAAGGGAACCTCGGGTTCCCCACCGGATGAGGATAGCTTTGGTGGGTCCTTACCACCCCGACCTGGGGGGCGTCCAGCTCTACACCACCCACCTGGCGGGGGAGCTCCTCTCCCTCGGTCACGAGGTGGTGGTCATCTCCTACCACGGAGCCAGGTCCAGGTGGGAGGAGGCGGTCAGGAGGTCGCCGCGGATTGGAGTTCCCGGGCTGAGGGGCGCCGCCTTCATAGCGCACTCGGCGATCTCCATAGCCCGCGAGGACCCCGATGTTGTGCTGGCCCAGTATGCCATAACGTCCGGCCTGGCCGCGTGGCTGGCCAGCATGATGGGGGCCCCCTACACGGTCACCTTCCACGGGAGCGATCTCAGGGTCTCCCCTAGGCTATCTAGGCTGGCGGCCTCCAGGGCCGTCGCGGTCATCTCGGTGAGCAGCTGGCTGGCCGGGCGTTTGAGGGAGAGGGGCATCGATGTAACAGGGGTCATACCCGGGGGAGTGGATCCCAATGCGTTCTCCTCCCTCCCCCCGAGGGAGCGGGTCAGATCCGAGCTGGGCCTCGACCCCGAAGAGGGGGTGATCCTCTCGGTGGGGGCCCTGGTGGAAGCCAAGGGCTTCGACATCATCCCGGAGGTCGCCTCGGCCCTGGAGGGGAAGGGTGTGGATGCCACGTTCATACTCATAGGTGAGGGTCCCCTCAGAAGGAGGATAGAGGCCAAGGCGGGCCGCCTCGGGGTCTCTGACAGGGTGAGGCTGCTGGGCCGGAAGGAATTCGGGGAGACGGTCAGGTACTACAGGGCCGCCGACGTCCTCCTTCACCCCGCGGTGTTCGAGGGGTTCGGCCTCGTGATGCTGGAATCGATGGCCGCAGGGACTCCCGTGGTGGCCACGAGGGTGGGGGGAGCCATGGACCTGATCGAGGACGGGGTGGACGGCTTCCTCACCGGGAGGGATCCAGGGGAGATGGCCTCCAGGCTGGCCACCCTGCTCCTGGACCGGGACCTGAGGGATAAGATGGGGAGGAGGGGAAGGGATAAAGCCCTCTCCCGGACGTGGAGGCGGGTGGCCCAGGATTACGTGGAGCTGCTGGAGGGGGTGATCCCATGAGGTACAAGCAGGTCATAGCGGTCAGACGCGATCTGGGAATGAGCTGCGGTAAACTGGCGGTCCAAGTGGCCCACGCATCCTTGGAG
>JALWYH010000089.1 GCA_027078475.1 Thermoproteota archaeon
GGTCAAAGTGGCCCACACCCTAAAGCTGCACCTCAAAGCCCCCAGGCAGCAGCGCCTCGGCCGCCGCGGCCTACTCCTAGCCATCACAGCCGCCCTCGTCCTAGCCGCCGCCCTCACAGCCTACAAAGGCGCCGGCAGCGCCCACAGCATCGCATCCTACGACGAGCTAAAGGCCCGGATAGCCTCCCAGCAGCGCGTAGCCGTGATGTTCGCCTCCCCCACCTGCCACGTCTGCGAGAAAATGATGCCCCACTGGCTGAGGCTCGCCAGGGCCTCCGAGCAGCTCCACACTAGCTTCTACGTCGTCCAGCTCGGCCCGGCCACCGCGGAGGCCTTCAGGGAGTACCACGTCTCCGAGACTCCCACGTTCATTCTCTTCGTCAACGGCAGGCCCGTGGCCGTCCACGTCGGCGGCTTCCAGGGAGAAAACGTCACGCAGTCCATGCTCCAGTGGGCCCTCTCCCCACTCTCAGCCACGTCCCCCCTGGCCGGCGGCAACGAGAGCTACACCTGCTCCGGCGACTCCTGCAAGGTCCCCCTCCCCGAGGAGGGCGCCGGGCCGGGCCTGGCCGCCGCCGCGTTCGCCGCAGCGCTGGCAGCCGGGGTTCTCGCATCGCTCTCGCCGTGCACGCTCCCCCTGCTCGTCGCCCACGCCTCCGCCTCCAGGGGCGGGAGGTCTAGGAGGGCTGCTGCGGGCTGCTTCGCCGCCTCCCTGGCGGCCGTCACAGCTGTGGGGCTCGTGCTCGCCGCGTCTTCCTGGGCTGCTTCGGGGCTTAGCGGCGCCCTGACGCCCCTCCTGGCCGCCCTGCTGCTCGTCGCGGGCGCGGTGGAGCTTGCGGGCTACAGCGTCGAGCTGCCCGGCGTGAGGCTTGGGAGGCTGGGCCTCTACGGGAGGTGCGGGCTGTTCGGCTTCCTCTCCGTGCAGTGCAACCTGCCCCTCGTCGCCGCCCCCTTCCTCATGGTTGCCGGGCTTGGGCTGAGCGACGCAGGCGCAGCCGTCTCGGCCGCGCTTGGCTACGGGGTGGGGCTCAGCGCTGTTCTCGCCCTCGTCGCCGCTGGGACGCCCGGCGTTGCCTCGGCCGTCGGCAGGCTTCTGGGGAGAGGGGAGCTTGTGGAGAAGGCTTCGGGGCTGCTGCTCGCCGCGTCGGGGGCTCTGCTAGCTGCGTACTACCTGGGCCTCATCTAGCCCCTCCGGGTTTTCCGGGGCCCGTTAAACGAGACACTAATACGCC
>JALWYH010000090.1 GCA_027078475.1 Thermoproteota archaeon
CTACCCCATCTACGCGTTCAGGGTGGCCGAAGCGGTGGCCAAGGGCGAGGTGGACGCAGGCATCCTCGTCTGCGGCACGGGCATAGGGATGTGCATCGCGGCCAACAAGGTGAGGGGCGTCAGGGGCGCTGTCGCCTGGAGCGTGGAGACCGGGAGGCTCGCGAAGAGGCACAACAACGCGAACGTCCTCTGCCTCCCCGGCAGGCTCCTCGAGCCAGAGGAGGCGTGGCGCGTAGCCGAGGCCTGGCTGGGCGAGGAGTTCGAGGGCGGCAGGCACGCGAGGAGGCTCGCGCTTATAGCGAGGCACGAGGAAGACGCCTTCTGCTAGGCGGGCTGGGCGGCCAGTATCTCCGCCTCCTCCACCTCTATGAGGCGGCGCGCGTAGTCCTCGTAGCGGTACACCTTGAGGGGGGCGGCGAAGCGGAGCCCGCTGGGAGGGCTTACCACGAGGGCCTCGCCGCGGTCAAGGGTCTTTATCTCCTCCGCCGCCTCGTCGAGGTATGGGCTGTAGCTTATCACCTTCTCGTAGTCGGGCCTGGTGGGGAGGGGGAGTATGATCTTCGTCAAGGCCTGCCTTATCACGGTCTCCATGAGCTCGCCGGGCATCTGCGTGATGTAGAGGCCGCCCACCTTGTACTTCCTGCCGCGCTTCGCTATAATTGAGAATATGTTCTCCCGGACCTCGCCGGGCGCCGAGAGGGCGGTCTTGCTGAGGTACCTGTGAGCCTCCTCCACCATTATGAGGACGGGCGGGAGCTCCTCCCACCTCTCCGGGAGCTCCTTCTTCAGCTTCTCGTAGGCCCTGAAGACTCGCGCCGCTATGAGCGTCGCGAGGAGCTTCTCCTCGCCCTCCGTGGCGAACGGCGTCTCAATGAGGACGACGCGGCCCTTAGCCACCGCCGACACGACGGTCTTGGCGAGGTCGTAGCCGCAGTCCTGGCAGAATATCTCGCCCTCCCCTGTGAGGCGGCGCAGCTTCCTGCGCGTAACGTTTATCGTGTTCACGCTGCTCATCCTGCCCAGCCTCTGGTACAGGCTCCTACTGTCCGTCGATATCATCGCTGACACCCACTCGTCCCCGAACGTCCTATACGCTATCCAGAGGAGCTCCTCCTGGGGCCCCGTGAACTCCCCCGTCATCGCGAAGTCCCAGGGCCTAAGCCTCGCAACGTCCATCTTCAACGGGTGCGCAAGCACGCTCCTCTCCACCGACACGCCGTCCACGCT
>JALWYH010000091.1 GCA_027078475.1 Thermoproteota archaeon
TCATGAAGTATTATAAAGCGTTAAAATGTGAAAACATTCACCTCCAAGCCCGTCTGACAGCCCGGATTGAACGTCGGATGGACACGCTTAAAAGAAATCGGCCAGGCGAATCCACAGCTCGGGAGGTGTCAACATGGTAACCAGAAGGGAATTCTTGGGCATGTTGGGCGGCGGCATCGTGGGCCTAGCCGTCGGAGGCGCGCTTGGCTACTCCCTGGCCCCGAGGGGACCCGCCCAGGGCAAGGCGGCGGGGAAGCTTCCGGGGGTCCCGTCCGAGCCCCTCAAGATCGGGGGGATGTGGTTCCTCACCGGCAAGTTCGGGACCTACGGGGACATGGCGAAGAAGTCCCTTCTGATGGCCGTCGATGAGATCAACGCCTCCGGGGGCATCTTGGGCAGGAAGGTGGAGATAACCCTCAAGGACGAGGCCGACAGGCAGAACGTCCTGCAGAACATAAGGAAGATGGTGGAGGAGGAGAAGGCCGAGTTCCTCATGGGCATAGACAGCAGCGGTGACGTGCTCAAGCTGGCACCCGTAGTGGAGAACGAGCTCCACGTGGTCACGGTGATAACCCACGCGGCCACGCCCAAGCTCACGGCCTGCAACAAGCTCCACTACGTCTTCAGGATAAGCATGTACGAGGAGCCGATAGACGTGGCCGCCGCGAAGCTCGTGGCCAAGAAATTCCCCGACGTGAAGAAGGTCGCTAGCATAGGTCCAGACTACGCCTACGGATACGACTCCTGGGCCATATTCAGCACGAACCTGAAGAAGCTCCTGCCCGGAGTCGACATGGCCGAGCCCATGTACTCCAAGCTCGGCACGGAGGACTTCAGCAGCTACATAGACAAGATGCTGGCCTACGAGCCGGACCTGATCTTCAGCAGCCTGTGGGGTGGTGATGCAGCGACGTTCGTGAAGCAGGCTGTCTCCAAGGGCCTGTTCGACAAGGTGAAGTACTACCTGAACCCGATGCTCGGGGCCACCGACACCCTGAAGGCCATAGGCGACGGCAACGTCCCTACCAAGGCGCAGGTGTGGGGGAGCGGCAGGTACTGGTTCCTCTACCCGCCCCACGACGTGTGGCCCCTGAACGGGAGGTTCGTCAGCAAGTTCAAGTCGAGGTACGGCGAGTACCCGCCGTATGTCTCGGCCACCAGCTACACCGCTATACACGCCCTCAAGGCGGCCATCGAGAGGGCCTACGTGATGAAGGGAGCGTGGCCGAGCCAGGACGACGTGGTCGCGGCGATGGAGGGACTGGCAGTGGCCGGACCCATGGGGCCGGTGGCCATGAGGGACGACCACCAGGGCGTCTACTCGGTCTTCTGGGGCAGGCTGACCAAGGGCGCGCCGAACTATCCGCATCCCATCCTGACCGACCTCCAGCTGTTCGACTTCGGGGAGGTATTCCCCGCGCCCGGCCAGACGGCCGTCAAGTGCAAGTGATCTTCCCCCTTCAACTTTTTGAGGTGTTCCCATGGACCTCGGACTCCTCGCGGCCCAGGTATTCAACGGGCTCGTGTACTCCTCGATACTCTTCCTCGTCTCCTCGGGCCTGACCCTGATATACGGCATAATGAACGTCCTCAACCTGGCTCACGGCAGCCTCTACATGCTCGGAGCCTATCTCGGGATCACGGTGGTGGTCTACGCGCTCGGGGGGACTCCCCTCGCTTACCTAGTGGCCTTCCTCGTGGTGCCCCCCGCCGTCGGGCTGGTGGGAGCGGTCTTGGAGAGGACCCTAATAAGGAGGACCTATCCCATGGGAGAGGAGTACCAGCTCCTGCTGACCTTCGGCCTCATACTCGTCTTCGACGACCTGGTCAAGATGATCTGGGGCGCGGCCTACATCAACTTCCCAGATCCCAACTCCTTCTTGGGAGGCCTGAGGTTCGGGGTGTACACGCTGCCCCTCTACCACGTCATCCTAATTCTCCTCGGCTTCTCCGTCTTCTTCGGGCTGTGGGCCTTCTTCGGTCGCACCTTCACCGGGAAGGTCATGAGGGCCGCTGCCATGGACAGAGAGGTAGTGGAGGCCATGGGAATAGACGTGAACAGGGTCTTCGTCTCCTCCTTCTTCCTCGGGAGCCTGCTCAGCGGCCTGGGAGGGATAAGCGCGGGTCCCCTGTACACGGCCAGTCCGGGAATGGGGACCGACATCATAGTCTACAGCTTTGCGGTCATCGTCATCGGGGGGATGGGGAGCATAGGAGGGGCGATGGCCGGAAGCCTCATAGTGGGGGTCCTCCGCTCCCTGGCCATCTCCTTCTACCCCCAGCTGGAGATAGTCATAGTGTTCGTGATAATGGCTGCCGTGCTCCTGGTGAAGCCCACGGGCCTGTTCGGCAGGCCCGAGTTCGAGAGGAGGTGATCCCATGACCGGCTCCGGAGCGAGGAAGGAAAGGGACGGGGAGCAGAAGCCGAAGCAGGGACATGAGCAGGAGGTGAGCGCGGGGACCATCGCCCTGGCGGTGGGGATTCTCCTTCTCCTCCTGGTCCCGCTGGCGGGGAAGCACATGACCCATCTGGTGGCCTCGGCCCTGCTGCTCGCCCTAGCCGCGACGAGCTTCAACCTCCTCTTCGGCTACACCGGGCTGCTCAGCTTCGGTCACGCCCTCTTCTGGGGGGTGGGCGGCTACACGGTCGCGGTCATGATGGCTAGGTTCGGGTTCGGCTATGTGGAGTCGGTGCTGGCCGCCCTGGTCATGTCGGCGGTGGTGGGCGCGGCCATAGGGTTCCTGTGCGTCAGGCACACCCGCATCTACTTCGCGATACTCACCCTCGCCTTCGGCCAGATGTTCTACGGGATAGCGGTCAAGTGGGACTTCCTCGGTGGGAGCGACGGCATATACGGCCTGCCGAGGCCCTTCAACTCGCTGGAGCTTTACTACTACGTGGTGCTGGCCTCGGTCCTGGTCAGTCTCTACGTCCTCAGGGTCGTGACCAGATCGTCCCTGGGACTGTCGTTCATGGCGGTCAGGGACAACGCCTTCAGGGCTGAGTTCCTGGGGATAAGGGTCAAGGTGACCAGGCTGCAGAGCTTCGTCATAAGCGCCGTGTTCACCGGACTGGCGGGAGCCCTCTGGGTCCTGCTCGAGACGGCCATAGGGCCGGAATCGATGTTCTGGACCCATTCAGCCGAGTTCGTCTTCGTCACCCTCCTAGGAGGGCCCAGCGTCTTCCTCGGCCCCCTGGTTGGGAGCTTCATCTACGCCTTCCTCGCGGACGCTGCCATGAGCCTGACGGAGTATTGGCTGTTCGTCATAGGTGCAGTGCTGATAGGGATAGTGCTCTTCTTCCCGCACGGGGTGCTGGGCTACACCTTGGAGAGGCTAGGATCTAGGAGGGGAGCGGTCGATGGGGACGGGAGGTGATCCGATGGGCGCGGTCGAGGGGGAAAGGGAGGAGATGCTCCGGACCGAGGGTGTGAAGAAGCACTTCGGGAGCGTCAGAGCGGTCGACGGGGTTTCCATGAGGGTCGAGAGGGGAGAGATAGTCAGCCTGGTCGGTCCCAACGGGGCCGGCAAGACGACGCTCCTCAACCTCATCTCAGGACTAATAAGGCCCGATTCGGGTAGGATATACTTCCTCGGGAGGGACGTCACGGGGATGAGACCGAGCCAGCTCGTGAGGATGGGCATGGCTAGGTGCTTCCAGATAAGCAACGTGTTCGAGAACCTGACCGTGCTGGAGAACCTACTGGCGGCGGTTCACTCCATCGAGGGCAGCATCTCCCCACTCAGGAGGTACGATGAGGAGGAGGCCGTTGAGAAGGCCGTGAGGGTCCTGAGGGAGTTCGGTTTAGACGGGAAGGCCCACCTGACGCCCAAGGAGCTGAGCCACGGGGACAGGAAGCTGCTGGATGTGGCCATAGCCTACGCCCTCAGGCCCAAGATGATCCTGCTTGATGAGCCAACAGCCGCCATGTCGGTGGGGGAGAAGAGGACCACGGTGGGAGTGATAAAGAAACTGAGGGATCAGCTGGGAGTGACGGTGCTGCTGGTGGAGCACGACCTCGACGTGGTGTACGAGGTGAGCGATCGGATAATAGTGATGCATCAGGGGACGGTGCTGGCCGAGGGCAGGCCTGAGGAGGTCAGGGAAAATCCAAAGGTCAGGGAGGTGTATCTGGGTTGATCGCCAAGCTCGAGGAGGTACACGTCAGGAGGGGTGGGGTGACGGTTCTCAGGGGGATAACCTTGGAGGTGGGAGAGGGCGAGGCCGTCGCCCTGATAGGCAGGAACGGGGCAGGCAAGACCACCACGATAAGGACCCTGATGGGGCTCGACAGGCCCTTTAGGGGCAGGGTGGTATTCATGGGCGAGGACATCACCGGTATGCCGGCGCACGAGAGGGCCAGGATGGGCATGGGCTACGTGCCGGAGGGGAGGAGGATCCTGCCGGATCTCACAGCCTTGGAGAACCTGGAGATAGCCTACGGCGGGAAGGTGCCGGATGAAACGCTGGAGTGGCTCTTCCAGTTCGTCCCCGACCTGAGAAGGTTCCTTGACAGGAAGGGTCTCTACCTGAGCGGCGGCGAGCAGCAGATGCTGGCGGTGGCCAGGAGCCTGGTGAGGAGGCCTAGGTTGCTGCTGCTGGACGAACCCCTCGAGGGACTCGCGCCCAAGATAATGGACAGCATAACC
>JALWYH010000092.1 GCA_027078475.1 Thermoproteota archaeon
GGTCAGGAGAGACCGAGGTCCCTGCTGAGCTCCAGCCTATCAAGGGTCTCCCTGGTGGGGACCCCGTCCTCATCCCATCCCCTCAGCCTGTAGTACTCGTCCAGGGCCCTCTCGTATCCCTCCCTCGGGAGCCTGACTCCCTTTATGGGTCCCTTGGTGTGAGCCTCCTCGAAGAACCTGTCGGGCGGGTAGTCGTCTCTCCTCCTGAAGCCCACCCTGACGTTGTACATCCTGGAGAGGTTCCAGATCCTCTCGCCCACCTCCTGCAGATAGGACTCCTTGAAGTCCACGTCCAGAGTTGCGCTGAGGAGGTCGGCCATCTCCCTGTACCCCACTATCCAGAAGTCGCATATTATGAGGCTCCACTTGACGCTGTTGAGGTCCTGCAGGTCCTTGGTGAGCTTGGCCTTCCCGTCGAAGGTGAGGGGCGGCACGTCGCCGAAGGCCTCGCTGGCTATTGTCCAGGCCCTGAGGTGGCACGCCCCCCTGTCGGAGGTGCCGTAGGCCAGGGCCATCCCCCAGCTGGACCTGGGATCGTAGGCCGGTATCTCCGACCCCTTTATGTGCATCGCGTACCTCTCGCTCCCTCTTCCTATCCTCTCGGCGGCCCTTTTCACCCCGTCGGCGAGGGTGTTCCCTATCCCCTCCCTGTAGGCTATCTTGCGGATGAGCCTCTCCAGCGATTCGGGCTCGCCCCAGTCTACGTGGAACCCTATCTCCTCATCGCTTATTATTCCCCTCTCCCTTATCTCCAGCAGGAAGCCCAGGGTGGCGCCGAGGCTTATGGTGTCCAGCCCCAGGCGATCGGCCAGCTCCCCGAGGTGGGCCAGCTCATCCATGTCCTTGAGAGAGAGGTTCGAGCCCATCATTCCGATTGTCTCGTACTCCGGGGCCTTTATTACCCCCCTCCTGGTCCTTATCTTCCTCTTGCATGCCAGGGGGCAGGAGTGACAGGCGAACCTGCTGTCCAGCTTCGCCTTCACCACATCTGTGTTGATGTAATTGGCGTACTCGTAGTAGCCCTCCCTGAAGTTGAGGTGGGGCAGGGCCCCGACGTTGTTGCTCAGGTCCACTATGATGGGAGTCCCGTCGGTCTTAGCCCAGAGGTTCGTCTCGGTGAGGACGCTCTCCCTCATGAGCCTGGAGACCGTCTCCCTGAACCTGGAGGGGTTGGGAAAATCGATCTTCCTGTCGGTGGCCTCGACCACAATCCCCTTGAGGTTCTTCGACCCGAAGACGGCCCCTATTCCACCTCTTCCGGCGAGGAAGTGCTCATCGACCACCACCGAGGCCATGTAGCTCAGGTTCTCGCCTGCAGGCCCTATCACCATGACCCTGGCCAGCTTCCCGTGATCCCTCTTCAGCTCCTCGGTGGCCTCGGGCACGGTCTTGCCCCAGACGTGGCTCGCATCCCTTATCTCCACATCACCGTCTCTGACGGATATGTAGACGGGTTTCTCGGCCTTTCCCTGGACTATCATCATGTCGTAACCGGCGTACTTGAGCTCGGGACCGAAGGCACCTCCCACGTAGCTGTCGTTCAGGGTCCCGGTCTTGGGAGACCTGGTCACCACGGCGAACCTGCCGGTGAGGGGGGCTATGGTGCCGGTGAGGGGGCCCGTGGCTATTATGATCCTGTTGTCCGGCCACAGGGCCCCCACGGAGGGAGGCACCTCCTCGTAGAGGTATCTTATTCCCAGACCCCTGCCGCCCAGGTACAGGGCAGCCCAGTCCCTCCTGGTGTTCTCGACAACAATTTTATTCTCGGACAGATCAACCCTCAAAACCTTTCCTGCGTACGGGGCTACCATGTTCACCTACCTCAAGGCCCATCGCTCTCTAATAAACCCTGAGGCTAGGTTTTATAAGGATCTGGCGGGCCTAGCGCTGGTGGTAGTTTGGCTGGCTGGTTAGGGGAAGTTCCGGACTTCTTCTCCGAGGAACTCGGCAGGTACACCGAGAGGACTAGGAGGTCCGAGGAGATCTTCAGGGAGGCCAGGAAATACGTTCCCTATGGGGTAAACAGCAACATGAGGTTCTTCGAGCCCTACCCGATCTACATAGCGAGGGGGAAGGGCGGAAGGGTCTGGGACGCCGACGGCAACGAGTACGTGGACCTGAACCTGGCTATGGGCGCCGTGTTCTCGGGCCACAGCCACCCGGCTGTCGTCGAGGCGGTCCGGGGGGTCGTGGAGGACGGGACGGCCTTCGGAACGGATGCCCCCGAGGCGAGGCTCGTGGCCAAGGAGCTGGCCAGGAGGTGGGGGCTTGACAAGGTCAGGTTCAGCAACTCCGGCGCCGAGGCCACTATGCACGCCATAAGGATAGCCAGGGCCTACACCGGCAAGGACAAGGTGATCAAGTTCGAGGGCAACTACCACGGGGCCCACGACTACGTTCTGGTCAGCATAAAGTCGCCCCCTGGCAGGATGGGCAGGAGGTTCCCCAGGAAGATACCGGTGGGACCAGGCATACCCGGGACGACCCTCGATTCGGTCCTCATAGCCAGGTACAACGACCTTAACTCGGTCGAGAGGCTCCTCAGCAAGCACGAGGAGGAGGTGGCGGCGGTCATAGTCGAGCCGGTGGCCATGAACATAGGGGTGGTCCCGCCCAAGCCCGGGTTCTTGGAGGGGCTCAGGAAGCTCACCGAGGAGTACGGGGCCCTCCTCATATTCGACGAGGTGAAGACAGGGGTCAAGCTCGCCCCCGGCGGGGCGACGGAGTTCTTCGGCATAAAGCCCGATCTCGCCGTGACGGCCAAGAGCATAGGCGGCGGCTTCCCCGTCTCCGCCATAATGGGCAGAGAGGAGGTAATGTCGGTCGTCGGTCCCCACGGTGCCGTGCACGCCGGCACCTTCAACGCCAACAGGCTGGTCATGGCCGCCGCCCTTGCCACCCTCACGAAGGTCCTCACCGTGGACGCCTATCCCAGGGCCCACAGGCTTTGCGATGAGCTCAGCAGGGCCTTCCAGGACATAGTGGACGACTACAGGATACCTGCGGTGGTCCAGTGGATAGGGCCCAACGGTCACATCTATCCGGGAGCCACCGAGCCTGTGGTTGACCTGCCGACCTTCTACCAGCAGGACGACGCCGCCTGGTGGCGCTACTGGATAGCCATGATGAACAGGGGCATCTTCATAGAGCCCGTCGTGAGCGATGACGAATGGACGGTGAGCGTGGTCCACACCAAGGAGGACATAGAGAGGGCCATAGAGGCCTTCAAGGAGGCCGCCAAGTTCATGAGGCCGGCCTGATCCCAACCTTTTTTGTATTCCCGACCGGCACCCCATATGTACCTACTCTCTCCCCTCGAGCGCCTTATCGGTGAGGACGATTCCGCTATCCTGAGATCGCTGGAGGAGGCACTGAACCCGCCGGTCATCAGGATGGACTACTCCGACATCTTCCACGGAGACGGACTTCCTCCCCAGCCCCCGGTGGAGGTGGTCAGGCCCTCCGATCTCTCTGATGAGGAGCTCTTCCTTGCTGTGGATCTGGTCAGCTCCATCACAGGCTCCCGTGACCCGGATGACCTGAAGGCGGACGCCGAGAGACTCCTGAGGGATTGGAGGAGGCGGCCGAGACTCAGGCCCGAGGACTGGAAGAAGGATCACGTGGCCCTGGCCCTCCCCGAGAGGGATCACCTGGAGGAGGTCAGGGGCAGGTGGACGCGGTGGGTGTGGAGGAAGGTCGCCTACGACGGCTGGCCGGCCCCCGACTTCGACGGCTGGGTAAGGGACCTGACCTCCCTGGCCGACGCCATCGCGGCCGAGGGGGTTGATGTGGTCTTCATGGCCGGGAGCTCGGGCTCGGTGCTGGAGGAGATGGGATACAGGGTAGTCAGGGTCCCCATCAGGGGGGTCCTGCCGAAGCTCGGCTACCCCAGGGATCCCAGCGTGGCCTGGTCCGAGCAGCCCGTGCTGATGAACATGGCCCTGGACCTGAGGAGGGGGGAGGAGGACGTCGCCTCCGCCTTCTTCAGGTCCCTGGGGATCGAACCTGTGTTCAGGCCCAGATGGTGGCACGACGGCAGGTTCCTCCACAGGGCCAAGGCCGAGGGGGGCAACTTCATCCTAGTCGAGGGGGACCGGATGGCCCTGTTCACGGGAGTGGGCGTGAGGGGGACCAACGCCGCGGCCCTCAAGCTGATCCAGGAGTTCCTTTCGGTTCAGGGGCATGAGGTCCGTGTGTACGGGGTCCCGCTTCCGGGCTACATCAGGGACTGGACGACCGGGGCGGTGCACCTGGACGTGGTCATGATGCACGCCGGCCCGGTCACCTTCGTCAGCCCAGGCAGGATGGGCTTCTACTCCCTGATAAGGTACGGCGACGACCTCGATGTGGTGGAGCTCGGCAGGGTCTTCAGGGAGCTGGGCATCCCGGTGGACGAGATACCGGCCGAGGGGAGCGAGATCACCATGGTGAACGGCCTCAACCTAGGAGGGGGCAAGCTGGTGGTGGACTCCTACAACTCAGAGGCCAACAGGTACCTCGAGTCCGAGTGGGGCCTGGACCTCATAGAGGTGAGCATACCGCAGGTGGAGGCTGGAGGAGGGGGCGCCAGGTGCGCCACCCGCGAGTTCTACGGGTGAACACCTGAGCGCGGCTGTCGAGAGACCTCGCC
>JALWYH010000093.1 GCA_027078475.1 Thermoproteota archaeon
TCATAGTACTAATAACAGGAATACTACTCGAGATGGCCCCCTCCGGGCCCGGTAGCGGCGAGGCTACGGCACTGGGAATAACGAAGGAGACGTGGACAGATATACACGTATATGCAGGGTTCATTACAGCCGGCGCCGCGATAGTACACGCGTACACGAACTATAGAGGTATACTATTCCACCTAGGCCTCCGAAGGCCGAGGAGGAATAAAGCCAAGCGGTAGTGGAGTAATAGCCGGGGCCCTGGGGGGTGTGCGCGTGAATCCTCAGGCTCTCATTGCCGCAAGCGTATTAATTTCTTTTTTTGGCTCAGCAATAAGCCTATATATTAGTCGCTCGCTTATGAGGGTTGGAAGGGCTATCGGGGATAAGGGTCTTACGCTTGCATCCATAGCTATGGCTATATACGGGTTAACGCTTCTAATAGAGGCTTTTGTGAATAGTTTCGCTCCAGCCCACCTGGCAGTGCATGGTAGGAGGCCTCAGGAGCTCTTATCGGTCCTCGTTAATAGGGGCACGCTCATAGCTATACCCCTGTATACGCTTTCCTACGCTTTCCTGGCGGCCTCACACTACGTGTCGGGAACTGCTGTTGAAGGATCGTCTAGGCGGGAGAGGGAATATGGTATGATACCATTGTTCATATTAATATTTATAGATTATAATATTATTGACTTAATCGTCCTAGCAATAGCCGCCATGATGGTTCTAGGTAGATACGGTTCAGCCAGGCTACCCACAGTACTGTTCTACACGATACTAGCCGCCAGCCACTCCCTAGCAATAGGCCTCCTAGTCACCAGCTCGTCGTGGTGGATTGTTCCAGTCTCAACAATACTAAGAGGAGTTGCCCCGGCCGTATTGCTTTTCTCCTCCCACGAATGAACGGGAGAGAGGAGCATTGGTAAGAAGAAAGTACCGTAGCCAGGCCGGGATAGTCCATGACATTCTAGAAGTGCTACACGAGGAAGGCGCAATGCCAGCTACTAGAATAGCGACCTACGCAAACCTACCCTACGACCGTCTAAAGATTATCCTCTCCTCCCTAGAGGAGTCAGGGCTTATCGCTAAAGAGGAAGGAGGATACGTTATAACGGAGAAAGGTATTGAGGCACTTACCATACTACGAAAGAGTAGGAAGCTCCTAGAATCGCTCGGCTTTAAACTATAAAAAATAAATAATCACAGGAGAATTA
>JALWYH010000094.1 GCA_027078475.1 Thermoproteota archaeon
ATAATGATCACGATCCGGACGGGGAAGGGGGTCAGGAAATCCCCCTCTCCCTCATGACCTCCTCGAGCAGCGGGGCTATCTCGAAGGGGGTCTTGGCCACAGGGACCCCCGCCTCCCTGAAGGCTCTCTCCTTGCTCTCGACGGTTCCCTGCCCTCCCGTTATTATGGCCCCGGCGTGACCCATCCTCTTCCCCGGGGGAGCTGTCCTCCCAGCCACGTAGGCGACAACCGGCTTGGGATAGCCGATCTCCTTTATGTAGCGAGCCGCCCTCTCCTCCGCGTCGCCACCTATCTCACCCACGAGGACCACCGCCTTGGTCTCCGGGTCGTCCTTGAACATCTCCAGGACCTCTATGAAGTTCAGCCCAGTTATCGGATCACCCCCTATTCCTATGGTGGTGCTCGAACCGTAGCCGTCCTCCTTCAGCGAGATGGATATCTCGTAGGTGAGGGTCCCGCTCCTGGAGACGATGCCCACCGGTCCCGGGGCGAACGCATCGGCTGGCATTATGCCTATCTTGACCCTGCCCGGGGCGATGATCCCGGGGCAGTTGGGCCCTATCACGGTGGTGCCCTTGCTCTTGGCGTAGGCCACGAACTTGGCCGTGTCGTGGACGGGTATCCCCTCGGTTATCACCACCACCAAGGGTATGCCGTTGTCCACCGCCTCCACCACCGCGTCCAAGGCGAAGGGGGCCGGGACGAACACTATGGAAGCGTCGATGGGACCCACCTCCCTCACCGCGTCCTCTATGGTATCGAAGACGGGCACCCCGTGCACCTCCGTGCCGGCCTTGCCGGGGGTGACCCCCGCGACCACGTTGGTTCCGTAATCCAGCATCAGCTTGGTATGAATAGTCCCCTGCCTTCCGGTGATGCCCTGAACTAGGACCTTCATGCCCTCTCTGACCAGTATGGCCATCCGATCACCGGGACCAACCGGTAGTGTAATGATTAAAATTATCGATGGAGGGGATGGCCTATGAGATTGCTCGAGTACGAGTCAAAGGAGGCGCTGGCTTCCAGGGGAGTGCCCGTTCCGAGAGGCGAGGTCGCTAGGACGCCCGATGAGGCAGCCGAGATAACCCGGAGGCTCGGCGGAAGGGCGGTCCTGAAGATCCAGATACCCCACGGTCAGAGGGGCAAGGCGGGCGGGATAAAGGTAGTTGGCTCCCCGGAGGAGGCCAGGAGGGTCGCGGCCGAGCTGCTATCTAGGACCTTCTACGGTTACAGGCCCGAGTCGCTGCTGGTGGAGGAGCCCATTGAGGTGAAGACCGAGATATACGTGGGGGCCATAGCGGACAGGAATGCCAGGAGCATGACCTTCATCTCAACGCCCTACGGCGGGATGGAGGTCGAGGAGATAGCAGCGGAGCACCCCGAGTCCATAGAGAAGAGATCGGTGCATCCGCTGATGGGCATGGTACCCTACATGGCCAGGGTCCTGGCGAAGAACGCCTCGATGAATGCCCCGGACAAGCTGAGGGAGATACAGAAGGTGGTGCTGGCCCTGTGGGATGTGGCGAGGGACTACGACGCCATGATGCTGGAGATCAATCCGCTGGCGGTCACCACCGATGGAAGGGTCCTGGCCCTAGACGCCAGGATAGAGGTGGATGACAACGCCCTGTTCAGGCATAAGGAGTTCGAGAAGAGGTACTACGCGGTGGGGAACCCGAGGGAGGCGGAGGCCAGGAAGAGGGGGATAGCTTACGTGGAGCTCGAGGGGAACGTGGGGACGATGGCCAACGGGGCGGGGCTGGCCATGGCCACCATGGACTTGGTCCACACCTTCGGCGGGAAGCCAGCCAACTTCTGCGACGTGGGCGGAGGCGCCTCGGCCGACAGGGTCGCGGAGGCCCTCGAGCTTGTGGTGAGCAATCCCAACGTCAAGGTGGTCCTGATAAACACCCTGTGCGGCATAACGAGCTGCGTTGATGTGGCCGAGGGTGTCAGGAAGGTTCACGAGAGGGGGCTGCTCAAGGTCCCTGTCGTGGTCAGGATGTCTGGCAACAGGGCCGAGGAGGGGAAGAGGATCCTGTCGGAGTTGGGAATAAAGGCCACGGAGAGGGCCGTGGAGGCGGTGAAGCACGCCATCGAGCTCGCCCGGTGAGGGAACTTTTTTATATCCCTCTGATACCTGTACGTGATGGGGCCCGTAGCTCAGAATGGTAGAGCGCCCGGCTCTTAACCGGGAGGTCGGGGGTTCGAAGCCCCCCGGGCCCGCCATCAGGCATCTAGGGGTCCCTTTACAGCAGCTTCTTGTAGTTGCATCTCCCTCCAGGCCAGGGCAGCCTCCTGAAGGAAACCACCTTTTCCTGATAGATGGATGGCCAGTCAGGATTGTAGATCGAGGAGATCACCTCGTCATCGAAGGGGCATACGAGGACCCATCCATCCGAGGTGATGTAGGGCTCAGGTATGTATGTCACAGCACACGGATCCCAAGGTTCCGGCATGAATCTGATAAACGGGTGATAAGAGAAAATGGCCCTCTCTTCCTGATTCATCACGATGTTCTCTTCATTTAAGGAGAGCTCCCTCACGTGCTCCCTGCCCCTCCATCCGCCCAGTATTCTACCCATTACACGGACATCCTCCGTAAATCTATGGGCATATTCCAGCATCTTAGTGAGCGATATCCCCATATTTTTGTGAAATGATGTGTATATAACGTCTATATCCACCCAAGCTCCTTTCTCCCTGAGTAACCTCAGACTGGAGTCGACCTTCCTGTACAATTTCCTCCCGGTGAAGAGCACGTAAGACCTCTCATCTGATCCATAGAGGCTGACCTTAACTTGAACGCCTAGAGCTGCAATTTCCTCAGCCAGTGACTCGGACATGTTCGTAGCATTGGTATTCAGCATGACGAACATCCCTCTGCTCCTGGCTTCCCTTATTATCCTCACAAGGCGATCATGAGGGTATAGTGTGGGCTCTCCCCCAGTTATGGCTAGATAAAAGCCGCCCATTCTCCATATAGTGTCCACTACATCGATTACCTTTTGCGCGGGTAGGTATTTTGCCCTCCTCCTGTACCACCTTGGCAAGAGGCAGTGCTTGCAGTCCAGATTGCAGAGAGAGGTAATCTCTATCGTCACGCCTGAGAAGTGCCAGTCTGCCTTCACTAGATAACCTCCCCCTCCTCCATCTTGGCGATCCCGAGGTCGATCAGGTACTTAGCTATGGTCCTCTCCTGGTCTGTCAGCATATCAGCGGGAATGCTCAGCCATCCCGGAGGAATTGAACTGCCACGACGTCCATATCGTGCAAACTTCATTAGTAAGGAGATCAGGGCTTCCTCCTCCCCAGGATCGGGCTCTATAGCCTCTACCTCCTCCTCGTTCACATAAACTATTAATGGGACGTTCAGCCTAACAATTATATTAACCCATTTCACCATCATTTTCGGGATATATGTGACGAATTTACCTAATAAATGGTGTGAACTAATGAGAGCGCTGGCTCCCTATGTGCTCACCGGTGGGGTGGACCCAGAGAGGATCAGGGGAGCGGCGAGGGAGGATTTGCCTACCCTTGAGAGGCTTTACAGGGACGCGGCCTCGTGGACAGCGAGAAAGAGAAGCAAGGTCTTGAGCGCTGGACTCTTGGGTTCATTCAAACGCGCGGAGTATTTCGATGGGAGGGTCAACGTCAGGGGGGTGTGTAAGTACTGGATTAGGGTGGCCCGTCCAAATATTGCTGGGTATGGTTTCCAAGTCGGAGAGGGTTTCATAGTGGTGGATGAGGTCGATTTAGCTACTTATGCCGTGGATCCTTGCAACGATCGCTACACTAGAAGGGAGATCTTCCATTCATCAGTCGATCGTGTGAGAGCCGAGGGAGATGGAAGTTTATCAGTCTCACTGTCTATCAGCGGAAATCATTTTCACGCGAATGTCCGTCCGGGTGGGGAGATTGTGTTATCCGAGGGGAAATCAGGCGCTGGTTCTCTGAAAGAAAGAGAAAGGAGGTGTGGAAGTGACAAGGAAGAACAAGGAGGGCTCGGATCAGGGAGAGGGGGCGGAAAAGGGATATTTCGAGTAAGTATAGAAAGGATATTCTGGATCAGGGGTCTGCCCATAATCTTTGTAAGGAGGAGAGGTAAACTCGAGCGATTCACACCTCCTGTTGGGTCGGAAGACCTGTTCTTGAGCATACTGAACAAGATATACCTCCTCGCATCGAGGGAGGGATCCACATCTGGAGTGATATACGTTCCTGAAGATATATTCTCACATGAAGAGTTGTTGTTCATAAACAGTGACTTGAGAGGTGTATTAGATTAATCAGGTTAAAAATTTTCATTATACGTTTGCAAGATAATAGTTTAAAAGAGAGCATCCATTCTATCAATATTTAGACGGTCAGTCGCGCGGAGGTGAAGTACATATGAGAAGGATATCCATTGGGAGAAAAGATGATTTGAAGAGGAGAGTGAGGAACGACGGCTGTGGTGGGTGTGTAGCTCATATAGGGCTCGGCAGGTACCACATCTGCTGGATCTAAGAGCCCAGGCTGACTTTTTTCTGATTGAATGAGGATCTTCCTCCTCCTTCTTTTTCTCTTTGTGATTGAGTATGTTAAAATTGGTAGCCCCGCCCGGATTCGAACCGGGGTCTCCGGGTCCAGAGCCCGGCGTGCTTGGCCGCTACACCACGGGGCTCCGGGTCCACATCTCTTCCGCCCGTTCATAAGCTTTACGGTGGACTCTTGAGGGCTCGAGTCTACCCTTCCACCATCCCTATATCACGCCAACGCGTGATTTCCTCGTGATCTCGATCCATAATAGGTTAAGCGCTGCGCAGCTCAAAGATTTCCTTTTACCTCGCCGCTCGCAGATTCCAGCCTATCCGCCCGTGGCCTCCTTCAGGGATCTGACCTTGTCCACCACATCCCCTCCCTCCTCTATGTGGGTCCCGACCACCACCACGTCGGCCCCTGCCCTAACCCTCTCCCTGACCTGATCCGGCGATCTGAGGCCGCCGCCCACTATGATGCCCAAGTCCGTCCTTGCCCTGACGGCCGCCACCATCTCGGCGGGCACCGGTTTTTCGGCGCCGCTCCCGGCCTCCAGGTAGACCCATCTCATGCCCAGCAGCTCGGCGGCCATGGAGTAGGCCAGGGCTATCTCGGGCTTCCTCCTGGGAATGGGGTTGACCCATCCGACCCATCCGGCGGCGCTGGTCTGCCCGGGCTCCACTATCAGGTAGGCGGTGGGTATCACCTCGATACCCAGGCGCCTCACAACCGGAGCCGCCAAGGCCTGGGCCTGTATTATCCAATAAGGATTGGAGGAGTTGAGGAGGGACATGAAGAGGATGGCGTCGGCGTAGGGGGAGACTCCGTCCACATTGCCCGGGAAGAGCACAATGGGGAGATCGGATCCCTCCTTGGCCCCCAATATGGTGTCGTTCAGGCCGAAAGCCGCCCCAACCGAGCCGCCGATGAATATGAGGTCGGCCCCTCCCCTCTCAGCCTGGGAGGCGAGCTCGGCCGCTCGTTCACGCGTCAGATTGGCCGGATCTAGGAGGACGGCCAGCAGGGCCCCTCCCTCGGACCTCCTCCTAATCTCTTCCTCCAAGGTCATCCATGTTGGCCACGGGGGGACAATATAAGCAGGGCGCCTCACTCGGTGAGGGAGAGTAGTCTCTCGGCCACCTCCCTGAGCCTCCTCCTGTTCCCCTCATCCAGATCCATCTCCTCTAGGTCGGATGCTATGCTCTCCAAGTAGTCGAGGAGCCTGTCCACGCTGTTCCCCAAGAGACCCCTCAGCTGGAACCCTTGGAGGGGCGCCACCCTAGAGTACAGCCTGGGTCCCAGGTAGCACCTCCTCTTCCTCCACCTGCCTCCCTCCTTGTAGACATGAACGGCGTAGAAGTACTCCTGATTAGTTCCTTTTACTCTCCTCTTCTCGAGGTAGCTGTAGGGCTGGCCGCAGCGGGGGCACAGTTTGCCGCTCATTACCCACAAATTTGTGGGTAAAGATATAAGCTTTACCTTTTTGGCTGCACCCTCAGGAATCCCCGATGAAGAAGGGTGTGAGGATCCTCGCCGTCGACGACGCCCCATTCCGGAAGCGCGTCGATTCTAAGACCTTCGTGGTCGGCCTTCTCTTCAGGGAGTTGATCATGGAGGTCGCTCTCAGGGAAACGGTCACCGTTGATGGCGACGACTCCACCGACGCGCTGATCCGCATGGTGGGACACCCCAAGGTGAGGGGGGAGGTTAGGGTTATCCTGACTCACGGGACCACGGTGGCGGGCCTCAACTTGATAGACATGCGCAGGTTACACGGGGAGACTGGGATTCCTGTGATCGCGGTCACCTCCAAGGAGCCTACCGATGAGATAAGGGCGGCCCTGAGGTTCGCTGGCCTGCGGGAGAGGGAGGCCGTACTGGAGAGGAACCCACCTTATGTCCCGCTCGCGACGGGGAGAGGAGTGATCTACTATTCGCTCCTAGGCATGGAAAGGGACGATGCCGAGTCCCTGTTGAGGAGGTTCGCCGTGGAGTCGAAGCTTCCGGAGCAGTTGAGGGTGGCCGACCTCGTGGCGAGGCTCCTCGATGGCCTCAGGCCCTAAACTATTTATTGGGCACTGAGATCCTTCAGGGGAGTTGAGCAAAGGAGGGATTCCCTTGGCCAGGCGAGAGCCCCGACTGAAGGAGAAGCACTGGTCTCCCGATATGGAGCTCCAGATTCAGAAGGTGTGGGAGGAGGAGGGAACCTACCGCTTCGATCCGAATTCCGGCAAGCCGCTCTTCTCCATAGACACGCCCCCGCCCTACGCGAGCGGCAAGTGGCACATCGCTGCCGCGATACACTACTCCCAGATCGACATGATCGCCAGGGCCCAGAGGATGAGGGGCTACGAGGTTTACTTCCCCTTCGGGATCGACAGGAACGGCCTCCCAGTGGAGGTGGAGACTGAGAAGAGGCACGGTATAAGGATGTTCGAGTACCCCAGGGAGGACTTCCTCAGGCTGTGCAGGGAGTTCCTGGACGAGGCCGAGCAGGACATCCTCTCCATAGTGAGGAGGCTCGGTATAAGCGCCGACACGGAGAACTACTTCCAGACTGACAGCGAGCGGTGGAGGGCGGTGACCCAGGCCACCTTCATAGATGCCTGGAACAAGGGCTACGTCTATGAGGACCTGAGGCCCAACATATACTGCCCCAGGTGCAGGACAACCCTGGCCGATGCCGAGGTCGAGTACAGGGAGCTCCCCACCAAGCTCGTTTACCTCAAGTTCAGGGTCGAGGGTAGCGGGGAGGAGGTCCTGGTCGCCACCACCAGGCCAGAGCTCCTCCCGGCCTGCAAGGCGGTGATATACAATCCTGAGGATGAGAGATACCGCTGGCTGAAGGGGAAGAGGGTGATCACCCCTTTGGGTGACGCGATACCCGTGATGGAGCATCCCTATGCGGATCCGGAGTTCGGCACAGGACTGGTGATGATATGCTCCTACGGCGACAAGATGGACGTGCAGCTGTTCAGGGAGCTGGGTCTCGAGCCCAAGATAGTGGTCAACGAGGACGGCACCCTCAACGAGGAGGCGGGCGAGTACGCCGGGCTCACCGTGCAGGAGGCCCGGGAGAGGATAATAGAAGATCTGAAGGAGAGGGGCCTCGTCGAGAGGATTGAGGTCATACAGCACCGCACACCCGTCTGCTGGCGCTGCAAGACTCCCTTGGAGATAGTCCCGATGAGGGAGTACTACCTCAAGCAGGTCGAGTTCATACCCGAGCTGGAGAAGTACCTTGAGGTCGTGAAGTTCTACCCGGAGTGGGCGTCGAACTACTGGAGGGACTGGTTGAAATCAGTCAGCTCCGACTGGCCCATATCCAGGAGGAGGTATTACGCCACGGAGATCCCGGTATGGTACTGCAAGAGCTGCGGGAAGCCCGTGCTACCGCCCCCCGGCAGGTACTACCAGCCGTGGAAGGAGGATCCGCCCTACGACAGGTGCCCGCATTGCGGATCCACCGCCGGCTTCGAGGGGGAGAAGAGGGTGTTCGACACGTGGATGGACTCCTCCATATCCCCCCTGGTCTACAACGGGTTCGGATGGGATGAGGAACTCTTCAGCAAGCTGGGATCGAGCGATCTCAGGCCCCAGGGAAAGGACATAGTGAGGACGTGGCTGCACTACACCTTCCTCCGGGTCCATCAGGTGCTGGGCAGGCCCGCCTTCAAGCACGTCTGGATATCCGGGATGGGACTGGACGCCAGGGGAAGGGCCATGCACAAGAGCCTGGGCAACATAATATATCCCTGGCCCCTCTTCGAGAGGTACGGCGCCGATGCCGTGAGGTTCTTCGGGGCCGCCGAGGCCCACCACGGCTCCGACTTCAGGATATCGGAGAGGAAGGTCGAGGGCGCCTACAAGTTCCTGCAGAAGCTGTGGAACGTCGCCAGGTTCATATCCCAGTTCGAGGAACCCGCTGAGATGCCGGACCTGCAGCCCAGCGACCTGTGGATACTGGGGGAGCTGAACAAGTCCATAGCCAGGGCGCTCTCGGGCTACGAGAGGTTCGACTTCTTCGATCCGGCCAACGAGGTCAGGATATTCGTGTGGGATGTGTTCGCCCCCCATTACATAGAGCTGGTCAAGGGAAGGGCCTACGGGGATGGGGTGAGCCGGGAGGAGGCGGAAGCCGCCAGGTGGACCCTCCACCATGTCCTCAGATCGGTGCTCAGGCTGGCGGCGCCCATCATACCGCACATCACCGACTACATATGGAGGAGCATCTACGGGGGGACCGTCCACAGGGAGCTCTTTCCGGAGGTCGGGGATGAGTGGAACACCCAGTACGTGGAGCTGGGAAGGAAGCTGATGGAGTTCAACAGCTCCATATGGAAGACCAAGAAGGAGAGGGGGATGAGGATGAAGGATCCCATAGAGGTGGACATCCCCGAGGAACTGATGCCCTTCGAGGGCGATCTGAGGAGGCTCCACAACATAAGGTAGTGGCGCCGGGGGTGGGATTCGAACCCACGAGGCCCGTGAGGGCCACCGGATCTCGAGTCCGGCCCCTTGCTTCGCCGGGCGCCTGGGCCCTCTGGCTAGGGTACCCCGGCACTACCCCGCCACTTCCTAGTCGATCCCCGGGGCTATAAATGTTGAGGTGGGTTGCATGGACGCGGCCATCGTTCTGGGGACGGCCGGATCGGGGAAGACCACGTTCACGGCCAGCTACTCGGAGTGGCTCAGGAGGAGGTTCATGCCCCTCCGGAGCTGCACAGCCAACTTGGATCCGGGGGTCGTCAGCCTGCCCTACAGGCCGGACTACGATGTGAGATCGCTGGTCAGCGTACAGGACCTCATGAGGAAAGAGGGGCTCGGACCCAACGGCGCCCTGGTTAGGGCGGCCGAGCTGATGGTCGAGAGGATGGATGAGATAGAGGAGTCGATCTGCTCCCTGGGCTGTGATCACCTGGTCATAGACACGCCCGGTCAAATGGAGATATTCGCCTTCAGGCCACTTGGCAGGGTCCTGTGTGAGAGGCTCTCGTCCTGCCTCAATCTAGCGGCCCTCTTCCTTGGGGATTACGAGCCGGGGAGGGAGCTCGAGGATGTCGTGACCTCGGCCCTCCTGGCAAAGATACTCGAGCTGAAGTTGGGGGTTACCGTCATACCACTGATCAACAAGGTCGACCTCTGGAGGGGAGAGGGGATAGAGAGGATCTGGGAGGGCGTCCTGAGGGGCGAGGTGGATGAGCTGACCCCGGGGCGGGGCACCCTGTCGGATGCCCTGATGGAGCTCGTCAGGGCCATATCATCCTTCAAGTCACCGGTCAGGGTCGTGGCCATCTCAGCCAGGGAGGGGATCAATTATCAGGAGGTCTTCGATCTCCTGAGTGAGGTGTGGTGCTCCTGCGGCGATATGACCTGATCGGTGTGGATCTGGCCCTGAGGAGGCCCTCATCCCTAGCTGGCTACAGGAGGGGCGAGGGCGTGGTGATATGGGGGGAAATCTTGAAGGACCGGATCGACCTGGATTCGGACCTGGTGATCATCGACGCCCCCCTTTCCCTGCCCAAGTCCGGTGGGTTCAGGGACTTCGAGAGAAAGGTCATTTCCAGAGGTTACAGACTCCTTCCCATCAAGAGTGGCCCCATGAGGGGGCTGGCCGTGGTGGGATCGAGGATCAGGAAGGGGTTGGAGAGCAGGGGCGTGGTGGTCCTCGAGACCCACCCGACCTCCGCCCTCAAAGCCCTAGGGATAGACAGGGATGATGTCGTCCGCCTGTTCTCCCCCATCCTCTCGAGTCCGCCCAGGTCCCGGGATGACATCGATGCCCTAGTGTGCCTGCTGGTCGGGATGCTCTACCTCAGGGGTGAGGCGGAGATCTTCGAGGGAGATGACGGATCCATGGTTCTCCCAAGAGCTGGGAGAAGAGTGGAGGGGCTGTTCACTGGCTAGATCCGGTTATGGGGGATGCCTCTCCTATGCGAGTGGAAACTTCCTGGAATTCGCTGCATGGAGCACCCAACCGGTTATCCCCATGTGCTTCTGGAGGATCATCGAACTCTAGAGCGTTCTCTTGAGAAGGATTTCACATAATGAGGATAATAGGATCATTCCTTCTTCCTCATCACCTTTTTAGCATCGCCGCCCTCACCAACTTGGATGACCGGCCAAGCCGAGGTGCTCAGGAAGGTCGTGGCGAGAGGATACAACATATCCCCCGAAGCTCTGTCGCTTCTGCTGGAGCAGGAAAATGACGTGCTGGAGGACCTGCTTGATCTTATCCCGGATAAGGCGGTGATCGAACTCCAAGACCTAAGAGATGCCTTGGAGAGGATGAGGAGACGCGCGCAGAGGGAGGCTCACCTGCCAGGAGGGGAGGTGGACAGCCTCAAGGTGATCAGGATACCCACAAATTTGGGGGTAAAGGGAACCCCCGATGAGTTCGTCGAGTTCATGAGGAAGAGATTCAGGTTCCTGAAATCGGTCCTCGCCAAGAAGAACGGTGTGGATCCCATCCCCATATCGAACCTCCTCAACTCCACATCCAGGGATGGGGATAGAGTGCTGATAGTCGGCATGGTGCTGGAGAAGCGCGTCCTCAGGGACTTCTCCATAAGGATGCAGGTGGATGATGAGACCGGATCCATCCCCGTCATATTCAAGAAGGGAGGTAGGTACTGGGAGAAGGCGGACAGGATTCCGGTGGACAGCGTCGTTGCCATCAGGGGGACCTTCAGGAGGGGGAGGATCTACGCCGACAGCTTCAGGCTTCCTGACATCAACGGGGAGCTGATCGAGCCGGCTTCCGCCTCCGGTAAGGTGGCCCTGATCAGCGATATACACATGGGCAGCAAGTACTTCAACCAAGAGGCCTTCGATCGATTCGTCAGGTGGCTGGGGAGCGATGGGGCTAGGGATGTCAGGTACTTGGTGATATGCGGCGATCTTGTCGATGGGGTAGGGGTTTATCCCAGCCAGGAGGATGAACTGAAGATCGCCGACGTTTACAAGCAGTTCAGGCTGGCCTCCAGCTTTCTCGAGAGGATACCCAAAGATGTGAGGGTTGTCTACATACCGGGAAACCACGAGCCCGTGAGGCAGGCGGAGCCCCAGCCGGTAGTTCCCGACGAGTACTTGAACAGCCTCCTGGAGGTGAGGCCCGATCTCATGGCCCTCCCCAACCCGGCTCTCGTGGGAATCGGCGATGTGAGGCTCATGATATATCACGGTCGCAGCCTGAACGCCCTCTTCAAGCACATCCCCGGCCTTCAGCCCATCAGGCCGGAGACCGTGGTGGAGGCCATGACCTGGATGCTCAGGTTGAGGCACCTGGCGCCCATCTACGGGGAGCACCCTATATCCCCTGAGAGGGAGGACTGGCTCCTCCTGGATCAGGTGCCTCACGTCCTCCATACGGGTCACATACACGTCTACGGGGTGGGGGAACACAACGGCGTTAAGGTCGTGAACTCGGGGACCTTCGAGAACGAGACCCCCTATATAAAGAGCTTGGGGATAGAGGTCACGGTGGGGAAGGCGATCCTGCTGGATCTCAGGAATCTGGGGGTGGAGGTCAAGGACTTCTCCTCCTGACTCTCGCCGCTACCTCACCCCCATCTGGGCCAGGAGGCCCCTCATCTGCCTGAGGGGCAGCGCCATCTTCCTCACGACTTTGGTGTTACCCCTGGCGCCGCCGTACTGCATCTCTATCTCTATCAGCCCCTGGGCTTCCAGCTCCCTGAGTATTCCCGACACCCTGCGCATGGTCAGGGGCTTAACCCCGTAGAGGCGAGCTCTCTGCTCATATGCCTTGTATATTGTCCCCGTGCCGGCCCTGACGGCCGGTCTCTCCAAGACGTCTGTTATCGCGGCGAGTATCAGCCTGTGATGCAGTGGTAGGGTTCTGACGGTTATCGACACCTCCTCCTCGTTGACCGTGTCAACGGCCCTGATGGCGTGCCCCTTCGTCAGTTTCTCTGCCCTCTCACTCTCGGCCAGCTCAGCCGCCATCCTCAGGATGTCTATGGCTCGCCTCGCATCCCCTGATTCCTGAGCGACCCTTCCTGCGATGTACTGGAGGGCCTCGTCCTCCCAAGTGCCGACCTTCAGCCCAAGGTCAGCTCTCTGCCTCAGTATCTGATAGAGCTGTGGTTGGTTGTATGGAGGGAACTGGAGTCTGTTCGGCTCGAAGCTGCTCCTCTCCCTAGGATCCAGCCTCTCTAAGAAGTCCATGGTGTTGCTTATCACCACCAAGCTTATGCTGAGCCCCTCTGGGAGGTCGTAGTTGAGCCTAGTGAGGGCGTAGAGAAGCCTTCCCCCATCCCTCTTCACCAGTAGATCGACCTCGTCGAGAACGATGACGAGACGAGAGTTAGAGGACGTGTAGGCATCCACGAACTTGTCCCAGAGGACGTCGAAGGGATAGCCGGAAGGCGGGACCAAGACCCCCATGGACCTATTGAGCTGGTACAGGACCCTGTAGGCTGTGGTAGCTTGGCTACAGTTGACATAGGCGAATTTGGCTCTCAGGCCCGGGTATTCGTTCCCGTACTTCTTGATCACGTGCTTGACAACGGCCGTCTTCCCCGTACCTGGCTTGCCGATGAATGCCACGTCGCTGGGGGGCTGATCCACGAGTAGATCGGAAAGGACCTTGGAGAACCGGAATATCTGCTCCTCCCTGCCAGGAAGGGTATCCGGTATGTAGGAATCCCTCAGAACCCGCTTATCCTTGATTATTGAATATGAAATATAGGATGCATCGATAAACACCTCATCTAATGGCATCGGATCACTTCCCCTCCGCCCGGACCTGAATGCGCTGTATTGCCTCTGGAGAATTTAAAGTTGGTGCACTTATAAAGGCAGATTGTTTTAATGTCATATTGTAACTATTAGATAATACAAGCATATTAATAGCGACATGCGCACAGTTTCCATTCCATCACCTCCGGGAAGGGGACACCCACTAGCGTTTCTCCTCCTTCTTCTCCGGGGAGGCAGGGATGGAGAGGAAAAACACCGATTTCAGCTCCATGCCCTTAGATCAGGAATGGAAGGAGAAGAAAAGTAGGGGGGAGTGTGACCAGTACAAGCCCAATAACCACGATCCCAACAGCATAGGTCATTAGGATCCAGTCACTCCTTCCATATTCATAGACCACGTAACTCGTTCTCCTCTCTGCCGCCCCGAAAGCCTTTGTCTCTAACGCTTCGGCCAGCTGATGTCCTCTCCTGATTGCTATTATGATCATGGGAATGAGTACCGGGACCAGCCTCCTCACCTTTTCCACGAATCCCCCTTTCTGGAGCTCATATCCCCTACTGACCTGAGATGTGATTATCATCACCACGTCATCTGCAAGAACGGGTATGAATCTGAGAGCTATCACGAAAGAGAAGGTTATCTGCAGCGGCACCCTAAGCTTGGTCAGCAGATCCCCAATCTCCGCTGGGCTGGTGCCGGTCATGAAAATCGCCGACGCGATTATCATGCTAACCAGCCTCAAGACCATGGCTAGGCTGAACTCCAAGCTCCGGGTAGTCAGGTAGTTCAACACGATGAGCACGACAATGAATAGCAGAGATGCCCTGAGGGATCTCTTCACCCTACTCTGGGATTTGGAGAGGGCGATGAGCGGCAGCTGGGCCAAGAGTGAATACACCTGGATGAGCAGTGAGGTGCTCAACAGGGGTAGGATCACGAAGGAAGCGAACAGGGCGAACTTAGTCAGCGGGTTGAGCTTGGAGTAGGCCGTCTCTCCCGGCTGCGTTCTGAACAGGTCGACCATTCCGAGGGGATCGAACAATCAACCCACCCCCAAGAGGGACTCCACCACGTACCTATATGGGGGTATCAGCCCGTTGGTGGCGAGGCCCCTTATGTCGGAGAAAACCTCCCTTGGCGTCCCCCTTCCTATAATAATCCCGTATTTCAGCACCACAACCTCATCCGGGGACAGCTCGTCCAACCACTCCAAGTCGTGAGTGACCACAATCACTCCCCTCCCCTCATCCCTCATCCTCCTGAAGATCTGGGAGAGCGATTCCTTGGAGAGGTTGTCCTGCCCGATGGTCGGCTCGTCCACGGCGAGGAACTCCGGCTTCATCGAGAGAACGCAGGCTATGGAGAGCCTCTTCATCTCCCCACCGCTCAGCGACCAGGGACTCCTCTCCCTCATCTCCCACAGGCCCACCTCCTCAAGGGCCCATCTGACCGACTCCCTCACCTCGAGGGGATCCATCCCGATGGACCTGGGACCGAAGGCCACCTCGTCATACACCGTCTCGGAGAAGAACATGTGCTCTGGATTCTGGAACACGAGCCCCACCTTCCTGGCCAGCTGCGCCACGCTGACCTCCCTGGTATCCACCCCATCCACGAGAACCCCCCCCCTCCTCTCCCCCCCGTACAAGTGA
>JALWYH010000095.1 GCA_027078475.1 Thermoproteota archaeon
GCTCCCCCCCGAAACTCCGCCCCTAAAAAATTGACGAATTTACTGGCTTTTAGACGTTTTTCTAGTGAAGAAAAGACGGCTTGGGTAAATATCGCGCCCGAGAAATCTATGGACTCATCCTCCCTTTCTGCCCTTAAGAATTCATTCCAAAACAGTTCTTCGAAATTATCTGGCTTATCCACAGAGTGGAAGACGCAATAACCGTTCTTGTATACTTTCCTGTTACAGCTCCATTCCTTAGGATATCCTTCCAACACTAAATCGACTAGAATCTCGCTTAGTCCTCTATCGAGAAGCCTCCTCTTCAATTCATCCAAATTGAACTTGCACGTATTCGATGAGGCATCGTCCCCCATTTTCTTATTTTGTAGCCGTATCCTTACTAAAATCTTTACGAACTATTAGATTGCGGAAGATGTCAAGGCAGCAAATACCTCGCTTCACCTAAATCTCAGCGAATTTCATGGCTTAAATCATCCTATTTAACATTATTCCCTTGGCCTTATAGATTTTGAACAGCTAATCAGTTTAGACCGATGGAAAACTTTTGGGCGATGCAGCGGACGGAGCTAGGAAATGAAGAAGCATGTGGCCCAAGATGGTCCCCGTGGGCAAGGAGCTACCGATATCTCTCCTCTCTTAAAGGATCCCTTGGCCTAAAGGACCTCTCAGCATCCTCCAAGAACCATATCCCCCTTTTCTGATCTATTTTCATCGGAAGCTCCCCCATTGGTATTCGACATAGGGCCGTGAGGAATATAGGAAGCCTTCATGTTACAAGCTGCTATGTGGATTATTTCATGATTTAATGAGTTGGTTTGTCCACCATTCTCGCACCCATTGCTGCCTGAGCCCGGAGAGAGCCCCCTCTCTGCGCCCGAACCAAAGCTTCGGATCTACTCTCAAGTTCCTTACTTCTGGATCCTCCAAAATAGCTTCCCGTTGAGAAGAAGGATCTCCATGCCACTAAATTTGATCGTATGAATTCCTGGCAATTCCCTCTTTACCCTGTGCATCGGCTATACCGAAATCAATCCTTATTTCATTACTCTTTGTTGGGCTATCCTCGTTCCTTCAGCAACCTGTCCACCTCATTCACGGAGCCACTTTTCAGGGCCTTCTCCAGCACGTAATTCAGGTCCGGGGTGAGGTCGGGGTTCAGCTTAGCGATGAAGGCTCCATTGACATCAGGTCCCTGGACGAGACCGCAGACGTACAGGGTTCCATTGTACAGGTAGACATCACGGACCGCATTGTTCTCCCGGAAACCGAGTACGATTCTCTTCTCTACGGATCCATCGTGCAGTATTTCCAAGAATCCGAGCATGGAATTCCAGCCGAAGTAGTACAGCTCGTCATCGAATCTCCTCAAACCGTTGTAACATCCAAAAGAGGACGGCAGGAACTTCATTTCAGGAAGCATCTTTTCCGAAAGCAGGCTACCGTCCTTGGAGATGAGCTCCAGCCGACACCTCCTATTGCCGAGCGAGAGCACTATGGCATCGTCGGTCAATATCGCACTGTGGAACCTTCCATCCCACTTGGTGATCTCCTTGGCATATATCACACTTCCACTGGGATCGAACTTGGCTACTCTGATGACCTCCCCCGATTTCTCAACGGGTTGCGTTACCTCATGCCCTCTTGGGGGAGTCGTGCTCACCTTTATCTCCTTAAGACCCTGCCAAGCAACGTAGAGGCACTGCCCATCCGAGAGGAGGAAGGGGAGACTCAGCCTGCGAACGGGAGGTTTCATCGCCTCGACCTCCGATTCGCTAAGGTTTACCGCCAGGAACCTCCCACCAATCTCCCCCTCACTACGTAGAGATCGTCTCCAATGAGCTGAAGGGCGTATATCTGATTAGACAGCTCCACAGCATCGGTGAAGTTTCCCTTCAATACCCATCTGTAATTGCCCTCGTAATCCATGAAAGCTAGGCCATCGGGGCTTGCGGATACAAATCCACCATTAATACGTTTGACTCGCCCTCCAGAGGCTTGTCTTTGGACTATAATCGGATTTTTCAGTCCTAGATCCAGAAATGAGATTAGATAAGTGTGATTCACTCTTGTAGGGGTAACTAAGACTAGGAAGGCTATTATCCTGTTCTTCACCACAAAGATCCTGCGACAATCAATGATCTTATGTTTCCAAACGAAGAATGTATCATTTACTGGGGAAGCTGTGGCATTCCCCTGAGGCACTTTGTTGGTGGTAGATGTACTGTTAGCACTTATATTGCGAGTGATATGCGTCCTTTCTTCCTCATTTTGATAAAATAGTACATTTATGGCTATAATCAGCAGCAAGAGGAGAAAAATTATGGTTATCAATAGTGTCCTCTTCATTTCCAATCTTCTCTCACAAAATCATACATATGGGGTTGAATAAGTTATTTACGTCAATCTCTAAAAAGAAAAGGTCAAAGTCGTACAATTTTTATATATTTCCATAGGGGAAATAGTCCACAAAGATCTGACTCCGGTGAATGAATATGTTTCATCAAAAAGACCCTCATGGGAATTCCGAATCTGAATACCACAAAGGGACGATCGGCCTCAGCCTTGCGGTAATGCTATTGATCGTAATCGCGCGCAGCATCGTTGTAAGATTTCTCTGTGATAAGATGAAAGGGAGCTACATGGGCATTGCCAAACAAGTTCAGTATTATCTTGGGAGCGCTGATTTGTCTAGAAATCCGAGTAGCTCTTTCCTTGGCTCCCCCTCCAGTAAATTTAACCTAGGCAAGCTTCGGCCTTCTCCTTAAAGAAGCTCTTTACCTCAAGGTCAGCCTTTATCCTTCGCCCGATTTGGCTCTCAGGCCGGGGAACATGAGGCTATTCCTCCAGCTTTATCCTGCTAATCCCTATTCTCTCATACACCTTGTCCGAGCTTATGATCCTATCACCAGCGTGGGCAGCGTGGAAGGCATCGAATACCCCCAGTCCATAATCCCTGATGTACAGGGCCGCCTTTAGGAGCCTTTCATCCTCGATTCCACATATGGCCATAACGCTTGCCGTTACCCTCACCGGATCCAAATCATACCTCTTGGCCAGCAACATCAGCTCAATGAACGTGACTAGCGAGGTGGTTATCTTCCCCGAGTAAGTTCTGAGAATTTCCTCCGCCTTCTTCTTCAACCAGTCTCTGGGCTTCAGGAGGGCTAGGAAGAAATCGGTGTCCGCATATATCATGAAACTTCCTCCAGGGCAGCCCTCTCTATTTCCTTCCTGAGCTCTTTTATCGATTTATCCGGGAGCTTCCTTCCTATTTCGGCCAACTCGGAGACGGGATCCTCGGGAACTGGTATTATCACGATCTCATTGCCCGCTCTGACCACGTACACCTTCCCCTTCAGCCCCTTCCTTATCCTCTTTGGCAGGTACAGCCGGCCTTTCTCGTCTATGCTTGAGATCATGTTCCCACTAAGTGACTTCTGGTGGGAATAATATATAAAGAAGGGGGCTAATCAGTACATTGTCGGGTATGAGATAATCAAAGAATAAGTTTAGACAACCGTGGGCGCGTATCTTCCTCCATCTAAGGTCCCCTCTAACAGGAGCATCTACTGAGAGCACGGAAAATGGTGAAGACGTCGTTGGAACCTAGGAGCTCGACGCATGTCACTTCTAAATTTGATGTGAACTTGACTAACCTAACATTACATATTTTATACTAAACCGCTGCCGTCTTTCAGGTGTTCGTGGCAGACTTTTTACGTGTGCGCCGGCGAATACCTCATATCCGTGGTTGGGCGATCCCAATGAGATCCACTATTTTTCAATTTTTACTCTTCGCATTAATATTTACCCTAACAAATCTCCATTACCGGATGCTGGCTTCACCTGCGAGAGGGCGATGGCAGGATCTCCAGGGTTCCATCAACAGGAATGGGTTGGTGGGCTTCGTTCCGGGAAGGAGAAGGATAAACGGCTCTACTGTGGGGATCCGATGGGTGAGTGAGGGGGTTAATGCCATCCCACTGGCCGTTTACGATCTCGATGGAGATGGCGCGCCCGAGGTCATCTACAGCAATTGGACCCATCTGCTCGTTCTGGATGGTAGGGATGGATCTCTGAAATTCGAGTTCCATCCGCATCGGGCACCCAATTGGACGGATACCATCAACGTGGAGGATGCAGGTGTTGTCGATCTGAAGGAAGGTGGTAAAGAAATTTTCGTAACAGTAGGATACTGCGAGATGGTTTACGCACTGAGCGCGGGCGGGGAAGTTCTATGGGAGATCTCCCTGACGAATGAACGGCGGCTTTATCGTGAGAAACCCCGTCATAGCCGATCTGAACGGAGATGGCAGGCCCGAGATAGCCGTTATGGCATCTCGACTTTTCCACTGGGAGGACAGATACATTTACGTCTTGGATGGGAGTGGGAAGCTGAAATGGTCTATCGGAGCGAGTGCAACGGGAGGCGGTCTTTCAGCCTACGATCTGAACGGGAACGGCATCCCGGAGATCATCTTCGGATGTGGAGAGGCGCTATGCGCCGTTGAGTACGGTAAGGGGATGGCATGGTCGGTCGGAGTTACGGGGAACGTCACCGGCAGTCCCTCGATAGCTGACCTGGATGGTGATGGCAGGCCCGAGATCATCCTAATAACCAAGGAGGGATGTCTCAACATCGTTCATCCTCCCACGGGGAAGGCGCGTGCGAAGCTCCCCACAGAGCAGGTGACCCAGCTGCCAGTGGTTGCTGATATAGATGGCGATGGAGAGCCCGAGATCCTCTGCATTCTCCCCGTCTGGGATCGCGCGCGGGGACACGATGTGGACGCGATGCTCTACGTTTTGAATAGCGGCGGTTCCGTTGAGTGGTCACTGGACCTTCATAATGTTGCTGGCGGTCTAGAAGCACCCGTCGTTGCTGATATAGATGGCGATGGGGAGCTGGAGATCCTGGTTCGCAGGTATAACAGGCTTGTGGCCCTCGACTCGGCGGATGCCTACCTTAACGTGACACCCAGCGGCCCCTACCTCAATGTAACCTGGGGATTCAGGATAGAGCCCCTCAACAGACCGGAGGTCGCGGTTCAGGTGAGCGAGGATGGAAGAACCCTCGCAGTATTTAAAGCGAGGGAAATCCGCATAAAAGTCGGTCCCGGTAGTTACAGGATTACCCTGTTAATGAACGGAAGACCTTTCAAGGCTGTTGAGGTTGAGATAAGTCAGGAAAGCGTGAGTAAAACCTCCCAGCTAACTGGGAGACTTGCTTGCGCTCTAGCTGCAATGATCATCCTGCTGCTCGTCATTACTTCAGTTGTATGGAGGGTCCGTAGGAAACGCTCGTCACGACTAGGGACCAGCTAAGCTTGACTGGGAGCACCTTAACCATGACCAACTAGATGAGCGCTCTCATATTGAGGGATCCCCTAATGAGCGGAAATAAGTTCGAGGCTCACCTCTTCAGTACCCACTTCTCCCTAACGTGGTTCTCCTCGGGATCGAAGCCCAGGTCGACCAGTTCCGCCGTGACGCCGTGTTCCTCCAGGGCGGCGAACATCATGTTGGTCATGTAGTGGGACGGGGCCATCCCGGAATTCACCAGCTCGATGGAGGACCTGAGGACGGATACGCCGTACATGTCGAGCAGGAGCTCGTCCTCGCTCACCCTGCTTATCACGATCCTCTCCATGTAGCCCATCCTCTCGAGGAACCTGGCGACCTCCACTAGTGCATCTAGCGGATCCTCCTTGCCCTCTATCATACCCTGATCCCGCGCCCTCCTGTAGCAGATCCTCCCCACCTCCCTGAAAATCTGCTCCGTCGCCTCCTTACCGAGCCTCTCGTTGAGGGCGCGGCATATCCCGTAGTTCACCAGATCCAAGAACGTGGGATCGACTGGCATGCCCTTACACGAACGGGGCAGCCTATTAAGTTTCGGCCTCCATATGAGTGGGTTCATGGGAATTCGTGAGGGATCGGCTGAATGGACAGAGTTCAAGGACCTCAGGTTCCCCAACCTGCCGGTGAGGCACGACGGACCCCCGAGCGCCGGGAAGCAATTCGCGTCGCAATTCAATACGCCAAGTTAATCTGCGATGCCCGTCCGTAACCTTGATAGCCATGAGATGGGTGACGAGGTCCTTCCCGGGGGTGGACAGGACGGCTTCTGCCTGGCTCATAAGGCGGTTCGTCGATCCCGACGCCGAGTTCAACTTCATAGACTGGCCCGAGGAGGAGCTGAGGCCCGAACACGGTATCCCCTTCGACATAAAGGGCGTGGAGCACGGGCACAGGGACGGCAAGTGCACCTTCGAGGTGATAGTGGAGAAGTACTCCATCGAGGACCCCTATGTGAGGCGGATAGCGGATATAGTCCACGCCGCCGACATCAGGGACGAGGAGGGAAAGGCCCCAGAGGCGAGCGGGCTGAAGGCGATCTTCAACGGCCTAAGGTTCGTGACGGGAAGCGATGAGGAGACCCTGAGGGTGGGTATGCTCGTCTGGGAGGCGCTGTACTCCCACTTCAGGGTCGAAGATCTGAAGAAGGAGCTGAGCCAGGAGCTGGAGGGCCTATCCAAGACGGAGAAGTTGGGGCATCTCAAGAGGATCCTGATGGGATCAAGGGACTGACTGCCGGTGATGTCTCAGATATGAGAGACCTCTAACCCCGAGCCGAGCTGAGAGGGAGGGCGAGCAACCTCATTAAGCGGCGCTACGATGGAAATTTGGTGAGTCTAACCATGTTCTACGAAATCACTCACGCGATCCTCTACGTCCGGGATATAGGGGCCTCCCTGAGCTTCTGGCGGGACAGGATAGGGTCTCAAGCCCTCATTCATCGGTGAGGAATGGGTAGAATTCCTGATGAAGAACGTCACCTTCGCCCGCATCCGGCCGAGGATGCCGCGCCCAAGGACACCGGCATAACCTTCAAGGTCGATGATATCCGTGAGGCGGTCAGGCGGTTGAGGGAGAGGGGCGTAGAGGTGACGGAGGTCCGAGACATAGATGTAGACCTACACGCTAAGTTCAGGGACAACGAGGGGAACGTTTTCGAGCTCTTCGAGCCGAGATGAGCCTGTAGGATCTTAGGGAGGGATCGAGGGCTCCCAGCCCTGAGTAGCCAAGCGTGATCCCTCATCTGGACCCTCAGGTTACCGGTTACACGCGCGTCGAGCAATCATAGATCAGCTCAGGTGGGACTCGAGCAGTTCCCTGATCCTCCTGACCTCCCTCAACAGGTCCCCCAGGTCCTCACCTCCTGGAGCCCCCTCGGCCTCGGGACAGGCGACTCCGATCTTGGATAGTATCATCTCCTTCACCTCCTCCGGGTTCTCCATTCCTAGGAGCCTGGCCTCGGCCCGCCTGGTCTGGCCCGAGTAGCCGGCGGTCTGAACCTTGATGGTGTGGATTTTCAGGAGACGGGACAGTGGGCCCTGAACGATATCTACGTTCGTGATCCTGCTGTAGGGGATAATGGAGATCTTCCTGAACCACACCCCCTCCCTCGTCTCTAGCTCCCTCTCCCTCAGCTCGTAGACCAGGGAATTGTAGTATCCGGGTATCCAGAGGGCCAGCGGCACCACTACGGCCAAGATGAGGATGGTTAGGAGGGAGGTCAGCTCGGGTACGAATATCACCAGGGGTATGTACCACGGGAGGATTCCCACCAGTATGCCGATCAGCAGATAGAGGAAGTAGAGGGTCATCAGCCTCCTTGACGGCCTCAGCACTCTCATCAATCCTTCAGAGATGGTATTCCGTTTAATCATTTCCCACCGCCACCGGCGATCCGCGGGTCTGGTGGAGGACGAACTCCACAACGGCCATGGCCCAGTTCACCCAATCGAGTCCTAGGGCGGATCATGGGTTCACGCACCCAGCATGACCCGCTGGGCCCACTCAGGCCCAGAAGACGGGCCGGAGTTCCCACGGATCTATGGACCCGTCACCATCGCCATCCTGCCACCGGATCACCACGATCCACCTGCCAACCAGGGTTTCGGGCCTGTCCAGAAGCCAGGTCAGACCTACCCTGCTGCCCAGAGGACCTGCCCCTGCCAGCATGAGATTGGCTCTCGGGCAGTCCACCAAGATGACCGCGTAATCCCTCTCCCAATCGACGGCCTTGAACTCCACCCCCCTCACCATCACGGATCGCCCCGTCCATTCGATGCCGTAGGTCCTCCAGTTGCCCTCATTCCTTCCTATGGTGATGACGCCCTCCACCCTTTCGGGGCCGGCGGGGCCTGCCAGGCGGGCCAGGAGATCCTGGTTCACCACCAGGTCAGCGTAGGCTCCCCTGTACCTCAATCCTAGGGGGAAATCAGCTGGCAGGGAGGTGCAGGATGTCCCGTTGCGCGGTGACGGGGAGGAGACGGGGAGGCTTGCAACGGTCGACACGGCCTCGACGGGAGAGAAGACAGCCCTGACCCGGTGATCCTCCGTCATGGTGACGGCTGTGCTCGCTTGGTCGGTCGTCGGGACACCGTCCACCACCCAGTGGTCGAAGCGGTAGCCAGCATAGGACCTGGCCACCAGCCTCACCACCTGACCGGTCCCATAGTAGTGGACCCCGGGCGGGGGAACCGTCGTCCCGGCCCCTTCCACCTCCACCTCCAGACTCCTGACCCCCTTGTAGACTGCCCTGACGGTTGTGGGCAGATCTAAGCTCCAAGTTGGCCTGAAGTTGGTCAGGATGCAGGTAGGTCCGGAGCAGCCCCCCTCCCAGTGATCGAACCTGTAGCCGGGACAAGGATTGGGCGTAAGATCAATGGTCTGAGAGATGGGCACGCTCACCCTTATGGTCCCGGGTCCGTAATCGCCCTCGCTCAATCCGGAGGGACTTGCCCTAACGTGAACCGTGCAACGGGTCAGGCTCCATCCGTTCGTATCCTCGATCTCCACATTCAGATCGTAGAGGAAGGACGGTATGACGAGAGCGCCACCGCCTCCAGCGGTAAGGGTGCAGCTGGGGGATGAACTACCGTCACACGCTCCTATATTGCGTCCGCTCCACTTATCGAAGCTCATTCCCGGCCCGGGGATGGCAACCAGTCTCACGACGGTCCCCTCGTCCACCGTCAATCCGGTGGGGTGCGTGACGACCTCATGCACGGTCATCCCGTCCCTGACATAAGTCACCCCTATGACTGCCCCAGCCCTGCCATCGTAGTTGTGCACCGAGATGCTCACATGGGATGTCCCTGGCAGGGACTCCAGCCGCAGCAGGGGCGGCATCCATGCCACGCCGGCGATGAGGACGATGAGAAGCAGGGGCCTTGCTATACCGTTTTTCCTAAGCAAAGGGCTCACCTACAATATCCGTAGAAACCGAATGAATTGAAACTTAAAAGCGTATTCAATTAATGTTACCACCCCGGGAGGCTGCGCCTGGAAGAAGGAAGTATTACCGCACTCATAACATCGAATGACTTCTTCCCTCCAAATCTAATATTTATAGGATCACTCTATGTCGTGTGGTGGGAATGCGCTTGAGGGTAGGAGTCATCCTGCTGATTATAATTGCCCTGATCGCGGCCATTCCCGCCGAAGGAGTGTATACTAGCTGGAAGAAGGCTTACTATATCGTGATACATAACCCCTATGGCGATCTCAGGGACCACCAAGTCCTCGTGATCCTGAACACCCGCGCCCTGATAGACAACGGGATCATGAGGCCCGACTGCGGCGACCTGAGGTTCTCCGACCTCAGTTATAACCCCCTTCCATACTGGGTGGAATCCGGCTGCGGGAATCCTGGCACGAGGATCTGGGTCAGAGTGCCCGAGCTCGGTCACGGGGACAACAGGATAGTGATGTACACTGGCAACCCCCTGGCCGCTAGTGAGAGCGATGAGGTGGCGACGATGGACCGAGCCATGGCCTACGGCGGCGGCAGGAATGACGAGTTCTTCGCCATAGCCACTGACGGCGAGTACGTGTACGTGGCTGGCTACACGCTCTCGACGGGATTCGGTGGGTACGACGGCATGATAGTCAAGCTGGACGAGAGGCTTACCCCCTTGAAGGCCAAGGTGTTCGGAGGATCCAGCTATGACGGCTTCTACGGGGCCTACTCAGATGGAACCTACATTTACGCCGTCGGCTACACTTACTCGGAGGGTTCCGGGGGATACGACGCCATCGTAGTGAAGTTCGACAGGGATTTGAACGTCGTAGCCAAGAAGGTGATCGGGGGCAGGAGCCACGACTGGTTCTACGAGATAACAGGTGACGGGAGGTATCTATACGCCGTCGGCTACACCATGTCCCTGACACTGAGGAGCTACGACGCCTTCATCGTCAAGATGGATCGCGACCTGAACGTGCTGGCCATGAAGGCCCTGGCTGGTTCGGGCTACGAGGGCTTCCACTACGTGACCACCGATGGGAGTCACGTCTACGCCATTGGCGTCACCACCACCCTTGGATTCGGCAGAAATGATGGTCTCGTGGTCAAGTTCGACAGCGATCTCAACGTACTGGCTTCCAAGGTCTACGGGGGATCCGATTTCGACTTCTTCTTCGGGATAGCCGCCAGGGATAACCGCATCTACGTGGCCGGCTACACCATGTCCGCGGGCTCCGGGCAGAACGACTCACTCCTAGTTGAATTCGATGAGGATCTGAACGTCCTCAAGCAGAAGGCCTATGGAGGAGCGGGAAACGATGGTGTGGCTACCCTGAGCTTCATGGGGGACGATCTCTACGCCGTCGGCTACACCGAGTCGGAAGGGAGTGGTGGAAAGGACGTTCTCCTCCTGGAAGTCGATGGTGACCTGAATCTGGTGACCGCCAAGAGGTACGGCGGGACGGGTGACGAGTGGATGAGCGAGATCACGGGTCTGAACGGCTACGTGTACGTGGCCGGATTCACCGACACCATAGGGTCAGGTGGCAAGGACGCCATGGCCATCAGGCTCTTCGAGGGGCTGAACCATATCTCCATGACGCCCTCTCTACCGTTCGGCAACTCCACCCTTACCTATCGGGACATCTCCCTCTCCCTGGCCGACAGCAGGCTCTCCGTTTCAACGCCCAGCTTCACCGTCAGGGACAGCGCCCTTAATTCTGGGGACGCTGGCCTGTCCTTGGAGAGGGCGTTCCTCAGAAAGCTTCCGGATCTGATCGGGAGGATGGGGCCAAGCCTCTCCGAGGAGGAGGCGAGAAAGGAGAGGATAGAGGCACCTGACCCGATGAGGCTCCACTGCAGATCCTCCTTCTCGGGCTTCCCGGCCTCCCACCACTACGTCACCACCCTGTCGGACTACCGGTTCAACGAGGATATCCTAGCAACCCTCACTGGATACATCCTTAACGTCAACTGGAGCAGCGGCATCTATAGGGGGCCATTCCTGTACGTGGGCGGACCCGACAGGATACCCTTCCACTGGAGAGACTACGGGGTCAGGTTCGTCAGGAGGGGAGGGATCTACAGGGCCCTTGAGTTCGGTGGCAAGGTTTACGAGGCCTCGTACGGGCACCACGATTACGCGGTGGTGCTGGTGGACTGCTCGTCCAGGGATGTGAGGGTCGCGGGCATAACAAGGTACGGCACCAGGGCGGGGCTGATCTGGACCGTCAATTTCGTGAGGGACCTGGGTAGGAGCGGTCTCTTCCTCATAGAGTGGTCCGATGGCAACGGGAACGGACTGGTGGAAAGCTTCGAGATCAGGGTGGTCGGGAGGTAGCGGGTCCCCAGACCCGACCCGACCCGACCCAACCTAACTCGACCCAACCTTTTCACCCTCCATCCGGGAATGAGTTTATCTTTTGGCCACTCCTATCGTGCCGATGGACGACAGGGTCAAGGAGGCGCTGGACCTGCTCGAATCCCTCGGGCCAGATGAGGCCAAGGAACTGGCTGAGGAGCTTCGCAGAACGGAGAGCAGGAAGCTGAGGAGCCTCAGGATACTGATGTGCAACCCCTGGATGGTCAACAGGATCTCCTTCCTCCTGCTGCAGCTCGCATGGGTCGTGGTTGCAGCGATGTCCCTCATAGCTGGAATATACCTACTCACACCGGCCTATGCCGTGTCCGGAAGCACCTCTGAGATGATGAAATCCTTCTTGGAGGCGGTGGCGAGCAATCCTGACCTGCTAGGCGTCGCGGATCCGGTCATGAAGCTTCTGGGATTCGCAATGCTGGTGGTCGCTGTCGTGGCCTTCTATCAGGCTCATATACTAAGGCAGGCCTATGAGGAGCACTGGGGCGGCGGGAGATGAGGCTCAGGGGTGTGATGGACTACCTGATGGTGGTCATGGGCGTCCTGGCCGCCCTGGCTGCCCTCGTTCTCCTCATAGCCTTCGGAATTCTCTCCTTCGAGGAGAGCCCCGGCCTCATGAGCCTGTTCATGGCCTTCCCCGTCCTGGTGGACATATTCGTCCTCTCCCCGGGGATTCCCCTTCTCTACTTGGTGCTTCTGATAGTCCCCCTCCTCCTCATCCTGGTCCTTGCCCTCAGGATACTGATCAGCTTCGGTCACGGCGAATCGTCTGCTTCCAGATCCCACACCGGGGCCAAGTATGGGCTGGGTCAGCTCATAATATTCGGGATAGGGGCGACGCTGGGCCCGTCCGTCTTCGTGGTCCTGCCGGAAGCGGTGAGGAGGTACGGCTTCCGCTCCATCTGGGGGGTCATCCTAGCATCCACCTCTGCCTTTTGGCTGGCCCTCCGTTACGCTAGGATGGACAGGCTAACCCATGATATGGGGAGCCCGGCCGTCGGCGGTCCTGCCTTCGTCAGGAGGGCGTACGGCCCGAAGCATCCCTCCTACCTGGCCTCCAGGTTCAGCATGTGGGTGGCGAACACCTCCCTGGCAGCCTTCAACATGCTGGTCCTCATGGACGTGGTCACCCTTTACGTGGTGCCCGACCTGCTGGAGCTGTTCGGAAGGGGATACTTGGCCGGTAGCCTCAACATGCCCCTTAGGGTGGCCATATTCCTGCTGACCCTCGTCGCCCTGAAGTACGCGAACAGTGAGGCGAGCCTCGTCCGTCTGCAGTACCTCTTGGGGCCGATATTCGTCGCCCTGTTCGTAGCACACATGGCCGTCCTGTTCCTCTCCCCGCACGCCCCCCCTCCGCCGGCTCCCCTCATCTCCCTTGATGCCCTCCCCGCTATGGCCTTCGTCTACATGGTCGTCTTCGGATTTCAGGAGATCCAGAGCCTGGCTGAAGGGATACCGGGCACCGGTGAGGAGAGGGAGGGGCTTCTGAGGAAGGCCCTGGCCACCAGCGTGATCCTACCGGCCGTGCTCTTCATCCTGTACTCCCTCTCCATCTACCTGCTGGGAGAGGTGCCCGAGACCCCCATACCGGCGGTGGACCTCACGAGGGGCTGGGCCAGGGCCCTGACCGAGGGTGCCCTGCTGCTGGGCATCGCCACGACCTTCATACCAGCCCTTGTAACGGCATCAAACCACCTCAGGGAGATGCTCATCGACATATTCGATGTTAGGAGGGAAGTGGCCGAGTCGCCTCTGGGCAGGTACCTGGTGGCCTTCTTCGTTCTGATCCTCCTCTCTGCCAATGCCACCTACCTGGTGGAGCTGACCGACTTCGGGGTCCTCATATCCATGATAGCCATAGCCTGGAGCGTCACCAGGCTAGAGAGGATGGCGGGCAGGGAGGAGAGAGTGGCTCTTCCCCTGGCATCGGCCCTGATGACGGGCATGGCGGCTTTCGTCCTGGCTGTGGTCTCGCCCGACGTGGCATTCGGCGGGATCCTCTTCATACTCGCCGCCACCATATCGCTTGGCGTCGTTGCCTACGAGCTGGAGGTGGTGGAACTCCTCACCCTTGTGACTTCCCTCATAGCCCTGGTCTCCTCACCCTCGGTGATCGATGCCATGAGGGGCCTGTCCTCCCTGGGCGCGCTGCCCCCGACCATCGTGGCCTTCCTACCCTTCGCCCAGATAGCGCTGGACATCCTGGCGATATCCACGGTGATCCTCCTGGCCTACATACTGGTCAAGAACCGTGAGGCGGTTCTTTCCACCATCAGGCCACTGATCGACGCGCTGAATGTCCTGACGAGGAGGTTGCGGGATCTGATGGGCCCAGAACGCTAATCGTTATCTGTACTGCGATAACGTTCGGCCGTTCCCATTATCCTCTTTGTAAAAACGTTGCGATTGTACCTTCCAAAATGTTATATTGATTCCCCTCATCCCCTGAAGCAGGTGATGTTTTCTGCCCAAGGGCGGATACATGGGTAGGTACGCCCGCGTGGACCTCACCTCGGGTAAGGTCACCGTGGGCAACACCTTCGACCTGGTGCCTGAGGAGGTAATGAGGCAGTGGGTAGGGGGAAGGGGATTGGGCGTCTACCTCATGCTGAAGGAGGTGGATCCCAAGGTCGATCCCCTGAGCCCCGAGAACAAGGCGTTCGTGCTCACGGGTCCCGTCACAGGGGTCGCGGCTGGACTGGAGGCGGGAAGGTGGGCCAGCGTCACCAAGTCGCCCCTGACGAACACGGTACACGACTCGCAGTCCGGCGGACACTTCGGACCCTACATGAAGTTCGCGGGCTTCGACCTAGTCATACTGGAGGGGGCATCCGAGGAACCGGTGTACCTCCTGCTAGAGGGAGGGAAGGCCGAGCTTAGGGACGCGAAGGATCTATGGGGGAAGGACACCCATGAGACCACCAGGATACTGGAGAAGAGGCACGGGAAAAACGCCAAGGTGGCGACCATAGGGCCTGCCGGGGAGAAGCTCTCCCTGCTGGCCGCGATAATAAACGACATGGGGAGGGCTGCCGGCAGGGGCGCCCACGGGGCCGTCTGGGGATCCAAAAAGCTCAAGGCTATAGTTGCGGTGGGGAGCATGAAGGTGCCGATAGGGGACGAGCAGAAGTTCCAGGAGGTGCTGAGGGACGCTGTAG
>JALWYH010000096.1 GCA_027078475.1 Thermoproteota archaeon
GTCGGAGGGGGGAGGGAGGAACTCAAGCCCATAACCGTGATCACCTACGACTCGGCCTACCTCAGGGCGGCCGAGCTAGGCAACAGGTTCAAGTTCCTGGTGTTCGACGAGGTCCACCACCTGGCAGCCGAGTCCTACATCGAGATAGCGGAGTACTCGGCCGCTCCCTACCGGATGGGTCTCACCGCCACCCTAGAGAGGGAGGACGGGAGGCACGCGCTCCTCTTCCCCCTAGTGGGAGGGGTCGTCTACCAGCTGTCGCCCAAGGAGCTGGCCGGTGAGCACCTGGCCGAGTTCGAAACCATCAGGGTGAGGGTCGACCTGACGGACGACGAGAGGACCAGGTACGAGGAGCTCATCAGGGAGTACAGGGACGCCCTCAGGAGGGCAGGAATATCGATAAGGTCTCTGGACGACTTCAGGAGACTCGTAATCAGGAGCGGCTCGAACAGGCACGCGAGGAGGGCTCTCCTCGCGTGGAACGAGGCGAGGAAGATAGCCATAAATTCAAGGAGCAAGCTGGAGGTGCTCGAGATCCTGCTGGAGAGTCACAGGGATGACAAGGTGATCATATTCACCGAGTACAACGAGATGGCGGAGGAGATAAGCAGGAGGTTCCTCATCCCGCTGATAACTCACAGGACGAGCCAGGGGGAGAGGAAGAGGGTGCTGGACGCCTTCAGGGTGGGTTCCGTGACCAAGATCGTGACATCAAAGGTGCTGGACGAGGGCATCGACGTCCCCGACGCAAGGGTGGGCATAGTCTTGGGGGGTACGGGCAGCAGGAGGGAGTTCATTCAGAGGCTGGGCAGGATACTCAGGAAGAGGGAGGGCAAGAGGGCGGTCCTCTACGAGGTGGTCTCCAGGGGAACGTCCGAGGTGAGGATATCCAGCAGGAGGAGGAAGGGTCTGGACTGATGCTCCCGCAGCAGCTCCTGAGGGTCAGGATAAGGGGCTCATCCCTGAGACCCCTCTGGGCGAGGGGTTCGGGGCCGGAGCTGGAGCTGGCCAGGGAACTCATCGAAGCCTTCGGCACAGGAAAGAGGCTGAGCGAGATCCACGCCAGGGTGGAGGAGCTGGAGGAAATTTACGACCTGATGGGGGCGGATTACAAGCTGGTGAGGGGGCTGGCCCTTATCTTGGAGAGGGAGAGCGAATTCCGGAGGCCGGAAACGGTGATAGAGCCGGAGAGGGCCAGGGATGCGGTGTTCAGGCTGGTGAACATTAGGTACGGTGGGTTCGTCCCGATGGAGCTGAGGGACAGGGCGCTGGACGAGACGGCTCGCGAGCTGGGGATCTCAAAGGTTGAGCTGGAGGAGAGCCTCTGGGCCGACTCGGACGATCACCAGGTCCTAGCGTCCCCTCCTGATCTACAGCCCGAGGAGCTCCTCAGGAGGTATAACCTCTCCCTGCTCCAGACCGCCCTCTTCAGAGCCGTAAGCATGAGGGTGGAAACGAGGGCCGCCGGATGGGAGGTCAAGGATCTGCTGAGGAGGCTCAGATGGCTCGGCCTCATGTACACGGCGGAGCGCTCTGATCCTGGTGGGGAGCTAGTGCTGGAGATCAGCGGACCGGCGTCGGTGCTGAAGATGACCACTAGGTACGGGACCTCCCTCGCCAAGCTGGTGCCGAGCATAGTCTCCCTGTCCCACTGGAGGATTGAGGCCACGGTGATCAGAGGGAGGAGGAAGCTCAGCCTGAGAGTGGACTCCCGGATGAGGGATCTTTTCCCCGAGCCGGAGGCGGAGGAGCCGAGTTACGACAGCTTCCTCGAGAGGAGGTTCGCGTCCATAGCCCAGGCCGGTGGGTGGAGGGTTATCAGGGAGCCGGAGCCCCTGATCGCCGGGAGGTCCGTCCTGATACCGGACTTCCTCCTCCAGAAGGGACCGGTCAAGGTGTACGTCGAGGTCATGGGTTTCTGGACCCCGGAGTACGTGGAGAGGAAGCTGAGGAAGCTGTCTGAGCTGAGGGAGCCGATCCTTATAGTGGCTAGGAGGGACCTGCTCTGCTCCAGGGCCGTCGACCTGCCCGAGTCCAAGGAGGTCCTGTACGTCGAGGGGGGCATGGACAAGGTGACCCTGCTGAGGAAGCTCGATGAGATCGAGGCCAGGGAGATAGCTGAGATGAGGCTGAGGGACGTCGACCTGAGCGGCAGGGTGGTCGACCTCCGGGTCATGGCCCGGGAGAGGGGCATGAGGCTGGACCAGCTCAAGAGGGTCCTGTCGACGGAGAACTACCGTTTGATAGGTGATTATGCGGTGAGGCTTGATGTTCTCAATCATCTCGGGAAGATCAGGTTTCCTAGGAGGGTAAGGGAACTCAAGGCCCTCCTCAGGGACGAGGACCTGCCGGAGGACATGGCCATTCCTCTGGCCTCCGCCCTGGGATACCGGGTGGTCTGGCACGGACTGGACGAGGACGAGGCCGAACTGTACCCGGGGGACTGAGAGGAAACTTTTTATATGCTCCGGCCTCGCTTTCGACCGTGATGCCCTTGGAACGGATTCCGTCCTCCTAGTGATTGACCATCCTAGGCTGGAGGAGAAGCTCATTCACAGGGCCCTCTCCGAGAGGGGCATCAGGGCGGGCATTCTCAACGTCACCTCCGTCCCCCTTCCGTTGGATGGCCTGAGGATCGCGGAGGTCGCCCTGATAAGGACTGTCGGCATGTTCAGGGGGGTCAGGGCCGCGGCGGTCCTCGAATCCATGGGGGTCCGCACCATAAACTCCAGCTCGACCATACTCAGGTGCGGCGACAAGGTGCTCACTTACTCGATCCTGCACGGCGCCGGTCTACCCATACCTAGGAGCCTCCTCGCCCTGGGAAGGGAGGCCGTGCTCAGGGCCCATGCGCAGTTCAGCGGTCCGGCTGTGGACAAGCCCCCCCTCGGGAGCTGGGGCAGGATGGTCTCCTTGGTCAGGAGCTCCGAGATGGCCTCGCAGATCGCCGAGGCCAGGGAGCTTATGCCAAGCAGTGTGAGGGGTCACATCATACAGGAGTACGTTGAGACCGGTGGCAGGGACATAAGGTGCCTCGTGCTGGGTGATAGGTTGCTGGGCTGCATGGAGAGGTCCGCGGCTAGGGGATGGAAGAGCAACGTGGCCTTGGGAGGTAAGGTGAGAGCGCTAGAGGTTACCGATGAGATGGAGGAGCTCTCCCTCAGGGCGGCGAGGGCTGTGGAAGGTGAGTTCGTTGCCATAGACATCCTGTCCAACGGGGAGCTCCTGGTGAACGAGGTGAACGGGATTCCGGAGTTCAAGGGGTTCATGAGGGCAACCGGCATCGATGTCGCTGGTGAGCTCGCGTCCCACGTCAGGGAGGTGTTGAGATCTTGAGGGTGGCCGTTTTCGGCGCCTCCGGCTACACCGGAGGCGAGCTGTTGAGGATACTCGTCTCTCACCCGGTCTTCACCGTCACCACCGCCACATCTAGGGAATATGCAGGGAAGCCCGTCTACATGGCTCACCCTCACCTGAAGGGACTGATCTCCCTGAAGTTCGTCCGCCTGGAGGACGCCCTATCCAAGGAGTACGATTACGCCCTGATCGCCCTGCCGCATGGGCTGTCTAGGGAGATAGTCCCCCGCCTCTTGGACTCCGGCGTGGGAGTCGTGGACTTGGGGGCCGATTTCAGGCTCAGGGATCCATCTCTCTACCGGGAGTGGTACGGCTGGAGCCACCCAAACCCGGAATTGCTGGAGGAGGCGGTTTACGGTCTTCCGGAGCTGCACAGGGATGAGATAAGGGGGGCCAGACTGGTCGCCTCCCCTGGGTGCAACGCGACTGCTACAATACTCGCTTCCGCCCCGCTGGTGAGGATGGGAGCCAGGAGGCTCGTGGCCGACGTCAAGGTGGGAAGCAGCGAGGCCGGTTCCAAGCCCACCAGGGGAACCCATCATCCGGAGAGGAGCGGGGCCATAAGACCTTACTCACCCTCCGGGCACAGGCACCAGGTGGAGGCCTCACAGGAGCTGAGCTGGCTCGCTGGCGAGGAAGTGAGGATAAGCATGGTCCCCCATTCGGTCGGGGCCGTGAGAGGGGCCTTCGCCAGCGTCCACGCCCAGCTGGAGATTGACGAGTCAGAGCTCTGGAGGGCCTTCGCCAGGTTCTACTCGGGGGAGCCCTTCATCAGGGTAATGCAGAGGGGCTCCTACCCGAACGTGAAGAACGTGCTGGGCAGCAACTTCGCCGACCTTGGCTTCGCCTCCGATCCATCACTACCAAGGGCCACGGGCTTCGCTGCCATAGACAACCTCATGAAGGGCGCCGCGGGGCAGGCCATCCAGTCGCTCAATCTGATGGCGGGCTTGGAGGAGACGACCGGCCTTCTGCTAGCTCCGATAAGTCCTGCCTGAGGGTGATCGCATGATGGTGGTGAAGGTGGGCGGGAGGACCCTGGGTAACATCCCCTTGATAGCCAGGGACTTGGTCGGGCATCAGCCCTTCGTCCTAGTCCACGGTGGAGGGGACCTCGTCACCGAGTACTCCAAGAGGATGGGGGTCGAGCCCAGGATAGTCACATCCCCATCCGGAATAAGGAGCAGGTACACCGACGAGAGGGAGCTGGAGGTCTTCGTGATGGTGCTAGCAGGCAAGGTGAACAAGGAGATAGTGTCCTCCCTGATAGACCTGGGCGTCGGGGCCATAGGCATCTCCGGGGTCGATGGACCCACCCTCATAGCCGAGAGGAAGAGGAGGATAATCGTGGTGGAGAGAGGGAGGAGGAGAATAATTCCCGGGGGATACACCGGCAGGATAGAGGAGGTGAGGACGGATCACCTCCGCCTCCTCTTGGACTCTGGCTACAACGTGGTAATGGCTCCGCTGGCCAGGGGGACCCAAGGGGAGATGCTCAACGTGGACGGGGACCAGGCCGCCTCCAGGCTGTCATCGGCCCTGAAACCCGACTACCTCATCATGCTCTCCGACGTTGAGGGAGTGATCCTAGATGGGGAACTGGTGTCAAGGCTCACGCCCGAGGAGGCCGAGGAGCTGGCGGTAAGGCTGGGGGCTGGCATGAACCGGAAGCTCATGATGGCTGCCGACGTGGCGCGGTCAGGGGTCCGGGTCGTGATCTCGAGCGGCCTAGTCGATGAGCCCATCACCGAGGCGCTGAACGGCGCCGGCACCCACGTTATTCCCAGCTAGGATTTTCACCCATATTTCCGATTTTCGACCTATTGAGTACGACAATAACGTTTATATTGTGGGTTATTCGTATCAAGTGGTGCGATAACATGGAGGCCGAGTGTCCCATATGCGGTTCCCCTGTCGAGCTGCCGGATGACGTCATGGCCGGAGAGCTCCTGGAGTGTCCATCGTGCGGGGCCACTCTCGAGGTTTACGAGCAGGACGGAACATTCCTCCTCAGGGAGGCAGAGGAGATAGGAGAGGACTGGGGAGAATGAGGATCGCCCTGGTCTACGAGAGGCTCAGGGAGGAGGAGAGACAGATAATAAGGGCCATAGAGAAGCTGGGACACGAGCCCGTCCCGCTTCACCTCAACTCGAACTTCCTGCCAATAAACCACGGCGAGACCTTCGGGGCCGAGGTGGCCGTAATCAGGGCCATGAGCACGGCGAAGGCGCATGCCTCGGCGATAACCCTGTCTAGCCTGGGTGTGAGGGTGGTCAACCTGCCGGACGTGATCGCCACATGCGGCAACAAGCTGGTCACCACCGCCAGGCTCTCCGAGGCCGGCATTCCCACCCCGAGGACGGCCGTTGCCTTCTCGCTTGATGGAGCCTTGGAGGCCGCCGAGTCAATCGGATACCCCGTGGTGGTGAAGCCCGTAAACGGCAGCTGGGGCAGGCTGGTCTCCCTGGCCCAGGACGAGGAGGAGCTGAGAACCATCCTCGAGCACAGGGAGGCAATTCCATCACCTTATTACAGGATCCACTACATTCAGGAGTTCATAAGGAAGCCCGGCAGGGACATAAGGGCCTACGGGACGGAGAAATCCTTCATAACGGCCATATACAGAGTCTCAGAGCACTGGGTCACCAACACTGCCAGGGGGGCGAGGGCCGTCCCCGCCGAGCCGAGCGAGGAACTGGCGGATCTCGTCATCAGAACAGCCAGGGCTGTAGGTGGTGGCTTCCTGGGAATCGACATAGCAGAGGACGAGGAGAGGGGCCTGGTGGTCATAGAGGTCAATGCGGTGACCGAGTACAAGAACGCGGCCAGGGTCACCGGGGTGGACATCGCAGGAGAGCTGGTCAGGTACGCCTTGGGTGAGGGTGAGTAGCGTGGTATCGCTCATCTCCTTCCACGGTTTCAGGGGGCTAAAGCTGGTGAGGGGCGAGGGCCAGTACGTGTGGGACTCCGAAGGGAGACGTTACCTAGACGCGCATACGGGACATGGAGCTGCTTTCCTGGGTCACAGGCCTCCGAGGGTGGTCGAGGCCATCGAGGAGCAGCTGGGATCCATAATGGTGGTCACGCCGAGCTTCATCAGCGAGTCCATGGAGAAATGCCTTCATTCGCTGGCGAAAATTCTTCCTAGGGAGCTTAACAATGTCTACTTCCAGAACAGCGGTACCGAGGCAGTGGAGCTGGCTCTAAAGCTTGCCTTCAAGGCCACCGGTAGGAAGGGCGTCGTGTCCTTCATGGGCAGCTTTCACGGCAGGACCCTCGGCTCCCTATCCGCGACGTGGAACCCCAAGTACAGGGATGGCTATCCTCTCATCGACGTGAAGTTCGGGAAGTTCAACGACCCGTCCTCCGCCGATCTGGTTGGTGACGATACCGCGGCCGTGATCGTCGAGCCGGTACAGGGTGAGGGAGGGGTCAAGCCCTCGAACCCCGACTTCCTGAGGGAGCTGAGAAGGGCCTGCGACGAGCACGGTGCGGTCCTGATCTTCGACGAGGTCCAGAGCGGATTCGGCAGGACCGGCTCTGTCTGGGCCCACTCCACCAGGGGGGTGGAGCCCGATGTGATGACGGCCGGGAAGAGCATGGGTGGTGGCTTCCCCGTCAGCATGGTCGCAGCTAGGGACTGGATTGTGGGGGCTCTGAGGGGCGGGGAGCACGGCTCCACTCATGGGGGAAATCCCCTGGCATGCGCTGCCGTTCACGGGGGTGTGGAGACCCTCCTGGCCGATGGGGTGCCAGCCAGGGCTGCCGAGATGGGAGGTAAGCTCATGGAGGGGCTCGAGGATCTGAGGTCGCGCCTGGTGAGGGGGGTCAGGGGCGAGGGACTCATGCTGGGGTTGGAGCTGAGGAGGGACTCCGGTCCCATCATAAGGGGGCTGCAGCGCAGGGGAATACTCGCCCTCAGGGCGGGCAGGACCGTGCTGAGGCTTCTCCCCCCCTACATGATAACGGATGAGGACGTCGGAAGGATCTTGGAGGAGATCGGGAGTGCCCTTGGGAGTTGACGAGGTCCTGTTGAGGCTCCTAGAAGCCTACAGCCCAACGGGACGGGAGGACGAGGCCAGGGAGGTTCTGGTGGAGGTATCTCGGGCCTTGGGATTGAATGTCAGGGTAGATGGGGTCGGCAACGTGCTGGCCACCAAGGGAGGAGGGGGGAGGGTCTGGCTGGTGGGCCACTACGACACGGTCCCAGGGAGGCTGCCGGTGAGGAAGATAGATGGAAGGATTTACGGCAGGGGGGCCGTGGACGCCAAGGGTCCCCTGTCCTCCATGCTCGTTGCCGCGTCCCTGGCCGAAGCCCCGGTTACTGTGGCGGCGCTGGTGGGTGAGGAGGGGGATAGCAGGGGCGCCAGGCATCTCCTCTCCGGCGAGCTGCCTCCCTACGTTGTGATAGGGGAACCCTCCAACACAACCGGCGTGATAGTGGCCTACAGGGGAGGGGCTCACCTGACCCTTAGGTGTTCCGCCCCCGGGGGTCACTCCTCCTCGCCGGGACGCTCTGCCATTGATCTCCTGCTGGAGTCGATTATGAGGATGAGAGAAGTGGCTCCTGGGAACGCATACGACGAGCCCAGCGCGGCTGTGACCATGATCAGGGGAGGGGAAGCACCAAACGTCCTTCCCAGAAGAGCTGAGGCAAGCATAGACCTCAGGATACCGCCGGGCCATGATCTCGCCTCCATCCTGGAGAAGCTGGAGAGATCTCTTCCAGACGGCTGCTCCCTCGAGGTGGGGTGGAGGGTGCCCCCAGTATCGGTCAGGCCGGGTGATCCGGTCCCGAGGGCCCTGATGAGATCAATAATCCCCATGGGGAGAAAGCCGAGGCTTGTGAGGAAGTACGGATCCAGTGACATGAACCTACTCCACGCGAGGGTTAGGAGCATAGCGGCCTACGGTCCTGGGGATGGGAGGCTGGCCCACACGGACGGGGAGTTCGTCGACGTGAGGGACTTGGAATTCGCCGTGGAGGTTTACAAGGGAGCCGTGGAGTACCTCAACCGATTTTTAAGGTGATTCTATTCTCCTATTCTAGTCCACGAGGGAGAGGAGGGTTCGACCTGCTGATCAGACTTTCCGACATGCTGAAGGAGAAGCAGGCGATCAGGGAGAGACTGGCCTCTAGGCTGGATAGGAGGGAGAGGAAGGAGGCGCTCGATGATCCTCATGCCCACAGGGAGCCGAGGCCCTGCGGTCTCACAATTCATCCCGGGAGGGGGTGCACCTTCTCCTGCGTCTACTGCTACATAGAGGACATGGGCATTCCTAGGGAGCCGAGGAGGCATGGTCTTTCCGGTACTCAGCTGGCCTACGCGGTGGCCTCAAATCCCTATACCCTCCTCGGAAGGCACGGTACCTTCCTGGCCTTCGGATCGGTGACGGAGCCTTTCCTCCCCTCGATAAAGGAGAGGACCGTAGAGTACTTGGAGGCCGTTTCGCGCAGCTTGGGCAATCCCACCCAGTTCTCCACCAAGGCTTACCTTCAGGAGGACGATGCTCGAATCCTAGCGGCGATCGATCCGCAGATCAGCGCCCTTGTGACTGTACCTGCTCTCACCTGGGCGAGGAGGCTCGAACCCGGAGCCCCGTCCCCCGAGCTGAGGTTCCGCACCCTTGAAAACCTCCTGAAGTTTGGGATACACTCTTCCCTCTTCCTGAGACCGCTTATTCCTGGAGTGAGTGAGGTAGACGGTCCTCCCATCTTGGAGCGAGCCGCCGATATAGGAGTGAGGGGCGTGGTCATGGGGGCTCTGAGGGTCACCACAAGGATCCTGAGGAGGCTCGAGGCGATGGGCCTCTCGGGCCTGAAGGACAGGATAGTGAGGCAACCTAGGTCTCCCGACGATCAGGTGCCCCTCAACACGGGAGACCTGAAGAGGATGCTCTCTCACATGGCTAGGAAGTTGGGGCTAAGGGTTTTCCCCTCAGCCTGCTCCGCCAACGTCGATTCCCACGGTCTGGGCTGCCGCATGTGCGACATGGGTCCGTGCGGGGAGAACTTGCCGGAGTATGATCCCGAGGAGCTGGAGCAGGCGCTGTCGGGCCTCGGGATAGAGGTAAGAATAGTCCCCCGCGGGGAGGGGATACTGGCCCTGATCAAAGGAGGCTCCAAGAAGGCTAGGAGGGTCAAGCACCTAGTCTCCACCGCCACCAAGAGGATGGTGAGGGTCAGGAAACTCGCCTGACCCTCAGGGGGACTGGACCAGTGCCAGCTTCCCCAGTGCCTCCACGTTCTAGGGATGAACCGTCTTTCGCCTCCTGTCGACGGGAATGCCGCTGGTCCTAGTCCGAGCCTCGGACATGCCTGCCTCTCTCAGCTCTCCCGGGCTGAAACCTCTACCTACTCTCTTCCTTCTCTCCCGTCCCGGCATCAGGACAAGGGGGCTCAACGACCTAATAACGGGATCGAGCATTCATTCGAAAATAAATTTAACACCCGAGAGGACGGGGCAACCTTCAAATAATATTGGCGATCCAGTTGCAAGGTGTGAGGATAGAGGAGGACCTTTTGCTATCTAAACTTAAAAGCGCACTGAGCCTGACAGAGTACGAGGCGCGGACCTACTTGGCCTTGGTCATCCACGGAGCCATGACGGTTGGCGAGCTGAGCAAGCTAAGTGGGGTTCCCAGGGCCAAATGCTACGAGGTCGTGTCCAACTTGGTCCACAAGGGACTCATCGTCATGGTGAGCTCTAGGCCGGCGAAGTACGCGCCGCTACCTCCCGAGGAGGGGATATCAAATAGGGTAGAGCAGATAAGGAGAGAACTCGAGAGGAGGATTCTGGAGGCTAAGGAGTTGATGGATGAGATAAGGAGGCTTAGCGGCGGTGAGCCCGTGAGGGAGGCCCACATGATGATAATAGAGAGCCACGAGGCCATACTCTCCAACTCCGTCAAGGACGCCGCGAACGCGAAGAAGGAGGTGCTGATAGCCCTCTCCCGAAACCCAGCCAGGATAGATTGGAGCAGATATGCGGAGGACCTGATGGCCTGCATAGGGAGGGGTGTGAGGTTCAGGTTCCTGGTTCCCTCGCTGGACGTCTTCACCAGCACCTCCATGGAGGTGCTGGAGAACTGCTCCATCAACGCGAACTTGGAGGACCTAGTGGAGGTCAGGGAATCCGAAGACGTAAAGATGCCGTTCGTTGTGATAGACGGGGAGATAACCTATCTGTACGTGACCGATCCGGACACGAATACCCTGAGGACGGCGGTAAGGATAAGGGACAGGAGGATGGCTGAGCAGATGAGGGAGATATTCAACAGGTACTGGGAGGGGATCCGCCCCCCGTGATCGGAGCTGACTGATGAGGTCGAGGAGAGACCCGCATGCGCATTGCCGGTGGCTCGGTGGGGGTTAGAAACTCGCGTGGGAACTTCCGATTGAGTCATCCTCCTCTCCTCAACTCTCCTCTAGCCAGCCACCTACTCCCCTTCGGTTCGCATCAGCCTGAACACCACCGTTCCACCACACGTCTTTGGGGGGCCCGGATCGGGACACTGGACCCAGCCGACATCCCCTTCCCCTATACCAAGCTGATCGGCCGGGATTCCGTGGGAGAAGGCGGAGAGCAGGCTGGCCATCCCCACCAGGGCGTGTAGGCAGATCCTACTACCCCCCTCTATATAGAAGCCCCTGAGCGTGAAGGAGTCACCCTCGCGATATCCCGCTGCGCATTTCCCCCTGACTTCCTCAACCTCTATCCTCACATCGTGGAGCACGATTAAATTCACCTCCTTATTGCATTGCTACACATTCCTTCTAGCATAATGAACTCCAACACACCGCACCTTATCACACCACAACACCATCCCATCACTCCATCATTATCTCATCGAGCCTGACCAGGACAGCACCCTCCCTGACCATTTCTTCCTTGGCCCTCTCCTCGTCCTCGGGCCTTATTCCCCTTATCGCATCCTCCACTACGAAGACCTCGAATCCTAGTCCGAGGGCATCCAGGACGGTGGCCCTCACGCAGTATTCCGTCGCCACACCCCCTACGAATAGCCTCCTGACGCCCCTGGCCCTTAACGTGCGCTCCAGATCAGTGCCCTGAAATCCCGAGTAGGCGTCCCTGTCCCTGTCCGTTGCCTTGGATACGATGATGGCATTCATGGGTACCCTGAGATCCGGGTGGAACTCGGCGCCCTCGCTGCCTTGGACGCAGTGCGGGGGCCATGGGCCTCCCCTCTGTCTGAAGGACACGTGATCAGGGGGATGCCAATCTCTGGTTAAAACGATGGGAAATCCCTTCCGCTCGAAGTGAGAGACGAGGGTATTGAGGGGTGAGATTACCTCATCCCCCTTGGGGACGGGCAGGGCGCCGCCTGGCATGAAATCCCCCTGAACATCAACTATCAAGAGGACCGGGTTTCTGACGGGGGCAACCCTCATATTTCCAACAGGGAGTAAAGAGCTCATAAATTCGTCCGATCAGTTAGAATGGATCCGGCCCGGTATCGGATAGGAAAACTGGGAAGGGGGAATAAGGGAGATGATGTAAGATGGGGGGAGAGGAGGGGAGGAAGATCGCATCCACCCCACCCATATACTGCTAGGGATCAGATCTCTAACTCATCCAAGAAATCAGGCAGCCAGGAGAACATGTCCCTCGATACCCTGGCGACCATGTCGATCCCGACTACCTCGCTAGGATACACGGGAATGTAGGACCTGACTAGGGGACCCAGGTCCCTCTCTATCTCAGCCATGTATCCCAGCTGCTCCCTGTACTTGTTCCTAATGTACTCGTTCGTGGTCGCCTCTGCCACCGATTTGGGGATGACTTGGTTAACGATGACACCGCCCACCGGTATGTCGAAGCCCCTCACCATCTTGATGAACCTCTTCACCACGGCTATGGGCAGCGACAGAGGCAGGGTGACGAAGAAGAACGCGGTGAGCTCGTCGTTCAGCAGAACGTCTTTCACTCTGTTGAATCTGTCCTGCATCGACAGGAGATCTGCCATCAGGGGATCCTTCTTTATCTCCTCCATTACCTTCTCCTTGCGGAAGGAAAGTTTGACCCTGAGCGACAGGGCCTCCTTTCTGCTCTCTATCATCCTCTCCAGCCAGAGCCCGTATATCTTGCTTAGCCCTATGAGCCTGGCAGCGTTGGCCACGGCGGCCGTGTCGAAGACCACGGCATCGTATTCCTCGCCCTGCTGCAGCACCACGTCCATCATCTTGTCGAACATGGCCGACTCCTGGAATGCCGGGTTGGTGGTGGCTATGTCTATGAACGGCTTGGGGTCCATGGGTATGTCGGCCCACTTGAGGAACTCCGACAGCCTCCTAGCTATGTTCTGCTTGTACTTCTCGACCACGTCCGCTATCTCCACCTCCAAGGCGTAGAGGTTCGGGGCCCCCTCCACGGCCTTTATGACCCCTCCCCTGAGGTCCTGGCCGAAGAGGCTGGAAAGTGAGTGGACGGGATTCAGCGAGACCAGCAGGGTCCTCTTACCGTCCTGGGCAAATTTGTACGCGAGGCCGGCTGCGGATACTGTCTTCCCGACCCCTCCCTTCCCGCCGGTGAAGAGGAACTTGAGCTTGGGCCTGCTAGCCAGGAACTCGGGCATCAGGACCTTCTCCTTCAGGCTCACCACCATAGCAGGTCCCTCCTGGAGTGCATCAGATCCTCGGCCACCCTCGCAATCATCTCCAGCCCCTTGGGCTCCCTGTCGTACATCGGGATGAGGGCCGCCACCAAGTCACCGAACTTCTCCCTTATCTCGATCAGATGCTTCTCCTGCATCTCTATCTTCTTCCTCAGGAGGTCCGGAAGGTCAGGCTTGTTGAGCAGGTCCCTCGGATATATCTGGTTCACGACCACGCCCGACATCTCTATGTTAAGCTCCCTGAACATCTCAAGGGCCCTCTCGGTGTCCAAGATGGCCATCTTCTCGGGAACCATCACCATGAAGAAGGCGGTCCTCTCGGAATCCGTCATGAGCTCCGTGAACGTGGTCATCTTCCTCCTTATCTCCTCAAGTTCCTTCAGGACCATGTCCTCGGTCTGCATCCCCCCCTTCAGGGTCGCCGCCACTGCCTCATACTCGGCGGCCTCCTTCCTTGCCTCGGTTATCTTGTCGACCCACGCGCTGAGTATCTCGGCCATGGCCACCATCCTGACGCCGTGGCCGAAGGGCGGCATGTCGAACACATAAAGGTCGTACTCCCCCGAGGCGACCAGATCGGCCATGGCATCGTAGGTGGCCGACTCGTACATGGCAGGCTCGGCTGACGTGCTGTCTATATACTCCTCTATCTCCTTGGGGAGCTCTTCCAGACCGTACATGTCCAGTATCTTCTGCTTGATCTCCTGCTGGTACTCAGCTATCTTCTTGTCCGCATCTATCTCCACCACGTACAGGTTGGGCGCGACCTCCACAACGCCCTTGCCATATAGGTCCCTCTCGAATATGTCGCTCAACGATGCCTGTGGATCGGTGCTGAAGCAGAGGACCTTCTTACCCTCCTTGACCGCCATGTAGTAGCTCAGGGCGGCGCTGCTGGTTGTCTTTCCCAGCCCTCCCTTGCCAGCGAAGACGACGACCTCCACATTGGGCTTCCTCTCGAAGAACTCGGCCAGACCGACCATGAGATCACCACCCAAATATCACGATCGGTGGTTTATCAGCCACTCAGCAGGTCCGTGAAGTCCCTCTCCCTGAACAGTCTCTCCTTCCACGCCTTTATGTTCGGCACGACATAGGGTAGGATCCTCAGCGAGTAATAGGGCGGTATGATCGGAAAGCCCAGCATGTCTCCCAAGGTCATGAGCATGAATAGGTGCTCCATGTGCATCCTAGTCTTCAGGGCCGCTGTGGCGGCTCCGTGGACCGCGAATCCGTAGAGAACCCCTTTGAGGGCCTCGGAGAACCCCTCTCTCCCCTCCACCTTCTTCTCCTTCTTTTTACGAAATAAGGGGATCCGAACCACCTCCCGTTCGTCTAATGGAAAAATGGGAAATAAAAGGTTTAGGGAGAGACCGCCTTGGCCTCTACCTCGCCTCTCCTGGCCCTTGCATAGGCACTCCACAGGGCATAGCTCATGTAGAGACCCAAGACGAAGAGCACGATCCCAACGAAGAAGAATACAACGTTGAGGGCCCATGCTGCCGCGGGATAGCTGGTAAGCGGTGGCTTGGCGAACGGTTTCCTCAGCCCGAAGGTGACGAGGCCGAACACGTAGGTCTCCCAGAGGAGGGCCGCCAGCGTCACCAAGGTCATGAAGGCGGCAGGAGCGGCTGCGTACCAGGTAGGCTTCCTCATCTTAGCCACGTAGAAGGCCACGAGCGTGAGGGCCATGGCCGCGAGGAGCTGATTGCTTCCTCCGAAGTATATCCAAAGTTCTATCCAGCTTCCGGTGAGCGCGAATACTATGGGGAGCAGCAGCCCGACGGCGGTGGCCACGTACTTGTTGCCCAGGATCTTCCAGCTTCCCCTTCTGAACAGCTCGGCGCTGAAGACGCGCCAGTACCTAGTGACCAGCGTCTGGACCGTTATGGCGTATATCACCAGGAATATGGAGAAGAACGTCAGGAGGTAGGCCTTTGACATCTCTCCTCCGAGGAAGGGAGCGGTGAGCAGTGTGGCTCCGTTCACGAAGGCCGATATCTTGCCCTTGGCTATGAGATCGGGTGAGACCACCATGTAGGCTGCCAGGGCCGAGGTGGCCAGTAGGCCCTCGGTGAGCATGGCCCCAGCCCCGACCGGCCTGGCGTCCGTCTCCACATCAAGCTGCTTCCCGGTGGTGGAGGTGCTGACCAGGCTGTGCCATCCTGATATGGCCCCGCATGCTATGGAGACGAAGAGTATAGGAAACAGGGGACCAACGTTCTCGACGTACCATCCCTTGAAGGCCGGCTGGAGGAGCTTTATCCCAGTGACCGGTGATATTAAGGCCCCGAAGATAATCAGGAGAACTCCACCGATGGCTGGGAAGACGGCGACGAAGTTCATTGGGGTTATGAACTTGGGGAGAGGAACTATCGCCCCTATGAAGAGGATCACCGCCAGTATGATGGACCATATCTGGACCGACCACTGCCCGAAGTAGTTCTTCGGGGGCCAGGCGACGACCGTGCCGATTCCCACGCTCACCAGCGTCAGTATGATGGCGAGAGCGGTTACGCCGAATATGTTTGCCTTGTACTTGTAGAGAAGCTCTCCCACGATGAGCCCCGTGATTATTATGCCGATGGTGGCTATGAAGGAACCCGGGAAGACGTTCCAGAAGAGTGAGACGAGGTATATGAAGACAGCTGAGATTATCAGAAGGTAGAACAGGAGATAGGCCAGCAGGATCTTTCTGCCCCTCTCTCCAATGGCGTTATAGACGAGTGGTCCCATGGACCTGCCCTCGTTCCTCACTGTGAGCATTATCGTGCTGTAGTCTTGGACCCAGCCGATGAACATGTTCCCTATCACTATCCATATGAGGGCAGGGAGCCAACCGTAGGCGACTGCTATGAACGGGCCAAGGATCGGTCCCAGTGCGGCTATGCTCTTAAACTGGAACCCGTAGAGGACGTATCTGCTCACTGGGAAGTACTCGACTCCGTCGAGGTACATGTGAGCAGGGGTGGTCCTCCTCTCGCTCACCTCCCATATGTGCTCGTCGACCCACCTCGCGTAGACGTAATAGGCGAAGGCGTAGGCCACGAGAGCCCCTATTATCCACATGGAGGGGGTCTCCAAGAACGCGACCTGCATGATTTACCCCCCTGAAAACACTTTAAGTAGCCTCTACCCGCAGTTAGCTAATTAACTTTGCTATATTCGACCCTCAGCTATTAAAGCTCCCATCCCCGACCTGACGTTTGAACTTAATCAAACCGTCTCGGGAACATCCTCGGTGATGTCTCTCTCCCTGAGCTGCCTTTTCTTCCATCCTTCCAGCTCGGGGAGCAGGTAAGGGAGTAGCCTGAGGAGCAGGGGAGTAGTCATCAGAGGTATGCCTAGGAACTCCCCCAGTAGGAGGAGGTTCACCGCGTCCCTGAGCTTGGCCGCCTCCCTCTTGGTGTCCCAGTAGAGATCGAAGTAGAAGAGCCCGAACAGGAAATCCCTCAAGGCCCCCTTAAACTCCTCCCATCTCATGGCAGAGGACCCCTACCTCATCCAGTATCCTCTTCATGTCTAGGTGGGGCGGGCCCTTAAACATTATCTGAACGGTCCTGTCGGTGATGTCGCAGTAATGGACGGTCACGAGATGCTTCCTCTTCCTCCCGGTTATGAGGCCCCTTCCCACGTAGTATGTGGCTTGGTGTCCCCCAATCTCGGTCCTCCCACTCTCCTCTATCCTTATCCTTGGCTTCATCTCCTTCCTGCCTGGCCTTATCACGATCCTCATGTCCACTGCGTACTCTGGAGTGGCCAGCACGTGGTAGCTCTCTCCGTAGAGGACGTAGGCCAAGTGCCCCCTCCTCTCATACTGGGTGACATCGGCCCCGTAAGCGGTTGCCATGACCTCGGCCTCGTCTGGCACGGTGAGCACTAGGAAATCGACCGTCCCGAAGAGGGAGTTGACCGCCCTTATATTCACCCGCCTCATCATCCCATCGGCCGTGTCGGCAAGGATTTATCCTTTACCCGGACGCGGTGACTCGCATGTACGAGCTGGAGATAATAGTGGCCATATCGGCCGTGCTGGCGGGCTGGTACTTCATTGGCTCACATCAGAACAGGAAACTCGTATCCAGAGTTTGGAAGGCGGTGCTGGAGCAGATGGAGGAGTTCGCTCCCGAGATGACCGTGAGGGAACTCGGAGGTTCGGCCTTCATTGCAGTCGCGAGGGATCCGAGACCGCCTTTCAGGAGGATAGAGATGGCCTACACGAGCCTCCCCAGGGAGATCTTGATCAACTACCTAATATCGAAGGCCATGGGCAGAAAGGACCTCCTGACTGTGGTCGGAGACTTCACCTCAACGCCCAAGACGGAGAAGAGGCTTTCAGACATTCCTGATCTCGTGGGGAGGGTCTTGAAACTCGAGATAAGCCCAAGCAGGCCCAATCTGAGGATAATAATGTCGCTGGAACAACTGATGTCGAACTCGCTTGAGGATGCCCTCTCTTCTGTGGCTCAGCTGTGTAAGTCGGGAATGTGTTAGTATGTTTCCAACGCACCGCTTGAGATCGCAACTCGCTCACTGAACGGATTAGACGGGTTAGCCAGTCTTAAGTAGATTACTTACCACCGAGTACCTAAATAGAGATCTCTTACTTGAATCCCCAGACACACTTGCCCTATCACAGAAACTCGGTTATGGCTCGAGCTGATACAACTCCACTATCACGGATGACACTACTGCTAAGAGACGTTTCTCCGACATTAACTCTGCGACCTTAGTTATGTTCTCTGCTATTCGATGTACATTATCCTTCCTCACTGGTTCTCCTATGTAGATGATCCCATGCTCTGACTTTCTCCTCAGAGCGGACCTCAGAAAATCGCCATCCCTCGTTAGAACGATCATGCCTTCTCTGTTAGCCAGACTTAGTATCTCTTCGTCACTTAGGCCTCTGTATCTAGTCTCGGGGATCCATAGTAGACTTAATCCACTAGCTCTGAGGAGCTTTATGAGAGGCCATGTGACATTCTCGTCAGCCAGAAGCCTCGACTGAGATCACCTCGATCTTCCTTAATACTTGGGAGGCATATCTCAGGGCCTCATATACAGCCTCGATCGGTATCCTGTAATTCTCTGCGACCTCGTCCGCGCTCCAGCCATTGGCCAGAGCCTCTAATATATCATCAACGCTCACACGCGTGCCTTTAACAGTAGGCCTTCCGCCACGACGTCCTTGGACGACTTCCAGCCACTCGTATCCAGGTAAGAGCACCATTTCTTCAAAACACCCGTGGAGATCCAGCACGGAATGCCCTTTTAGACCTTAGGCTAACCCAGCCAGAGCGCGCGACGCGCGCGTCGCCGCGTAGGCGAGCGAGAGGGGCATCGCACTCCAGGGGAACCTGCCAGTCAGGGCCAGCGCCGTACCTCCGACAATCATCGGGCCCCATATTATCAGCAGGAGGATCGGACCCAGCCCCAATCTCTTCGCATCGATCGGGAAACCGGCGTAGAGGGCCATCGAGAGCACCCCTACCAGCGCCAAGATCAAGATGCCGATGTGGACCTTGATCGTCAAGTAGATTCCTAGGGCGAGGTCAAAGGCGAGGACGAGGGCGAAGATCAGGGGATCGAAGGATCCCATGAGCCAGGCCACCAATCCTCCGATGATGACGGCGAAGACCGTGGTCGTTATGATGCAAAGCCTCGTCGAGGCTATGAGTACCACGAGCCTGTTCAGGTCCTCGGAACCCTCTGGGGTTCTGCAGTACCTAAAGCTGTACCATAAAGCCCTTCCCACGCTCAATCAAGCACACAATACCATTATAACGGCGGTTATATAATTCGCTTTCGTCTCCCGAATGTGGAGATCGATGCCTCCAGATAATTGGGACTGGGCTGGGCAATATTTGATTAACTCTCTCGATAGATCTGACTGAAAAGCCTTCGAATCTCTAAACCAGCGAGTGTCAACTATCCCCTATAATTCGGGACCCAGTTTGCCTTGATCTCAGGGTTCCCAGTTCCGATGCTGAAAGGGGTTTCTGATTGGAGGACCTCGGGGGTCGAACCGGAGGCCTTTTTACTACCTAATGCGCCTACATTTTAGGTCGACATGATGGGGGAGTACATCACTATCTCCACGAAGGTGAGGAGGGAGCTGAAAGAGGAGGCCGAGAGGCTAGGGATAAGGATATCTGAAGTGCTCAGGCAGGCACTTAAGGAGGAGGTGAGGAGGAGAAAGCTCGAGGAGCTTGAGAAGAGGCTGGAGAGGATGAAAGATGCGCTGGAACGAATAGATGTAGATAGAATCGTGAGGAGCATTAGGGAGGATAGGGAGAGGTAGTTCACGGTGGATGAACTCCTATTCGACGCTTCCTCGGTGATCTATTCCCTTAAACTTCGGAAAATCAAGATTTTGGCTGGGAATTGCATCCAGCGGCTCACCGTCTACGAGGTCATTAACGCCATCTGGAAGGAGGCGAATCTCGTCGGGAGTTTGAGCCCGAGGGAGGCGAAAGAGCTCCTCGAAATATTCCTAGAGGTCCTCAAGCACATGACCATCTTGGAACCTCGGTCGTATGAGTTGGATATACTGAGCACTGCCCTCGAGACAGGATTGACGGCTTACGATGCCTCCTACGTGGTTCTGGCTCGAGAGAGGGAACTCAAGCTCGTTACCGAGGACTCGAGACTGAGGGAGAGGGTGGGGGAGTTGGTGGAGATCTCGAGCCTCGACGAGCTGCTGGGGGACTACGGTGGCCAGGGATGAACTCCCGTTCGAGTGCCCCGATGCCCTCCGATCGGGCTGGAACCAGCGTAACGTAAGAGCCGGGCACCGACACAGCGCGGCGTGTCGAGATGCCACATCAGCACCGGAATGCCATGGCACGGGATGGGCACAGGGATGCCATCGAACCGAGCCAGCTCAAGTCACATCTCCGGTATGTACACCCTCACCGATCCCCTGTCCTGGTAGGCGTTGAATATCTCGCCAGCCTTCCTTATTCCGGTCACGATCGACTCGAAGAACTCCTCTGAGGTCATTCCAAGCTGCTCAGCTGATCTCTCGACCTCCCCGGCACCCCTGACCCAGAAGGTGACCATGCCCGTGTAGACCCCCAGTCTCAGGTGGGTTGGGACGGGACTCCCCATTGGGAGGAAGGCGTATCCCTCAGCCCTCCTACTGGGCAGGAACCCCAGCTTCTCCATCTCCTCAACCAGCCTGACTATCAGATCCTCCAGATCCTTGGGATCCAGGTAAGCGTACATCTCCACACCTATCAGGAAGGCCTGGTAATCCATCTCGATCGGGAACCCCGGAGGGGGCACCATAAAAATCCAGCCTAACCTGGAAGGAGGTCTATCATGAGCCCGAATCCCAGCAGGAGGCTGACCACTAGATTTACGTTGAAGGCATCGGCGTACCTGCCCCTCCTGGCGAGGTAGTGCTCGTATCCGAGGAGCACGGCCGTCATCGCTATCGACAGGGCTGAGAAGGGACCGTTGAGCGCGCTCAGGCAGAGGATGATGACCGTCGCCGCGTGCAGGAGGAGGGCCAGGTCGAGGGCGGCGCGCCTCCCGAAGCAGGCGGGCACCGACTTCACCCCGAGCCTCCTATCGATGTCCATGTCCTGAATGGCGTATATCACGTCGAACCCGGCGACCCACAGGGCCAAGGCTAGGGCGTACCCCCAGGGCAGGTTGAAGACGCTATCGGACATTGCTATAGCTCCTGCGAGTGGGACCGCCCCGAGTATGGCTCCCAGGTGGAAGTGGGGGAAGCAGTGGATCCTCTTGGCGAAGGGGTAGGCGATCTCGGCCAGCACTATCGGGAAGGAAAGGAGGAAGGCCAGCCAGTTGAAGTAGAGGGCGCTCAATGCGAACACGGCGGAGAAGAACCCTATCAGGAGGGCCACGGTCCTGGGGTTTGCCTCCCCGGTAACTAGGGGTCTTCCCGAGGTCCTGGGATTGAGAGCGTCCAGATCTCTGTCGAATAGGTCATTCGAGAGCAGGGCCACGGACCTGGCCGAGAAAAGGGCTATCCCTATCATGAGGGCATCGAACCAATCGCTCAGCCCGAACATCAGGGCCCCGACGTAGGCGAAGGGGAGGCTGAAAAGGGTGTGGTGGACCCTAAGCATCCTGATGTAGGTCCCCAATCCCAAGCTCAGACCACCTCTCCTCGACCCTCCTGGCGATGTCCGGATCCGGACTGACGGGTTCCGGCCACTCCCTGCCTATCTCCTCCCTCAGCTTCCTGGTGGCGTCTATTATCATCTTCCCCCCCATCCTGGGGGCGAAGCTGGCGTGGTCCAGCTCATCGGCCACGGCGTTCTCCACTATCTGGACGTCCCTCTGCGGGTCAACGGTCGACGCGACGGCGTACATCACCTGGTTCATGTCGTGGACATCCACATCGTGATCCACCACCACCAGGATCTTGGTCAGGGAGAACTGGCCCATTCCCAGGAGCCCCATGGCCACCTGCCTCGCGTGACCCGGGTACCTCTTCCTGATCGACACCACCGCCAGCCCGTGAAAGAGCCCGTACTCCGGCAGGTTGATGTCGACGATCTCCGGCTGGAGCATCCTCACCAGGGGAAGGAATATCCTCTCGATGGCCTTCCCTATGACCGCGTCCTCGAGCCAGGGGTAGCCGACCACGGTGGCGTGGAATATTGGATTCTCCCTTGTGTAGACGCTCCGAATCCTGAATACCGGGAAGGGTGCTGGCGGGGTGTAGTAGCCCATATGATCGCCGAACGGACCCTCCACACGGGTTTCATTCGGGGGAACGGTACCCTCCATCACTAGCTCGGCCGATGACGGGATGAGGATTCCGCTCTCTCCCCTGGTCACCCTGACGGATCTTCCCGCCATGACACCGGCGAAAAGGTAGCTGTCCAGCCCCTCGGGCACCGGGGCAACCGCGGTCAGGGCCACGACCGGGTCGACCCCCACGGCCACTGCAACGGGCATCTCCTCCCCGTACTTCTCATAGTAGGCCGCTCCTCGCTTGTGGATGTGCCAGTGCATTCCCGTCAGGTCCTTTCCCATCACCTGCATCCTGTAAACTCCCAGATGATGTATCCCTGTCTCCGGATCACGCGTGATCACCACGGGGAAGGTGAAGAACCTTCCGGCGTCCTTGGGCCAGGTCTTGATGGCGGGAATCCTCCCAAGGTCGGGCTCGTCCCATCGGTTGTCCTTCCACTGGGCCCCGGAGAGCCTCGGCAGGTACTTCCCGTAACTGGCGGCCTCCCTCAGGGTCCTGACCTTCTCTCCCAGCGTCAGGGGTGGCGGGCCCCTGGCCAGGCTGGTGAACCTCTCACCGGCCTCCTCCAGCCTCCTCACCCCGAGGACAAGCCTGATCCTCTCGAGTGATGAGAAGAGGTTCCCTGTCAGCCTCCAGCCCTCGAACCCCTCTATCCTTTCGAACAGGAGTGCAGGCCCTCCCCTGGCCACCCTCCTGAGGATCTCCGCTATCTCCAAGTCCACGCTCACGGGAGCTCTTACTCTCCTCAGCTCCCCCCTCCTTTCCAGTTCATCTAGGAAATCCCTCAGGTCCTCCAATTCCACTCTAGGAAGTGGGTGCCGACCTAAATTAAGTGTTTCCCCGTCCCCTGCCGCGCCTGGAGGTGGTCCTCAGGAGAATCCGGGCCATCCGGCTCAGATTCCACCTCCCATGACGGTTATAGAACACGTATTCACCCTCGCTCAGCCTGCCGAGGAATGAAGTTATCAGGAACTCTACATCATCCCTGTCTAAGATGATTTGGTAGCCAAGGGCCAGACCTGATAGGAACGTGCTAGGAGAGAGGTTCTCCTGGAACTCCTCCTTACTCATCACGTGGATGTCAGGGTGAGGAAGCTCCATTTTCCGATTTCGGACCTCGGAGGCCAGCCTGTACTCTAGGTCCAGTTTCTCCCTGCCCTGAGATCCAAGGTGCGCCTTATCACGACAAGCAGGTCCAGATCCCTGGCCTCGCCCCAGTACACTTAACTGCCGAACGATATTATTGCTAAAACATCGTCCCCCAGCACCTCAAGGATCGCCTTCCTCACATCATCATAGAATTCCCCTCTCCTCAAGGTACCTCCTCGCAACTTCTAGCACCTCCTCAGCTCTATTTACAGCCTCCTCGGCCAGCTCCCTGTCGATGAATTCTCTGGGGGATATAACCTCTCCCCCCAGGAGGAAGGGATACCTGCTCCTGTATAGTACTCGGTGAACCAGCCCAAGATATCCAGAACAGAATCGAACTCTTCTCTCCATTCATCGGAAAAAGCATCCGAGAACGCGTTCAGCAATACTCCATGGTTGTACACGTACTTCCTCTTCACCTCGATCATGGACATAACAGCCTTTTCAACGCACTGCTGAGCATGAAACACCGCTTCAGGAAAATCCTTGTGATCTAGAGCCCTCTTCGCCCTTTCGATATCTCTCTGGGCCTCCTCGAAGTACTTCTTGGCGAACTTTTCAAAGAACACACGACGCCCCCTTGTAATGTAAGCGTCATCCAGACTTATAGTTACCTTGGGAGAGCCACGATGATTATTTTTTAGTCGAGGGCCGGCTGGCTGGGTGATTGCTTGAGGAAGCTGCTCTACCTGCTAGCGCTGGTCGTGGTGATCCTGATCGCCTACGCCCTGATCCCTAGGCGGAGGGGTCAGGTGGTGGCCGCAACTATCCAGGGAGGGATAAGCACCCTCGATCTCATGGAGGGGAGGGCCGACTGGCTCAAGGTGGTGAGGTTCGACAAGCCCCTAGATGTGGCCCAGGCCCTCTCCAAGGGCGAGGTGGACGTGGCCGTGATAACCTCGGAGATGTACGCCAAGTTCGCCCTCTCCTCCAGGAGGGGCCTGAAGGTGATCGCAGCCGAGATGATGCAGAACCAGGCCATCGTGGGGGTGGACGATATAGGGGCCCTCAAGGGGAAGAGGGTCGGCGCGACGACAGCCAGCGGCACCTTCGCCATGTTCCAGGCCTACGCCAGGCTCGCGGGGGTCAGGGGATACGAGGTGGTGGACATGCCCCCGCCCCAGCTGCTCACCGCCCTCGAGAGGGGAGACGTGGACGCGGTGGTGGTCTGGGAGCCCATGGCCTCCAAGCTCATAGCTGAAGGGAGGAAGCACGTGGACTTCACCGACCTGGCCAGGAGGTACGTGGGGAAGCAGCCCGTCATGCTGGTGTGGGTTGCCACGGATGATTTCCTCAAGAGACCGGATGATGTGAGGGCTTTCCTGAAGCTGAGGGACCAGGCCGCTCGTGAGTGGGATAGAGAGGCTCCGGCCATCCTGAAGAGGATCTACGGGCTCAACGACGACGAGGTGAGGGTCCTCATGAAGAGGGTGAGGATATGGACTGGGGACCTTGGGGATGCCAGGGAGGGGATAATAGCGGCGTGGGAGCTGGCCAGGGAGGGCGGCTACCTCAAGGTGGACGAGAGCACGCTGAGGGATCTGGCATCTAGGGCCTTCTGGAGGGGATAGGTGGTTGGCCGGGTCGGGGCATCGGGCGGGTCCGAGCCCGATCCCGGGCCCAACCACTCCAGACAAATTCTTAAGGAGCCAACCCGGGGTGTCCGAGAGTTGCCTTGAGAGGTAATAGCATGGCCGCCAGGGAGAGGATCGGCGCGAGGAGGGATGAATCCGCCTTCAGGGCCGGCAGGATACTGGCGGGCGCGTTCATCCTGCTGATATGGCTGTCGGCATCTGCAACGGGCATGCTCCCTGGACCGCTGGAGGTGGCCGAATACCTGGCGGGCATGAGAGCCAGCGAGCTCCTCCCCCAGGTGCTGAAGACCCTCTATAACAGCGTGACTGGATTCTCCCTATCTTTCCTGGCCTCGATGGTCCTGGGTCTCCTGTCTCACAGGTTTTCTCTCATCAGGGGGTTCTCGGAGGCCCTGTCCGAGATATTCAACAGCACATCCGCCCTCGTCTGGTCCCTGGTCCTGGTGGCCACCCTGGGGGTTCTGAGCCCGCTTCCCCCCATACTGGTCGTGGCCGCGGTCACCCTGCCGCACATACTCACCGCCACCGTTTCAGCCCTCTCCTCGGCCGATCCCGGCCTGCTTGAGGCCGTCAGGGCCATAGGAGCCAGGCCCTCCGATGAGTTCTTCGAGGTGATCCTGCCGAGCTCCGTCCCCCTTCTGGCCTCCGCATCTAGGGTCGGCCTGGGAACCGCCCTCAGGATAAGCGTGGTCGCGGAGGCATTCGGCTCCAGCGGGGGGGTGGGATACATGATAATCAGGAGCTACAACCTGGCCGACGCCTCGGGAGTGCTGGCCTGGTCCATCGTCCTGATAGCCCTGGTCTTGGGGCTGGATCAGCTGATACTGAAGCCACTGGAGAGGAGGGCCAGAAGATGGCTGGAGTGATCTTGGAGGTATCCTCTGTCTACAAGACCTTCTCGGAGCCGGTGCTCGCCGGCATCTCGCTTGAACTCAGACCGGGGGAGGTTCTGGGGGTGGTGGGTCCGAACGGGTGCGGCAAGACCACCCTGCTGAGGATCATGGCTGGCTTGGAGGAGCCGGACGGGGGAAGCGTGAGGAGGGAGGGGAAGGTAGGGATAGTATTTCAGGAGGACAGGCTCCTCCCTTGGAAGACCCTGTGGGAGAACATCGCCCTAGGGCTGAAGTACAGGGGGATCAGGGGGGAGGAGCTGGTGAGGCGGGTCAGGGAGTACTCTAGGATGGTCGGGCTCTCGGACTCGGACCTGTCACTCCATCCTAGGAAGGCAAGCGGGGGCACCAGGAGAAAGGCCGCCTTGGCCAGGGCCCTGGTGCTGGAGCCGGACATCCTGCTGCTGGACGAGCCGTTCACCGGGCTAGACGTCAGGGCTAGGTCCTCACTCAGGGAGGCACTGAGGTGGATCTGGGACGAGTACGGACTATCCACGGTGATAGTCTCGCACCAGCTGGAGGAGCTCCTTCCCCTGGCCGACAGGGTGTACGTCCTAACCCCGAAGCCGGCCAGGGTATCGGAGGAGATAGATCTGGGTGGCATGGATCTGGAGAGGAGGTTGGAGAGGGTGAAGGAGGCCCTCCTCCACATCCTATCGGGAGCTGGAGTGGGCAGGCCCCCTCATCGACCACAGGACGGGGATAAGTCCCATCACGATCATCCCCAGTACGAGGGATGAGAACTGAAGCTGGGGGGAGCTGAAGCGGAAGTAAGTGTTGCATGTGTCCATCGCGGCGTGCAGCAGGGATGGACCAGCTATGTTCCACCCCATGCGATAGTATGCCGACAGCAGGATCCCCGCCAGGAAGGCGAAGGTCAGGTGGAGGAACGTCATCGCGGGCCCGTAGCCGGCCACCAGCAGATCTATTGGCAGGTGAGCCAGGGAAAAGATGAGGGAGCTTAGCACGGCGGCCGTCCAGAATTCGCCCCCGCAATCCCTGTAGATCATGGAGAAGTAATAGCCCCTGTTCATCAGCTCCTCGGTCGGACCCACGGCCAGGAAGAGGTAGCCGACTACAAGGGGATCGGGCCGGACCGGGCTACCGAGAGCCAGATAGACCGAGATCAAGGCCAGAGAACCCAGTAGGGCCAGAAAGACGGATTTCCTCAGCCCCCTCCCGGATACGCCCACATCGCTCCAAGAATCCCCAAACCTCCTCAGGAAGAGGTACACGAGCCCCGGTATGATCAGGATCTTCGCTAGGGACTCCACTATCACGGGGATCGGTTGGTGGGGTATCACCTTCCACCCGAGCATGCCGGTGAGGAACCTGTAGGGCGTCCACACCACCACGAAGACCGTGAAGAGCTGCAGGGATTTCCTCAGCCCGGGTCCCGAGCATCGCATCGGGATTCATGGTAGGTCCGCAATAAAATACAGCGCCAACGGCGCTCCTCGAGACACTGATCCCGCCTCACCCACTCGCAAGGGCGGTCCGCGGTGATGGGTTAGGTGCGAGCGAGGGGGCGCTCGGAGGATCCATGGGAGATGAGATGAAAGGGGAGAAGAGGAGAGAAGGGAGGGAGGGCCCGCGGTTCATCCAGGCTTGTCGGTGCTCCCACGCCTCAGGAGCCACCAGCCGAGCCGCCCTGTGATGTAGCGGTAGGGGGCCCATATCATGATGAACGCGGAGAAGAGCTTCAGGGACTTCACGATACCCTCCTTACCCACCGGGTCACCGGGCAACCGGGCAGCTGTCCAATAAATGAGTGCACTATCCGGGCACCCGAGCGGCGGCAGCGCAGATCTCCCCACCGAGCTGGTTGACGGACCACCTCCCGGAGCAACCCGATCCGATCAGCATCACGCTGATTCGGGAGCCCACGGCCGCTGATCCCCGGCGAATCCACCCGGCCCGATCAGAATTAATTTAGACCCTCCGTTGTAACTCGATATCCGACATGAGGGTCTTCGGGACATCGGGATTCAGGGGCTACATCAACGGCAAGCTGAACCCCCTCAACGTGGTAAAATTGGCCCTCTCCTTCTCCACATTCCTATCCGGTGGCAGGGTGGCCGTCGGAAGGGATGCCAGGCTGGGCAACAGGGTCATCCACCCATCCTTCGTGTCCGGCCTCCTCGCCGGTGGCAGCGACGTGATAGACTTCGGCCTCACGTCGACTCCGGCCCTGCTCCACGGGATGAAGGGGAGAGGCGACGGAGCTTCCATGATAACCGGCTCCCACACCCCACCGGACATACACGGGATCCTCCTCTTCAGAGGGGACACGGCCGAGATCTTCGGACGCGACGAGAGGGAAATAGAGAGCATATTCGAGGGAGAGAGGTTCCAGCTAGCTCCACTGGATGATCTGGGTGAGGTGGAGCGGGGAGATCCCCTCCCCAGCTACAGGGAGGATGTGAGGGGAGAGTTCCCGACCCTGAGCGGCACCATAGTTCTCGACTCGGGCCATTCGCCCGCGGTCAGAGACTTCCTCGGCGTGCTGGATGACCTCGAAATCAGGGTGCTTAACGGCCAGATCAGGGGGGATTTCCCCGACAGGCCTCCGGAGCCGGATCGGAGATCGCTGCGATTGCTCGGAGAAACGGTCAGGGAAAATGGTGCCACGTTCGGATTATCGCTGGACGGGGATGGGGACAGGGCGATCTTCGTCGATGAGAGGGGAGAGGTGATCCCTCCCGACAGGCTGGGAATACTCTTTGCCTTGGAAGAGGCCAAAAGCAGGGGTATAAGGAGGGTGGCGTGTCCCGTCAACACCACCGGCGCGGTGGAGGTCCTCAGGGAGCACGGGATCGAGATAATCTACACTAGGGTGGGGCCTCCCGCCATGGCCGAGGCGATACTGGAGAGGGGAGCGGGTTTCGCCTTCGAGGAGTCGGGTAAGTACATCTGGCCGGGTAACATCCTCTACGGGGATCCGGTCTACGCCACCGCTAGGCTGCTGCAGATCCTAGACGGGGTGCCCCTCTCGAGATCGCTCTCATGGATACCTGAGAGGCACACTAGGAAGGGTGCAGTCCCCTGCCCGGATCACCTGAAGGAAAGGCTGCTCTCAGAGGTTGAGGCGTTGGTCGAGCCTCTGGGGGACCCGATCAGGATAGATGGCGTGAAGGTCCTCTTGGAGGACGGGAGCTGGATGCTCTTCAGGCCCTCGGGGACTGAACCGGTGTTCAGATATCATGTCGATGCTCCCACGGAGGGGAGGGCGCTCGAGCTGGAGAGGGAGGCCCTGTCCCTGATCAGGAGTGCAGGCAGGGCCGCAGGCCTTGAGAACCTTAATTAAGATCCGGTAGACCTTGACCTGGTGGTCTGCTTGAAGGGTTATGGCCTCATACAATGGGTCGATCTCTCGTCCGGTGATCAAAGACGTGAACCCCTCCCCGACGATCTGGCTCTGAAGTTCATCGGAGGCAAGGGCCTCGGGGCCAAATTCCTCTATGACATGACGGACGAGAGGACCGACCCCCTCGGTCCCGACAACCCGCTGATATTCGCCATAGGACCGTTCACCGGGACCGCAGTTCCCTACTCCGGCAAGGGGACCTTCGTGTTCAGATCCCCCCAGACGGGCATAATAGGAGAATCCGTGGTGGGGGGAACGTTCGGAGCCGCTTTCAGGTGGGTGGGCTACACCGCCCTGGTTATAACGGGCAGGTCGGAGAAACCAGTCTACCTCGTCGTCAGGGAGGACGGCGTGGAGGTCAAGGATGCCAGCCACCTCTGGGGGAAGACCATATACGAGACCGAGGAGGAGCTCAGGCGGGAATACAGCAGGAGCTCCGTCGCCTCAATAGGACCAGCCGGCGAGAACCTGGTGAAGTTCGCCGTCATAGGGAATGAGAAGTGGAGGCAGGCCGGCAGGACCGGTGGAGGAGCGGTGATGGGATCCAAGAGGCTGAAGGCCATAGTCATCGACTACGACACCATGAAATGGGATGCGGCCGACCCGGATGGGGTCAGGAAGTACACCTCCGAGGAGATCATACCCAGGGCTAGGGAGGAGCTGAAGTCTTACTTCGAGAAGGGGACCACCGGGCTGGTGGAACTGGCCAACGAGTGGGGCTTCTTCCCGAGCTACTACTGGTCCAAGGGCAGCGTCGAGGGCTGGGACAGGATAGCCTGGGAGGCCATAGAGAGGGAGGTGTTCGTCCACGCCAAGGGATGCTTTGGCTGCCCGACCCCCTGCGGGAGGTACAGCAGGGTGAAGGAGGGGAAGTACGCCGGAAGCGAGGTAGAGGTGGAGTACGAGACGGTCTACTCCATAGGAGGCCTGGCGGCCATCACCGACATAAAGGCGATAGTGTGGCTCAATGATCTGATAGACGGCCTGGGGATGGACAGCATAACCATCGGGAACGTGTTCGGATTCGCCATAGAGGCCTACAAGAGGGGCAAGCTCGATCCGGGATTCAAGCTGGATTACGGCGAGCCGGAGTCCCTCTACGAACTCACCAAGATGATAGCCAGGAGGGAGGGGGTCGGTGACATCCTCGCCGAGGGGGTGAGAGCCGCCTCCGAGAAGCTGGGTCTCCAGGACCTGGCGATACACGTCAAGGGGCTCGAGCCGGCAGGGTACGATCCTAGGACCCTCAAGAGCATGATCCTCAGCTACGGGGTCTCCTCCAGGGGGGCCTGCCACCTGAGGCTGACCGGCTACTTCGCCGACATAAAGGGGCTCGGAGGGGACAGGAATTCCGTCACCATGGAGAAAACGAAGGTTCTTGCCGATCTGGAGGAGAAGGGTGTGCTCGAGGACTCATTCGTCATATGCAAGTTCACTAGGACCCTGATAGACTGGGAACAGATGGCGAGGTACTACACCCTCATCACGGGAAGGGATACCGGCGTCGAGGATCTGAAGACAGCTGCCAGGCGCATAATAAACCTCGTCAGGATGTACAACGTGAGGCTCGGAATCAGGAGGAAGGATGACAGGCTCCCCAAGAGGCTCTTCAAGGAGTCTTTCGTGCACGACGGCGAGGAGAGGAAGATAACCGAGGAGGAGCAGGAGAGGTTCCTCGATTACTACTACGAGATAAGGGGATGGGACAAAGATGGGGTCCCCAAGCCAGAGACCCTGAGGAAGTACGGACTGGCGTGACCTCATGGCTTGGCTGAAGTGGACTGAGGTGGGAGCACTCCCCACCACTCACACAACCCCTTACCCTCTATCTCTTCCCACTTCTCCTCCCTCGATGCCCGTGTGGCGGGTGCGGACCGCAGCCCGGGCGGTGCCATCCTCCACCCTCAATGTCACGACAGTCGTACCAACATGTCGATTTCTTTAATGCGACCTCGCTAAATCTGAGAAAGCTTATATTAATCACGGCGGTCCGTTGATTTACCCCAAGAGGGGATGTCAGAATGAGTGGGAAGGATTGGGGCATAGCGATAGTCCTACTTATTATCGGTCTCCTCATAGGATACCTGGCCGTCGGGCCAGGCAGGACCACCACCACGACCGTCACTCGGACCTCCGTCAAGACCGTGACCGTGACCCAGACCGCGGGAGCTCCCCCGCCCAAGACCACTACGAAGACCGCTCCTCCCAAGAAGTACGCCGACACAATAGTGATAGGTGTCACCGACAAGGTGTCCGACCTAGATCCGGCCAACGCCTACGACTTCTACACATGGGAGGTCTTCAACAACATAGGGGAGGGTCCCTTCAAGTACAAGCCCGGGACCACCGAGCTGGTCAAGGGGATAATAGAGGACTACCAGGTCCAGGAGGGAGGCAAGGTATACATCCTCAAGCTCAGGAAGGACCTCAAGTTCGCTGACGGAACTCCCTGCACCGCTAAGGACCTGAAGTGGTCCATAGACAGGGTGGCCAGGATACAGGGAGATCCGGCGTGGTTCGTGCTGGATTTCGTCAACAAGACCGAGGTGATAGACGATCACACCCTCAAGATAGTCCTGAAGCAGCCCATCGCCTTCTACCCCGCGGTGCTGGCCGTTCCGACGTACTTCCCCATACCGCCGAGCAAGTATCCAGCCGACAAGATATCCTCCGATAATACCGCGGGTAGCGTGGGTCCCTACAAGATAACCAAGTGGGTCAGGGACCAGGTCCTCGTGCTAGAGACCAACCCCTACTACTACGGCGAGAAGCCCAAGACTCCCAAGGTCGTAATCAAGTTCTACAAGGACGCCACGACCCTCAGGCTGGCGCTGGAGAGCGGCGAGATTGACGTGGCCTGGAGGACGCTCAACCCGACGGACATAAAGGACCTGATGAAGAAGCCGAACATACAGGTGATCGAGGGCAAGGGCTCCTTCATAAGGTACATCGTCTTCAACACGAAGATAAAGCCCTTCGACAACAAGAAAGTCAGGCAGGCCCTGGCAGCGGCCCTGGACAGGAAGGCCATAGCAGAGAGGGTCTTCCTTGGCACGGTCGACCCCCTGTACAGCCTCGTTCCCATGGGCATGTGGAGTCACGTGGATGCCTTCAAGGAGAAGTACGGTGAGGCCAACGTGGAGCTGGCCAAGAAGCTGCTGAAGGAGGCCGGCTACTCCGAGTCGAACAAGCTCAAGGTCGAGCTCTGGTACACGCCGTCCCACTACGGTGACACCGAGGCTGACGTCGCTGCGCTGATAAAGGAGGCCTGGGAGAAGACCGGCATGGTCGAGGTCACCGTGAAGAGCGCCGAGTGGAGCACCTACCTGGAGCTCACCAGGAAGGGCCAGCTGCCCGTGACCCTCTACGGCTGGTACCCCGACTACATAGATCCGGACGACTACCTGTACCCGTTCCTCCACACGGGATCCAACAGGTGGCTGGGCGAGCCCTACAGCAACCCGAAGCTGGACAAGATTCTCGAGCAGGCTCAGGTGTCACTGGACCACAACAAGAGGGAGCAGCTATACAAGCAGGCCCAGGAGATACTGGCGGAGGATGCTCCGATAGTCCCCATATTCCAGGGCAAGCTCTACGTCGCCGCCAAGAAGAACGTTCACGGCATAGTACTCGATCCCATAATGCTGCTCAGGTACTTCCTGATCTACAAGGAGACCGGCAGTTAACTCCCCCTCCTTTTTTATTCGGGCCGTAGGGTGGAATGGAGTGGATTCCAGATGTCACTCAGGGCCTACGTGATAACGAGAATCCTCATGACGATCCCCATGATACTCATCCTCCTCACGCTGGTTTTCCTGGTCATGAGGGTACTGCCGGGAAACCCGGTAATAGCCATAGTGGGCATGAAGGCTTCCCCCCAGTACATAAAGAAGCTCGAGCATCAGCTGGGCCTTGACAAGCCCCTCTGGCTGCAGTACGTCGACTACTTGGGGAACCTGCTGAGGGGAGACCTGGGCAGGTCCATGATATGGGGTAAGAGACCGGTCATCCAAGAGATAATGGATCACTTCCCGGCGACGCTGGAGCTGACGATAGGGGGCTTCCTGGTGAGCGTCATCCTCGGGCTGGCCACCGGGATGGTGGCGGGAATCAGATCGGGTGGCAAGCTCGACGCCTCCATGAGGATCTACAGCATAACCGTCTACTCCCTCTTCATTCCCCTGCTGGGGATGATGCTCCAGCTTGTATTCGGCGTCTGGCTCCATCTCCTCCCTGTTGGCGGGAGGATAGATCCCGGACTTGAGCCTCCCGCGATAACTGGCCTCTACGTGCTAGATTCACTCCTCGCCCTGAAGTTGGACAGCCTCACGAGCGCCCTGGCCCATCTGGTGCTCCCATCCTTCACCCTGGGTCTCGTCCTCTCCGGCATCTACACGAGGCTGGTGAGGTCCAGCCTGATGGAGGTGCTTGGTCAGGACTTCATACGGGCTTGCAAGGCGAGGGGACTTCCCGGAAGGGCGATCCTGTTCAGGCACGCCCTGAAGAATGCTCTCATTCCGATACTCACAATGATGGGCCTGCAGTTTGCCCTGCTGCTCGCGGGAGCCGTGCTGACCGAGACCACCTTCTCCTGGCCCGGCATGGGTACCTTCCTGGTGGAGAGGATAACCTACAGGGACTTCACCACCATCCAGGGATCGATTGTCTTCTACGCCCTTTTCGTGGCCCTTGTGAGCCTCGTCGTGGATCTGGTGTACGCCTACGTGGACCCGAGGATAAGGTACTGATGGGGTGATTCAATGAGGACATTCAACGTCTCCCGATTCCTTGACTCCGTCAGGGACGCCGGCCTGGACGGTTACATGATGGTGGCGGGCCTCCTGATAGTAGTCACGGTCCTGATAATGGCCGTGTTCGCCGAGTTCATAGCTCCCTATGATCCGGTGAAGATAGTGGGCATGCCTGTGACCCCACCCTCGCCGAAGTTCCCGTGGGGGACCGACACGATAGGGAGGGACGTCTTCAGCAGGGTGGTATACGGTTCCAGGACCATAATGGTGGTCATCCTCATGTCCACCGCCCTCTCCATGCTGATCGGCATTCCCCTGGGGCTGATATCGGGCTACGTGGGGGGATCACTGGACAGGGTGCTGTCCCTGATAATGGACAGCATATACGCCTTCCCGGGCCTGATCCTCGCCATAGCCGTAGCTGCCATGCTGGGGCCCGGCATATACAACACGTCCATCTCCCTGGCCGTGGTGTACATCCCCACCTACTTCAGGATGGTGAGGGGTCAGGTCCTCTCCCTGAGGGAGCAGCTCTTCGTGGAGGCCGCCAGGGCCCTGGGGGCGACGGACTGGAGGATCCTGAGGAAGTACATCTTCCCTAACGTCTTCTTCATAATAGCGGTGGTCTTCTCACTCAACGTCGCGGATGCCATACTCACCGAGGCCGGCCTGAGCTTCCTCGGGCTCAGCGTCCCGGCCCCGACTCCCGACTGGGGCTTCGACCTCAAGAACGGTCAGAGATATTTCCTCTCTGGAAAATGGTGGCCCGTCATGTTCCCAGGCCTGATGATAATACTGCTGGCGCTTGGCTTCGGGCTGCTGGGCGAGGGGCTCAACAGGATGCTGGGGCAGAAGGAGGTGAGATGATTGCTGCTGGAGGTGGATGACCTTCACGTCCACTACTTCACCAAGAGGGGAGTGGTCAGGGCGGTCGAGGGGGTGTCCTTCAACCTGGACGAGGCGGAGATCTTGGGAATAGTGGGGGAGTCGGGGAGCGGCAAGAGCACCCTCGGCCTGGCGATAATGAACCTTGTCCCCTCCCCGGGCAGGATTGTGAGCGGTAGCATAAGGCTGAACGGTAAGGAGATAACCAGGATGAGCGAGAAGGAGCTGAGGAGGATCAGAGGCAAGGAAGTGGCCATGGTGTTCCAGGATCCCATGACCTCGCTCGATCCCTTAATGAGGATAGGGGATCAGATAGTGGAGACTATACTTGCCCACGAGGACATGACCAAGGAGGAGGCCAAGAGGAGGGCCATGGAGCTGCTGGAGGAGGTCGGAATATCCAGGGACAGGTTCAACGACTACCCCCATCAGCTGAGCGGTGGCATGAGGCAGAGGGTGATGATAGCCATGGCAGTCTCGCTGAATCCTAAGCTGATAATAGCCGATGAGCCGACCACCGCCCTGGACGTGATAGTCCAGGATCAGATCATGGACCTCTTCACCGAGCTCAGGGACGAGCACGGCGTGGCCATCATCCTGATATCCCACGACCTGGCCCTGGAGCTCGAGGTATCCGACAGGATCGGCGTGATGTACGCTGGCTGGCTCATGGAGCTGTCCAAGGCAGAGGACCTGATGAAGAGGCCCCTCAACCCCTACGCGAGAGAGCTGCTCAAGGCCATTCCCAACGTGGAGCTGGAGGACCAGAAGCTGATCTCCATCCCAGGCTCTCCCCCGGATCTGCACAGTCCCCCGCCGGGGTGCAGGTTCCATCCGAGGTGTCCCGACGCCAAGCCCGTGTGCTCGAGGGAGGAGCCGCCCACCAAGGTGGTGGATGGCAGGCTCGTCAAGTGCTGGCTGTATGGGTGATGATCATGCTCCTGGAGGTGACCGACCTAAAGAAGTACTTTCCCGTTGCCAAGACCTTCATAGAGAGGATCCTCACCAAGGAGGAGAGGTACGTAAGGGCGGTGGACGGGATAAGCTTCAGCATAGAGGAGGGAGAGGTCTTCTCCCTCGTCGGCGAGTCGGGGAGCGGCAAGACCACCACGGGAAAGCTCGTGCTGCGGTTGATAGAGCCCACTTCAGGCAGGATAGTGTTTCAGGGGACGGATATAACGTCCATGAGCAAGAAGGAGATCAGGCCCATGAGGAGGCACATGCAGATAATATACCAAGACCCCTACGCATCCCTAAATCCGAGGATGAGGGTGGGGGAGGCCATAATGGATCCTCTGCTCATCCACCGGATAGCCCAGGGCAGGGAAGCTAGGGAGATGGTCCTCGAGATGCTGGAGAAGGTGGGCCTGACCCCGCCGGAGACATTCTTCAACTCATATCCCGCGTACCTGAGCGGGGGTCAGAGGCAGAGGGTGGCGATAGCGAGGGCCATGATAACAAGGCCGAAGCTCGTAGTGGCCGACGAGCCGGTTTCCATGATAGACGTCTCCCTGAGGGCATCCATCCTCGACCTGATGATGGACCTGAGGAGGGAGTTCGGCTCGGCATACCTCTTCATCACCCACGACCTGGCCGTGGCCAAGTACATCTCCGACAGGATAGCCATAATGTACCTAGGCAAGATTGTCGAGGTTGGTCGGACCAGGGATCTCTTCAGGAACCCCCTCCATCCCTACACCAAGGCCCTTCTGAGCGCCATTCCCGTCCCCACCCCCGGCAGGAGGAGGGAGAGAATCAAGCTCAAGGGGGAGATCCCCTCGGCCATAGACATACCGACGGGGTGCAGGTTCCATACGCGCTGTCCCTTGGCCTTCGATCTGTGCAGCAGAGAGGAGCCCGAGCTGATGGAGGTGGAACCGGGTCACTTCGTGGCCTGCCACCTACACAAGTAACCACTCACTTTTTGGGACGGAAAGGCCACGTCCGGACAGGCGAGGTTCCCAGGGAGCCTACAGATTCTTAAAATCTTCTCCAGAGTGAAATCCTTGGTGATCTATTGGCTGTAGCTGTAGGTGAACTCTAACCAACCCCACCTCACCGTCTTTCAATGGTTCACTCTATTGTGGGAAATCCTAGATTCATTTCAACAAGATCCTCTGGAAAGTCATCAGGAACGAGCCCCCTGAGGCTGATATTCGAGAACGTTTTGAGAGGACTTGAGAAGTATCCTTATTCTCGTGATCTCTTTCATCCCTTTTTCACTCAAGACATCCCCTCTCACACGGAATTAGGGAGTCAGCCTTTAAAGCCGGTGGTAAGTGCCAAGGACTCAAAATGGGGTTTGAGGAGGGTCAATGCTCGCCTCCCCCTCCACCCCGCCTGGAGAGCCAGTCCTTCACCATTTCCAGGAGCTCCACCGGGATCAGGAACTTTGTCGCCTCGGAGGAGCCTATCACCTTCAACCCGTCCAAGTACTGGAGCTTCATGGTCTTCTCATCCAGTACCTTCGCGACCTCGTCAATCGTCTTCAGGGCTATGGCGTATCCCTCTGCCTTGAGTATCCTCGCCTGCCTCTCTCCCTCTGCCTTGAGTATCGCGGCCTGCTTCTCTCCCTCGGCCACCTTTATGGCTGCCTCCTTCTTACCCTCCGCCTCAGTCACCATGGCCCTCCTGGTACGCTCGGCCGCCATCTGCTTTATCATGGCTTCCTGGACCGTCTTGGGCGGCAATATTTCTCTTATCTCCACGTTGGTTATCTTCACCCCCCAGCGCTCCGTCACCTCGTCGAGCTTCACCCTAAGTATGTGGTTTATCTCGTCCCTCTTGGCCAGTACCTCGTCCAACATCATCTCACCTATCACCGCCCTCAGGGTCGTGGTGGCTATGCCTATGGCCGCTCCCTTGAAGTCGGACACGTTGAGGACACTGGCCATGGGGTCCACCACCTTGTAGTAAACTATGAAGTCGATGTCTGTGGGAGCATTGTCCTTGGTTATACATGTCTGGTGGGGCACATCGAAGTAGCTCTCCCTCAGGTCTATCCATATCACCTGATCGATTATCGGTATCCTGAAGACCACGCCCGGCCCCTTGACCCCCATGAACCTGCCCAGTCTCAATATCACCAGCCTCTTGAACTCGGGCACTATCTTGATGGCCGAGGCTATGAAAAGGACCAGAATGAAGGCCACTAGGGCTATAAGGAACTCGGAAAGTCCCAGGAACACGGACTGGATCATTCTCTCACCACCTTGACCTTGAAACCCTCGATCCCCACGATCCTCACCCTGGCCCCCTCCTCTATCTCCTCATCCGAGATTGCAGTCCACAGCTCGGATCCAACCAAGACAACGCCCTCCCTGCCGGGGCCGACGGCCACCTTGACCACCCCAGTCCTTCCGATCAGGTTCTCTGGGTTCAAGGGGCTCGTCTTCCTGGCCAGCACCTGCCTTATCTTGTACAAGTAGAATCCGACCAGTCCGGAGATCACTATCAGGGTGACCATGACTGCCTCGGCGCTGACGGTAGGGGCTATCAGCGGCCCAGACTGGTAGATCAGGAGGAGGCCCAGCGCAGAGATCACCGCCCCGGTGAGGGCCAGGACGCCGTGACCGGTCTTCAGCTCTAGGAAGATAGTGGCCGCCCCCACCACCATCAGAATTACGGCCGCGAGGCTGGCCCCTATGAGACCGAAGGCGTAGAGACCCAGCACCACCATTATGGTTCCGCTCGCCTCCATCACGAAGGTGGGATGGGTGAGCCCCAGCAGGAGCAGTATTATGCCCACCAGGAATATAACCCATGCGTTCAGAGGATCGGTTATGAGCAGGAGGAAGGAAACCCTCGCGTCAGGATAGAACTCCTGGGTATTGACTGGCCAGCCGATCCTCTGGAGGGCCTCCATCGAGTTCTTGGCCATACAGTCAGCCACCCCGTACCTCACGGCCTCCTCGGCGGTCAGCGCCAGGTTATCCCTGACGAACAGCTCCGCGGCCGTGGTGTTCCTCCCGGACACCTCAGCCAAGCTCTTCATCCAACTCGAGAGGGCGTTGACCACCTTCTCATCCTTGGGCCTGGGCTGGGCGGCCCCTATAGATGAGCCCGGTCCCATGCATATCCTGTCCGCAGACATGGCGATGAAGGCCCCCGCAGAGAAGGCCCTGCCGCCTGATGGGATGTAAACGGCGACCTCCGCCTCCGCCGAGCTGATGGATCTGACTATTCTCTCGGTCGGTGAGAGGAAGCCCCCATCTGTGTTCAAGATAAGTAGTATCCTGCCCGCACCGGATGCCCGGGAGAACTCCAAGCCGGATGAGATGTACTCGGCCACGCCCTCGGTTATGGTGCCATCAACCCTCAGGATGAGAGCCCTCCCCTCACCGCGCGCGCTCAACAATGTCAGGGCGAGCGAGACCAAGATCACGGCGTACAGCAGGGATCTCCTCATGACTCCAGTCACATATACCGGTAAGGAAATTTAACCATTATCTCTGATCTCGGCCCCTCGAAGGGCCCATTTGATTGTATGTTTTTCCATCAATCTCTCAACATAGTTTCCTTCCCTGAAATTATGTCAATCACGGCCCCGACGTCGTTGGATTGCTGTAAAACATTGTCCCCCGATAGGGGTAACTAGGGGAGGGACCGCCCGATTAACGCCTAGGAAAAATCTTTTTATCGCATGAGGGAAAAAAGTACGACTTATTCTGGCGAGTGCTCCGCTGCCTGAGGTCAAGATTTATATTTGTCAAATCTCTTGCGCTCTCTAACCACACCAGGTGTTCTGGATGAGTGGGAAGGATTGGGGAATCGTTATAGCCCTCCTGATCGTGGGCCTCCTTATAGGATACTTCGCGGCGGGTCCCGGCAAGACCACCACCACGACGGTGACGCAGACCTCCGTCAAGACTGTGACGGTGACCAAGACCGCGGGAGCTCCCCCGCAGACAACCACCAAAACCACGACCACCACAAAGCCTAAGTCCGTCATGAAGACCCCGCCTGATACCCTGATAATAGCCATGGATACCAGCGACGCCGTATCCATGGATCCGGCTAGGGCGTATGAGTTCACCTCCTGTTTCGTGGTGAATCAGCTCTACGATAAGCTCGTTGATTTCGAACTCCCCGACTTGGTCAACGTGAAACCCGAGGTAGCCGAGAAGTGGGATATAAGCAAGGATGGCAAAGTTTGGACCTTCCACATAAGGAAGGGTATAAAGTTCGCCAGCGGTAACCCCTTGACCGCTGATGACGTCGTCTACTCCCTTCAGAGGGTGATCAAGCTCAAGCAGACCGCCTCCTGGGTACTCACCCAGTTCGTGTCCAAGCCCGAGCAGATCCAGAAGGTGGACGACTACACCGTGAAGATAACCTTGGACAAGCCCGTCGCCCCGAGCTTCTTCCTCGCCACCCTGACCTTCACCACCTCGTCGGTGGTGGATAAGCAGGTGGTCGAGGCCCACGCCAAGAACGGTGATATGGGCAGCGACTGGATGACTGATCACAGCGCCGGCAGCGGTCCCTTCATCCTCGAAAAGTGGGACAGGGAGGCTGAGATCGTCCTCAAGGCCAATCCGCATTACTGGAAGCCCGGTCAGCCCGCAGTGAAGAAGGTGATTATAAAACACGTCCCAGAGCCCACCGATCAGCTTCTCCTGATAAAGAAGGGAGATGTGGACATAGTAACTGATCTCACGGCTGAGCAGGTCAAGCAGGTCGAGGGAACTCCTGGAATAAATGTGATAAAGGTCGAGAGGACTCACATAGTCTATCTGGGAATGAACGTTGCAGTGAAGCCGCTGGACAAGGAGGAGGTGAGAGACGCCATCAGATACTGCATCGATTATGACAGCATCATAAATGACATACTGCTTGGTGCTGCCATAAAGTGGCAGACCGTTATTCCGAAGGGCCTGCTCGGAGCCAACCCGAAGACACCCTACAAGAAGGACGTTGCCAAGGCCAAGCAGCTGCTGGCCAAGGCCGGCGTGCCCAACGGCTTCTCCATAGAGCTGACCACGCCTCCGACATATCCGCAGATAGACATAGCCACCAAGATCCAGGCCGACCTCGCCGAGTGCGGGATAAAGGTGAAGATAGTACAGATGACTGCTTCTGAGATGTATGAGAAGTACAGGAAGCAGGGACTCCAGCTCGTGCTTGCAGGATGGGGTTCCGACTATCCTGACCCGGACAACAACGCCAAGGCCTTTGGAGACTACAGGGTGCACCAGCTCGCTTGGAGGAACTCCTGGTACGACAACCACTCCGCTGACTTGGCCGAGAAGGCCGCGGTGGAGTTCGATACCAACAAGAGGAAGCAGATGTACCTCGAGCTCACCGATTACATATTGGACCACGGTCCTTACGCCATACTTTACCAGACCCTCGCTCAGCACGTAGCGAGGGACTACGTGAAGAACTATCTGCCGGATCCGACGTTCTTCCTGGAGGATCTCTCCAAGGTATCCAAGGCAGGAGGGAGCTGAGGGCTCTTCCCTCCTCTCTAACCATTTTTCCAGTCCGGGGGGTGGCTGTTGGACCTCAAGACGTATGTATTGAGGCGACTGGCCTTAATGCTGTTTGTCCTATTTGGGATAATCGTGATCACATTTATCGTATCTCACGTGATCCCGGCGGACCCTATAGGTGCCATACTGGGTCCGCAGGCTCCTCCCGAGCTCGTGGAGAAGGTTAGGAGGGAATGGGGGTTTGACAAGCCGCTCCACGAGCAGTTCATAGACTACATAATCAACCTCCTTCATGGCAACTTGGGCAAGTCCATAAGGACAAACAAGCCCGTAGCGGAGGATCTAATGAGGTTCTTCCCCGCCACCATAGAGCTAGCCACGGCTGCCATGATAGTGGCCATCGCGATAGGCATACCCCTCGGAATCATATCAGCTATCAAGAAGGACAAGTGGCCCGATCACATCTCTAGGATATTCGCACTCATGGGGGTGAGCATGCCCGTCTTCTGGCTCGGCTTGATACTCCTCTTCGTCCTCTACTACCAGCTCGGAATATTCCCTGGGCCGGGGAGGCTGGATCCAGGCATACCCGCTCCTCCTAGGATAACCGGGATTCTGACGCTTGATAGCCTGATAACGGGCAACTTCCAGGCCTTCATCAACGCCGTCTGGCATCTCATACTCCCGTCCTTCGTGCTCGGATACTACGCCTCGGCCTCCATAACTAGGATAACTAGGACCTCCCTCCTCGAGGTCATGACCCAGGACTTCATTAGAACGGCTAGGGCTAAGGGCCTCCCGGAGAGGATAGTCCTCTTCAGGCATGCCCTGAGGAACGCCCTGATACCGACGACCACCGTTATAGGGATGGCCTACGGGAGCCTGCTGGAGGGGGCCATACTGACCGAGACCATATTCGCTTGGCCTGGCTTGGGCAGATACGCCACTGGTGCCTTCCTCTCGGTGGACTTCCTGGCGGTGATGGGCTCGACCCTACTGATAGCTGTGATCTACTCGGTGGCCAACTTGGTCGTCGATATACTCTACGCGTTCCTCGATCCGAGGATAAGGTATGCCTGAGGGAGGTGACTGGCGGGGAATGAACCTTGTGGAGAAGCTCAGGGGCCTTGTGGACTATTTCAGATCGGAGGACTTCAGAATAACCCTCATCCTCATCAAGAAAAGCCCGCTTACCGTGTTGGGACTCTCCCTGACGGTCTTCCTCATTCTGGTGGCTATACTCGCCCCCATAATAGCCCCATACGATCCTATAAAACAAGATCTCAAGCACAGGCTTCAGCCACCGAGCTGGGAGCATCCATTCGGGACAGATCAGCTCGGGAGGGATATATTCAGCAGAGTGGTATGGGGAGCCAGGATATCCCTCTTTATAGCCCTTATAGTGGTGGCCATATCCTTCGCCGTGGGCACGACAATAGGCATAGTTTCGGGGTACTTCGGCGGCAAGGTGGATGAGGTGCTCATGAGGCTTACCGACATGTTCATGGCCTTCCCCAGGCTGGTCCTCGCCCTAGCGGTGGCGGCGGCCTTGGGACCGGGACTCTTCAACACAATGCTCGCAATAGCCTTCGTCTCATGGGTCTACTACGCTAGGCTCGCTAGGGCTAGTACCCTTCAGATAAGGGAGGAGGTCTACATTGAGGCGGCCAGAGCTATAGGGGCCACCGACAAGAGGATACTCTTCCTCCACGTCCTTCCAATGGTGATAACCCCTGTGATAGTCCAGGCGACCCTTGACATGGGAGGTACAATCCTCACGGCCGCCGGACTCGGCTTCCTCGGGCTGGGAGTCCAGCCCCCGACTCCTGAGTGGGGAGTCATGGTGAGTGAAGGTAGGAGATTCATAACGGAGCAGTGGTGGGTCTCCACCTTCCCGGGATTCGCGATACTCCTCGCTACCCTCGGCTTCAACCTGCTCGGTGACGGGATCAACGACATACTGAACGTCAGGGCTAGGAGGTGATTTCATGGCTGGGGAAAACCTTCTGGAGATAAGGGACCTCTACGTTAGGTTCCACACGCTTAGGGGCCTGGTCAAGGCCATTGACGGGGTTAATCTCGATGTGAAGCGGGGCGAGGTCCTCGGCCTGGTCGGCGAGACCGGCAGCGGCAAGACCGTGACGGGACTCAGCGTGCTCAGGCTGCTGGAGCAGAACGCCGAGATAACCGGTGGGGAGATAATATTCGAGGGAAGGGATCTCCTGAAGCTGCCCCTCAAGGAGATCCTGAAAATAAGGGGCAGGGATATCTCGATGATATTCCAGGAGCCGAAAGCAGCCCTCAATCCGGTGATGCAGGTGGGAGATCAGGTGGCCGAGTCCTTCCTAGTGCACGAGGACATATCGAAGGACGAGGCGAGGAAGAGGGTCCTTGACATCTTCAGGAGGGTCGGGCTCCCTGATCCGGAGAGGGTCTACAGGAGCTATCCTCACGAGCTGAGCGGCGGGATGGCCCAGAGGGTCGTCATATCCATGGCCCTCGCCCTCAAGCCCAAGCTGCTAATAGCCGATGAGCCCACCTCCGCTCTCGATGTGACCATACAGGCCCAGATCATGGACCTGTTCAGGGAGCTCATCAACGAGATGGGGACGAGTGTGATCTACATAACTCACGACATGGCCCTGGCTGCGGAGATAAGCGACAGGATTGCGGTGATGTACGCGGGCAGGATAGTGGAGATCGCTGACACCGAGACCATATTCGAGAGGCCCCTCCACCCCTACACCCAGGGGCTGCTGAGGTCGATACCCAAGCTGGGATACAGGGGCAAGCTCTTCTCAATGGAGGGCGAGATACCACCCCTCATCAACCCTCCACCGGGGTGCAGGTTCCATCCCCGCTGCCCAAAGAGGTTCGAGCCCTGTGACAAGGAGGTGCCCAAGCTCAGGGAGCTGGAGCCGGGACACAGGGTGGCCTGTTTCCTCTACGGGGGTGCGTCCTGATGCTGCTTGAGGTTCAGGAGCTCAAGAAGTATTTCCCCGTCCGTGGCGGGGTGATGATGAGGGTCATCGGCCACGTCAAGGCCGTGGACGGGGTCTCAGTATCGGTAGAGAGGGGCGAGGTCCTCGGCCTGGTCGGCGAGTCCGGAAGCGGCAAGACGACCTTCGGCAGGACCGTCCTCAAGCTCACCGAGCCCACCTCGGGCAGGATAATCTTCGACGGCAGGGACATAACCGACCTGTCGGGGAGGGAGCTCATACCTATCAGGAGGGAGATGCAGATAGTGTTCCAAGATCCCTATAGAGCCCTGCACCCGAGGAAGAGGGTGAAGGACATAGTGGGAGAGCCGCTCATAATTCACGAGGGAGCCAGCGAGGCGGAGGTCAGGCGCAGGGTGGCGGAGATGCTGAAGCTCGTGGGATTGAACGTGGAGCACATGGACAGGTACCCTCACGAGTTCTCGGGCGGTCAGAGACAGAGGATAGTCATAGCGAGGGCCCTGATCCTGAGGCCCAAGTTCATGGTCCTCGACGAGCCCACCTCGGCCCTGGATGTAAGCGTCCAGGCGAAGATCCTCAACCTACTTAGCGATCTCAAGGAGAGGTTCGACCTCACCTTCCTTCTGATAAGCCACAACCTGGCGGTGGTCCAGCACATGAGCAACAGGATAGGGGTGATGTACCTAGGCAAGCTCATGGAGATGGCCTCCTCCGAGAAACTCTTCGAGGAGCCGCTTCATCCCTACACCAAGGCCCTCATATCCGCGATACCAGTGCCCGATCCGAAGCTCGCCAAGAGGAAGAGGAAGATAACCCTGAAGGGAGAGATACCGAGTCCCCTACATCCCCCATCAGGGTGCAGGTTCCACACTAGGTGTCCCTTCGCCAAGCCTGTCTGCAGTGAGGAGGAGCCCGAGCTCAGAGAGGTGGAGCCCGGCCACTGGGTGGCCTGCCACTTCTGGGACGAGCTGAGGGAGGTGGAGGTGCTCAATGCCTGACGAGGAGGTTGAGATGGACTGGAAGGATTACCTGGCCTTCATAATAGCCCTGCTCACTACTCACCTCCTTCCCCTCATTCTCATCGGCGTTATAATGGTTATCCTCTCCTACCTGATGGTCCAGCTTCTAGGATGATGGCTGAAGCTCCTTCAGGGATCTCTCCAGTATCGAGAGGGCCTCCTCTACCTGCTGCCGCGTTATGGTTATGGGAGGCGTCAGCTTGATGACGTTGTGATGCCTGCCCACCGCTATGGCCAGGAGGCCGTTCCTGAAGAGGATCTCCTTCAACCTACCCGCCAGCTTGCCTGAGGGTCCGCTCTCATCCCATACCTCGATTCCCTGAACGCATCCTACCCCCCTGGCGTCCACCACGGGCTCGAACTCTTCCACCAGCTCCCTGAGGCCCCTCATCAGCTCCTCCCCAATTCTCATGGCGTTGTCTAGCAGCCGCTCCTCCCTTATAGCCTCTATAGTGGCCAGAGAGGCCAGCACGCCTAGATAGTGACCCGCGAATGTTCCCAGGCTCCCCCCGCTGCAGAGGTACCAGTCCTCCACCAGGTCGCCCCTGAAGGCCACCGCCGCGAGGGGCAGCCCACCAGCTATGCCCTTTCCCATCACCACCACGTCGGGCCCGACCCCGTGGTGCTCTATGCCGAACCACCTCCCCGTCCTCCCGAAACCCGTGTAGACCTCATCCACTATCAACAGGGCGCCCACCTCCTCAGTGAGCTCCCTCAACCCGCGGAAGAAGCTCTTGGGGGGGAGGAGGATACCGCCGTGGGATTGGAGTGGCTCGACGATGATGCCGGCTAGGTCCTCAGGCTCAACAGCCCTCCCCAGTATCTCCTCCCTCATGAAGTCGAGAATCGCCTTGGAGCACTCCTCGCAATCGTCAGCCCGCAGGGGGCACCTGAAGCAGTTCGGGTAGGGGGCATAGACCGCCTCCGAGGTCCTGGGTGCCACCCTCCTCATCCCCTCGGTTGGGGAGGACTGGAGCGCGTAACCGGTCAGCCCGTGGTAGGCTCCGTAGAAGGAGAGAATGACGCTCCTCCCGGTAGCGTACCTGGCCAGCTGGATGGCGAAGTCGCTCGCCTCGCTCCCGGTGGTGGCGTAGGCCACCGAGGCATCCCTCACGGGGACCAGGGATCTGAGCTCCTCACCCAGCCTGAGAAAGGGCTCGTTGGGCGCCAGCAGACCGGAGAAACCGGTGAGCTTCTCCACACCCTCCTTTACCCTCTCCACGACCCTAGGATGGGCCTGCCCCAGGGAAGTGGCTGCTCCGCTGAAGTCCAAGAACCTCCTACCGTCGCGAGTCCAAACCTCGGCCAGGTAGCCCCTCTCCACAACCGTGGGAAAGGTGGGGCGGCACCTGAACACCCCGGGGTAGAAATCCTCGAGCATGGGTCATCGCGAGGATGAACCCTAAATACCTTGCCGGGCCGGGCTCAACCGCCGGCCATGTATATGGCCTCCTCAGCTATCTGAACGGCGTGATCGGCCATCCTCTCAAGGTACCTGAGGATCAGGGTCATGGCCACGGCGCAGGCCGGGACCTTCTCCACTCCGGTGAGGACCCTCTCCCTGAGGTAGGACTCGTACGCTCCATCCACCTTGTCGTCCATCTCCATGACCCTCCTCGCCAGCTCAACATCCTTGGTCTCGACTGCCTTAAGGGCCTCCTTGACCATGGTCTCCGTGACCTCCGCTGGTTCGACCACCAGCTGCAGATCACACTGGCTCATGTCCCTGAACAGCACAAGGGTCTGAGCTATGTTCCTGGCATACCTCCCCAGCCTGACCAGCCCGTAGCTTATCTCCATCAGAGATATGAGAGTCCTCAAATCCGAGGCCATTGGCTGAAACCTGGCCAGTATCTCGCTTATCTTAGTCCTCAGCTGCCCGTGAGTGAATGACAGGATCTGAGCTCCCCTGTCTACCTCCTCCAGCACCACCTCGGGATCAGCCTTACCTAGGAATGCATCGACGCACTTCTTGGTCAGGGAGAGGGAGAGCTCGCTCGATTTAACGATCTCAGAGAAGACAGATCTTATCTCCTCATCCAACAGCCCCATTTACCGCATCCCATGGACGGCAAACCCCCTCCGATTATATTATGTTTCCTCCTTAATTCGGAGGGGATTGGCCCTGGGGGAGGACAGGTCCTCTGGCCTAGTATTCGTGGCCTTCATGTTCCTTGGCATGGGTATAGGTTACTTGCTGAATGAAACGGCAGCGGGTCTCCTCATCGGCATGGGCGTTGGCTTCCTGGCCATGGCCTATCTCAGGAGGAGCGAGATCGCTGGAGCAGGAGAGGGGAGGGGG
>JALWYH010000097.1 GCA_027078475.1 Thermoproteota archaeon
GGAGTTCTGGCCATAGGGCTGATCATAGCCTTCCTGATCGGGGCCGGAATAGGCTACGTGGCCAAGCCGAGCGCCCCTGCGCAGACCGTAACCAAGACGGTCACCCAGGGGGCTCCCGGCGCCAAGTCCGTCACCCAGACAGTCACGACCACCAAGACGGTTACGGCAGGTGGAGGGGCGGCCGGTGGCTACCTAGCTAAGATAAAGCAGAAGGGCAAGATAGTGGTGGCTACCTCGCCTGACTGGCCGCCCTTCGAGTTCATAGACCCCAAGACCAACAAGATCGTGGGCTACGAGGTTGACATAATGAACGAGGTGGGCAAGAGGCTGGGCGTGAAGGTGGAGTGGAAGCCCATGGACTTCGACGCCATAATCCAGGCGGTCAAGAACGGTGAGGTTGACATGGGAGTCAGCGGATTCTCCGTCACCCCCGACAGGCTCAAGGAGGTCCTGTTCACCATGCCCATCCACATCACCAAGGTCCAGCTGATAATGCCCAGGGACAAGGCCGAGAAGATGGGAATAGAGAAGCTGGCCAAGCTGGAGGACGCCGCCAAGTACAACCTGGTCATAGGCACCGGGAGCGGCACCACCGAGGAGAAGGAGCTCCTTGATCTGGTCAAGAAGGGCGTCTTCAAGTCCAGCCAGGTGAAGTCCTACCCCGACTTCGAGGTGGCCCTGAAGGACATGAAGAAGGGCACCATAGACGCGGTCTACGCCGAGACCCCGATAACCACCTACTGGAACTCCACCTCCGAGATACCACTCAAGGTGGTCTACAGCAGGAGCTACTGGCCCGTGGCCTTCGTCCTCAACAAGAATGCTGTCGACCTGATGAAGGAGATAGACGGTATCCTGGCCGAGATGTACGCCAACGCCGAGATTGACAAGATAGCCGCCAAGTGGGGCGTCCCCGGCTGAGCTCGCCGTCGGGTGAGGGAGCTTCCAGGGAGGTCGGGCTTTGTTCACCTTCAACGACTTCCTTTTTTTGCTCCAGGGAGTCCCCAACACCCTGGCAATATCCTTCCTCTCCTTCGCGCTGGGATTCGGCCTGGGAATACCCACCGCGATAGTGAAGCAGTTCCCCAAGTACGGGCTCAACTACGTGGCTGATGCCTACATCAAGCTGATGAGGGGCATACCCGTGCTTGTGTTCATGCTCCTCTTCCACTTCGGGATGGCAGGCATAGTGCCCCTCTTCAAGAGCGCCTTCCTCTCCGCCACCTTCGCCCTGGGATTCAGGAGCGGCGCGTTCCAGTCCCAGATCTTCAGGGGGGCCATGAACTCGGTCGGGAGGAATCAGATGATGGCGGCAGTCTCCCTGGGGATGACCAGGTGGCAGGCCTTCAGGCACGTCATACTTCCGCAGGCCTTCATAGTGGCCCTCCCCGGCCTGGGAAGCGAGATAGCCCTCCTGATAAAGGACTCATCCTACGCGTTCGTCCTCGGAGTCTTGGAGCTCACCAAGTACTCAGACATAGTCAGGAAGGCCACCAGGTCCTTCTTCTTCCCGTACCTTGCCGCTGCCATCATATACATCCTGATAACCTTCCCGATAGCCAACTACCTGGACAGGATGGGTTCCAGGCTGAAGAGCAGGTACGGGCTGAGGTGATGGGATGGGGATGGGAGAGGTCATCCTGGCAAGCAGGGGTCTGAAGAAGAGGTACGGGGACCTGTGGGTCCTCAAGGGCATAGATTTCGAGATAGAGAGGGGCCAGACCAAGGTGATAATAGGCCCCAGCGGATCCGGGAAGTCCACCTTCTTAAGGATAATGGGCCTCCTCGAGCCCCCAACAGAGGGGAAGATCTTCTTCGAGGGGAAGGACGTCTACTCCTCCAACCTGGACCTCAACATGCTGAGGGCGAAGATCGGGTTCGTCTTCCAGGAGCCGAGCCTGTTCAGGCACCTGACGGCACTGGGAAACGTCAAGCTAGGGCTCAGGGTCGTGCTGAAGATGAAGGAGGAAGAGGCGCGGAGGAGGGCCCTAGAGGTGCTCAAGGCGGTGAAGCTCGAGGACTGGGCCGATCACTACCCTGCCCAGCTATCTGGCGGTCAGCAGCAGAGGGTCGGCATAGCGAGGGCCCTGGCCATGAACCCCGACATAATACTCTTCGACGAGCCCACGGCGTCGCTCGACATAGAGCTGACGTGGGAGGTCATCGATGTGATGAAGGAGCTCGCGAGGAGAGGGGTCACCATGCTCGTTGTCACCCACGAGCTGGGATTCGCCAAGGAAGTGGCGGATGAGATACTCTTCATGGACGACGGGAGGATAATAGAGTCCGGTCCTCCGGAAGAGCTACTGAGGAATCCCAAGACCCAGAGGGCGAGGGAGTTCCTGAGCAGGTTGATAGGGGGTGCGTGATACGCCGGCCGCGCTTGACCCCATATCCTTCACCATAGAGTTCGTGACGGAGTACTACCCCTTCATAATCGAGGGATTCCTCACCACCGTCGAGATGACCTTCCTGGGACTGGCCGGCGGCTTCGTCCTCGGTATACTGGCCGCCCTGGGGGACGTTTACGGCTCCAAGTGGCTGAGAGTGATCATAAACGGGTACGTGGAGTTCTTCAGGGGAAGCCCGCTCATAGTCCAGCTCCTCTTCTTCTACTTCTCGATACCGGACATAACCGGGCTGAACTGGGATGCCTTCACAGCGGGTGCCGTGACCCTGATGCTCAACAGCGGGGCCTACCAGAAGGGCTACTTCAAGGGGGCCATAGAGGCGGTTTTCAAAGATCAGCTGGTGGCGGCCAAGTCGCTGGGGATGACCTTCGGGCAGACCCTCAGGCACGTGGTTCTCCCCCAGGCCCTCAGGATCGTGATACCTCCCTGGACCAACGAGTACGTCTCCCTCGGGCTGAGCACCTCCGCCCTGATAGTCTTGGGCATAAGGGAGCTCACCAACATCTCCAAGACCATTGCAGCCCAGACCTTCAGGCCCCTGGAGGTCTACCTATTCGCCTCGGCCATATACTTCGTCTGGATAACCGTCTCCATGAAGATCTTCGACTGGATCTACGAGAAGGTCAAGATACCTGGACTGGAGGTAAGCATGTGATCCCATTGATCCCCCCGGCTCTCCCCTCAACCGTTTCATTTTTCCTCGGGAAGGAGCGGGAACCCAATTGATCATTAATTTTGAATCGATTTCCGTATAGCATAATTTAAACGAGCGGCCATGCGAGAGAAGCGCGAGATCCGGGAGCGTGGAGGGGAGGCGAAGCCTTTCACTCCTAGTGAGGAAGGCTGAGATCTCCACTCCCGCTGCCACGGCCACCGCGTCATCCTCGGCCGGGCAGCCCCGACGCGTCTCCGGAGCGGACCGCAGGCGGTGGTGAAGGGATGCCTGCGTCCACCAACTCCACGACCGGGACCCGGGCGGGGCGGGGATCACGGTTGTGACCGTGGTGAGGGATGAACCTCCAGTCGGCCTACTGGCCGGTTGGGGGGGACCCCTCTGTTTGTGGCCCCTCCGGTCTTATCCTGATAGTGAGGGGGATTGTTCGAGCTGGGGGTACGCCATTTTTCGTCGATATTATGACGATATTATGATCGCTAGTACATCCGATCCACTTACTCGTTTCGGCCTACGGAGTATCTATTGCGGAGGTCGGCCTCCAGCGCCTTAACCAGATCGGTCATCCTCCTAAGGAACTTAGTAGCGCTGGAAACCGCCTGCTCGGCGTCCTCCCTCTCGTAGAGAAATACCGGCTCGTAATCACTTGTCTCCCTCATCTCGTGAAGCCTGACGAGTATTCGGCCCTCTCTAGTACTCGGCAGACCTCTCCTCACTAGGTGAAGTCCCACCAATCGATATCACGCCCTCATGCTTGGGCTCATGTCCCATCAAGATCGGCACCGTTAAGGCCGAGTAGGCGGAGTGATAGGCCATGCTTATGGCGTCCCTGAACAGCCCCTCCCTCAGCGCCAACCTGACTGTCTTCAGATGTTCTTCAGCTTTCTCCAAGAGGAGCTTGGCCATCTCTATCTTCTCTTCCGGGTCCATATGAGCTTCCTTCCCGCCTCACGGTATCCCTCAGGAGTGATATACCCCTCCTCCAGGAATCCTCATCCAGGACGATCACGCTCACTGCGACCCCCTACTCCAAGGAGAGAGCGGCTCTGATCTCCTGCATTGGCCTCCTCGTTTTATCCTTCTTCCGACTGACTAAGTACATCGATGTCGCTCTCCAAGTGGTAATCTCCTCTGGACACACTTCCAAATAGGAACGCCTCCACAGCCCCATCGTCGTCCTCGAGACCCCTGACGATCTCTTCAACTACTTCCTCCAGTACCGTAATGGACATTCCAAAAGGTCCTCTGTCTCCCGGTCTTATAATCTTTTGTTTCGTGGAGCGAGCTTGCCAGTACATTCCCTGCTGGCCTTCCCCAGGTGGCATGACAGGTGGAACCGATCGGCACGGCACCTGTGTGATGATCTGCTCGGCAAGGAGGATCCGGTATCCTTATATTGGCATGCTCCTCCTTATCCATGGAGCCCCTTGGTTTTACCATAGCGTTTTCCGTCCTTTCAAGTTAATGAATTTAACGGGGGGTGAGAGGCTGAAGGTCAGGCTGGTGAGGGGTCTTATCAGGCTTCCGAGTGAGGTGCTCGAGAGCCTCGGTTGGAGGGATGGGATGGTGGTGGGGGTGGAGGTAGATGGTGACAGGCTCGTAATCAGGCCGTCCGTGCCCACGAGCTGCTCGGGCATGGTCGGGTGATCCACCCTCTCCAGCACCTCCCCTCCTCAAAATTGAGGAGAAGGGGTAGATTCGGGGCCCATACCCGTTTTGATGATTGTGGTGCGATCCCTTTTCCATCACGGTGTTAACTATATTGTCGAAAACAATCGTTAAATTTCTACATCTGATAAAAGAAACATTTTTCAAAATGACTCGGTTGAACTGTTGGGGTCTCACATGGCCCGAAAGAGCGTTCTGATACTGGGAGCTGGAGCCGTAGGCTCCATGGTGGGTAACAAGCTGGCCAGGGAGTTCCGAAGGGAAATAGCCAAGGGGGAGATCGAGATAACGGTGCTTGACAGGAGCGAGGTAGCAGTGAATCAGGCCGGTTTCACGTTCGTTCCCTTCGGTTACTTCGCCGATGATGATCTGGTCAGGCCGAGGAGGAGCTACCTGAGCCCGAGACTGAGGACCTTCCTAGGTAGGGAGTTCGAGATCAAGGACATAGACTTGGGGAACAGGGTAGTGAAGGTGAGTGGAGGGAGGAGCTTCTCCTACGACTACCTGGTCATAGCGACGGGTGCGAGCTTCGACTTGAAGCAGGTGCCCGGCCTCGAGAGAGATTTCAACAGCTTCTACACGTCGCTGGAGGATGCCAAGGCCTTGGGGAGGAAGATAAGGTCGATGGAGGGGGGAAGGATAGTGGTTTTCGTCCCCAAGATGCCCATAGCGTGCCCCGGAGCCCCGAGCAAGTTCACCGTCATGCTCGACAACTTCCTGAGGGCCTTCAAGGACAGGGACAGATTCGAGATCACATTCCTGTGGCCGTCACCCAACATAGGACCACCCGCCTACAATGAGAACATCACCAGGAACCTCAAAGAGAGGGGAATAGACGACGTCAGGGGGTTCAAGTACAGGGAGGTGGATCCGGAGAGGAAGGTCGTGGTGGGGGAGGACGGCGAGTACCCATACGACCTGCTGATAACAGTCCCGCCCCACGTCGGGGCCCTGCGTGGGCTGAGCGTAGCTGATGAGGACGGCTGGGTGCCCAACGACAAGTTCACGCTGCAGTACCGGGGCCCGGCCGGCAGCTACGACGAGGTCTACGTCGCGGGGGATGCGGGATCCAAGGAGATCCTGAAGATGGGCGTGACGGCCCACTTCCAGGCCTTCGTCGTGGGGGAGAACCTGGCCAGAGACCTGATGGGCATCGAGGAGAGGGTCTACTACAGAGGGCACATGGGGTGCCCGTACGTCGAGGAGTCCCCGACGCCCGCCAGTCACGGAAGGGCCACACTAGCCGTGTGGAAGTACGGCGTCCCTCTGAGTCCATTCAAAGCGGCCAGGCTCGGCTGGAAGCTCTACAGGATGTACTACCTGGTGTACTGGGATACAACCATGAGGGGGCTGATGTGAATGGGGGGTGATGCCATGGGTGAGGAAACGTTGAGGCTCTCTGAGGAGGATGCTGCTGCCCTTTCCGATCTGCTAAGCGTCTACAGGATGCTCATGGACATGATGAACGATGAGATGGTCAAGGAGATGAGCAAGACGGTGGCAGCCCTGGCGAGGCTGCTGAACGGCCTGATAAGTTCTGACCTTCCGGCTGTGCTGGAGAAGGCTCTCCAAGATCCGAAGCTGGACAGGGTCCTGATGGATCCTCCGAAGGTGGGACTGTCGGGTCTGCTCGGTGCCTTGAGGGACGAGGACTTCCAGCGCGGCCTCGGGGTGATGGTGGAACTCCTCAAGGCCCTAGGTAGGGCCTCCAAGGAGATATGAGAGCGCTGTGCATTCGTCGGATGCGCTCAGGGAAGGGGATCTCGCACGAATTCTCCTTCCCTGCTATTTCCTCCCGATCCTCATCCATCCTGCTTTTTGAAGTCGAACGGGTCAGGAGCGTACTCAGACCATTTCGGTGATCGGTTGACCCAATCATCCATTCTCCGCCGACCAGATGTGGCGCGCCAATGCCCGTCAACTGGTGGCCGCCATCAGATACTCGGATGACACTCAACCGGAGACGGAAGGCAAGAGGGAGATAACAAATGAAGGGTGGGGAGGAAGGGCCGATTCACGCCCTTACTCCATAATCTGCCTGGGAGGACACCATTTCTTTACTTTCTCTTCTTCACCGTCTTCTTGGTCTCCTCGGCCGCCTTCACCGTGGTCTCCTCTGTCTCCTCCGCTATCCTGTCAACGACCTCGGCCGTCTTCTCCACCCCGGACCTGGCCGCCTCCGCCGCGGATGAGGTGACATCCTTGACCACATCGGCGGTGGACTCCATTCCCTCCTTGGCCACATCGATTGTCTCCTTGACCACGTCGCCCATGGCCTTGGCTATTCGCGAGAAACCACCCTTCTTCTCCTTCTCCTCCACCATGGAACCACCTGATCCCTTGGCCGGCTGGCAAATAAAAGCATTTGTAACTTCGGTTCATCCCGTTTACTTTGTTATTACCGAGTGTTCGGTTTTATCAGAACATTCGGAGTACTTTAATCTGATCCTGTCGCAGGGAGGACGTATGGATAGGGAGGTGAGGTTCTACATAGAGAAGATTCTAGAGAGCCTGGGCTACCCCCCGGCAGCCAGCAGGATTTACGCGACGCTCCTGCTCTCCGAGAGGTCCCTGACCATAAGTGAGCTTTCGAGGCTGACGGGTCTGGGTAAATCCACAGTCTCCACCTCGTTGAGGCTGCTGGAGCATGATGGACTGGTCTATTACGAGAAGATCGGGAGGAGCAAGGTCTACACCGCCAGGAGTGCCTTCAACAGATTACTGCTCTTCCCGACCAAGATTCTGAGGGAGTATGTGGAGCCGCTCATAGACAGGATAGAGGCCCTGAATGATCCGAGGTATGACGATCTCCTAGAGGACCTGAGAAAGTTCGCCAAGGTATCAGAGGAGGTGATAAGGATAATCCGGAGGTTTCAGGACGAGTCGTCCTGATCCGGACCAGCTTTAACCGTGGTCTAAAGAGGTGTTGGATCTGGACCTAAGTTCGGAGCGACCGAAGGAACGGCAGCGAAGTTCCCGTGCCTCCTATCTAGGAGCTCACGGCGGCGCGCTACTATAAATGAACGATTTTAATATCATCTCATTGTTATGATCGGAGGATGGCACGATGGACGATGAGTCGGGCGGCACCGGGAATGGGAGGGGGCATCAGCCGTTGCAGGATGTCCCGGGGGATGTGAGGATCGTCGGCAGGGTGATCATGACCCGGAGGGAGTACAAGTGCAACTACGTCCCGTTGGTCAGGCTATCGAGCCTACTGACCAGGCTCCGCCAGGGAGAGGGCATCATTGTCGCCGTTGAGACGTCAAGGTTCAGCGTGGAGTCGGTGGCCTCCCTGGCCAGGTCTTACGGGGCTGCTCTGAGGGTCCTGTCATCTCGAGGGGATCTGGTCACCCTGCTCCTGAGGAAGTGATCATCTCTTTAACGGATTGGTTCCCGGGATGCGGGATGGAACCCGGGCACCTGATCTTCCTCCTGCTGACGGTGGTGATGGGGGTGGTTGACTTCGCCCCCACGGTATTCTACTGGTTTCAGTCCCTGGTGAGCAGGGGGGTGGCCAGGCTCCTCGGCTCCCCTCTCGCCAAGAGGAACTGGAAGGACTGGGTCTTCACGGTCACCTGGCTGATGGTGGGTCTTCTCAGCGTTCTCATAAGCAAGCCCCCCTCTGTCTTCACGCTGTTCCTCTTCCTTGCCTTCAAGGGTGGAGCTGATCTGGGGGCCAAGGTGATCTACTCCATTCACGATTTCAGGATCGTGGGGAGGAGGGCGATCGGCCCCCTCGCCCTAGCCGTCGCGGCCTCGGCCCTGCCCAGCATCCTGTTCCTCCTCACCTGGAAGGCGTTCTATCACCTCCTGCTGAACGCCAGCGCGGGCATACTTGGAATCGCGGTGTCGAAGCTGTCCTTCGACCTCTGGCTCTACGGTCTGATCTTCGGCATGCTCTTCGGGATTTTCAGGTCGATGGGAGAGAGCGGGGTGCTACTGAGAGGGGAGCTGGCGGTGGTGATAGGGGCGGCCATCCCCTAGCCCATACCGGCGCCGGGCCGGAAGGGTTATCAGCTTCCCCTTCTAAAACAATAGTTGTAGGGTGTGCGCATGGCGCTCGACCTCAGGAGCGATTTCCCCATCCTGGAGAGGGAGGTCAACGGCCATCCCCTCATCTACCTCGACAATGCCGCCACGACCCAGAGGCCTGAGAGAGTGATAGAGGCGGTCAGCAGGTTCTACAGGGAGCTCAACGCGAACGTCCACAGGGGAATCCACTACTTAAGCAGGGAGGCTTCCGAGCTTTATGAGGGAGCCCACGAGGCTCTCGCTCAGTTCATAAACGCCGATTTCAGGGAGGTGGTCTTCACGTCCAACACGACCGACTCCCTGAACATGATCGCGTGGGGTTGGGCTCTCCGCAACGTTGCGGAGGGGGACAGGATCGTCACCACGGTGATGGAGCACCACAGCAACATGCTCCCGTGGAGGACCGTGGCCGAGCTGAGGGGGGCGGAGGTGGTGTACGCGGATGTCGACGATGAGGGCATGCCCCTCATGAAGCAGCTGGAGTCCCTGATCGACGAGAGGACCAGGTTGGTGGCCATATCGGGAATGTCGAATGTCACCGGGGCGATTCCCGATGTGGGAAGAGTGGTGAGGGCCGCCCATCAGGTGGGCGCAGTCGCCGTGCTGGACGGCGCCCAGATGGTTCCCCACATGCCCGTGGACGTGAGGCAGCTGGGGGTTGACTTCCTCGCCTTCTCCGGGCACAAGATGCTCGGGCCGACGGGAACGGGAGTCCTTTACGGGAGGCTCGATCTGCTCGAGGAGATGACCCCTCCCAGACCCGGGGGAGGGACCATAAGGGATGTCACCCTGGAGGGGGTTGACTGGGCGTCCCTGCCCTGGAGGCACGAGGGGGGCACGCCCAACATAGCTGGTGCAATAGGGCTGGCCGAGGCCGCCAGGTACCTGATGGACGTGGGGATGGAGGCTGTGAGGGAGCACGAGAAGGAGCTCACGAGGAGGGGCCTGGAAATGCTTTCGAGCATCGATGGGGTGATCCTCTACGGACCCAAGGATGTGGAGAGGCGCGGAGGAATCATCGCCTTCAACATCGAGGGGATGGACCCCCACATGGTGGGCGCGCTGCTGGATTCAAGGGGGATAGCAGTGAGGACGGGGCTCCACTGCGCCCATCCCCTGCATCGAAGGCTCGGCGCGGAGGAGGGCACCGTGAGAGCCAGCTTTTACCTGTACAATACCCTGGAGGAGGTGAAGGTGCTCGCTGAGGCCCTGAGGGAGATAGCCTCCCTCGCCTGATCGGGCCGAGCTCGCAACATTTTCAGGGATCACCCCCCATAACCACGGTTAACATGATAGGCGTTGGGATCGAGGCACCTGATTTCACCCTCCTAGACCAGTTCGGCGAGAAGGTCACCCTCTCGAAGCTGAGAGAGAGGAAGGTACTCCTCTCGTTCCATCCGCTTGCTTGGACCAGCGTCTGCGAGGAGCAGGTAAGGGAGCTCGAGTCACTCCACGACGAGCTAGAGGGTCTGGGGGTCGTCCCCTTGAGCATCAGCGTCGATCTCGTCCCATCCAAGAGGGCGTGGGCCAGGCACATGGATGTCGTTAGGACGACACTCCTCTCGGATTTCTGGCCGCATGGCGAGGTGTCCAGCTCTTACGGGCTCTTCGACAAGAAGAGGGAGATATCTGGAGGGCCGTCATCCTCCTGGATGAGAGAGGTATGGTGATGTACGCCGGGGAGTACCCCCTCAAGGAGAAGCCGGACATGGGTTGGGTGGGGTGATGGCCCTCCTGGGGCGTGGCAATGTATGATCGAGCTTACGAACGTCAATTGTTACCCATGACCCCGAGAGGGACGCAATTGCTGCGCCGGCACCCGACAGAGGGTGCACTTTAGACAGATGTCCCCTTATAAGGGGATTTTCATCGTCGTTTGCCTAGTGATACTATGAGCTTCCTCAGGAAGCAGTGGCCGTGGTGGACCGCCGGCCTGATGACCGGGCTGGCGGAGGCCATCAATTACTGGTTCCTACCCCTCGGCCATCCCAAGCACAAGTTCATCGGTGTCACCTCCGGAATGGCCAGGATGCTGGCCGGTTTCGAGGCTAGGATAACCGGACATAGCCTCATAGCGACGAGGCCGGACTATCAGCCCGACATCCAGTGGATAATCCTCGGGGCTATAATCTCCGGTCTGCTACTGGCCTACCTGGAGGGCGACATAAGGAGTTGGGTCAGGTACCCCAAGGGATTCCTTATCTTCACGGCTCTGGGCGCCTTCATGTTCGCCTGGGGAACTAGGGTGGCTGGAGGATGCACGCTGCATCATCTGCTCGGCGGATGGTCCGCGATGAACGTGAAGAGCTTCGTGGTGATGATAACGGCCACGGTGGCGGCGGCCATCGGAATAATGATAATGAGCAAGTTCGGGCTGGTGCAGTACTTCAAGTCCCAGGACACTAAGTGGTACGTTGAGGACGCCAAGAAGAGGGGGTGGGCTGACGGTCTTACCCTGGACTTCAACTACGACCCTGGGAAGGACTGGCTTAGGCTCCTCCTCTATGCCTTCTGGGTCATCTTCGCCCTGGTGATCCTGGCCAACGCGCTGTTCGGCATCGACTACGCCGTAAAGATGGGGTGGGCCGACAGCCTAGCCAAGACCAAGATAGTCAAACACATGCTCACCCCGCAGAACATCCCCAACATAATCATGCTGCTGATAGTGGGAGCGCTGCTTGGAGGGAGCGTGGCTAAGACGGGGATAGGAACCGAGTGCGCCGTGATGAATGCCGAAATGGGGCCGCTGATTCAGAAGGACGAGCTGGGATTCGCCAGGAAGTGGAAGATGCCCTTCTCCATAAGGACAATATTCATGGGAATGCAGCCCTTCACGGCGCTGGCTGTTCACATAATAATAGCTAGTACAGCCTTCTTCCTGGGATTCGCCCTCTTCGGGATAATGGAGGGTCACCACTGGGCCACCAAGGAGTTCGCTGAGGCCTTCACACGCGCGACCGGATTGGAGTTCCACCACATCGGCGTCTCGATGAAGACCATAAGGGTGCAGACTACCCTGCCAATGGACCTCTTCGGTGGTTTCCTGCTGGGCATGGGCACGGTCTTCATGCTGGGATGCGAGTTCAGGAACTACGGCAGGACCGGGCTCCTCTACATAACCGGACTCCTCATATGGCCATTCTTCTACCTCGGTTACCTGCCCTACACCCTGGCCAGGGGCTTCTGGGACCCCTTGATGATGTGCTGCCCCTATTCACCGACTACCTTCCTGCCGGCGCTGATAACGTCCAGCAGGGCCGGACAGATAGCCGTCTGGGCACTTTACATACTCCTGTGGGTTGGTCTCCTGATATGGTCCCTCAAGTTCGGCTCCAAGAAGCTGGGCGTATCCGTGAAGGATCTGCTCACCAAGAACTCCGAAGAACTCTACGTCGAGAGGATAAAGGTGCTGCAGGAGAAGGATCCCGAGTTCTTCAAGAAGGTGGACCAGGTGGAGAAGGATCTGGCCAGGGAGGCCGCTCCCCTCTGACCCCCCCATTTTTTCTTTCCCACTGACCCAGCTAGAGCTAGAGGGGATCGCCTTGAAATCCTCAGCTCTATGGATGAGGAGGCTCGCTGATTCGGTCGGAATGCTGGCCTTCTATCCCCTTCTCTACGTGCTGGCCTACGCCTTGGACATCCTCGGCCTGATGCTTGCGCTGCACCTCTACCTGTCGGCCATGGTTGGCGTCTCGGGGCTATCGCTCTGGAAGGTGTCCTGGCCCGACCCAAGGAAGGCGATGCTCTCCGGCATCCTGCTGTGGATCTGCCTGATCATGCTGATCGCAGCCCTTGTCGTGCCCCAGCACTACGACCTACTGACCAACTTGGGAACCATAGCCCCCATGCTGGTTATCGGGCTCTACGCACACGACGTGTCCAAGGTAACGGGACTGAGGAAGCTGGACAGGTTCGGCGGGCTGGTCGTCCTGGGTTCGTTCCTGGTGGTGGTCAGGGTACCGCTCTTCGTCCTCATAGCGTTCATAGTCCTGGGGCTGGGGCTGGGTGGCGTGAGTCAGTACCTGAGGGTAGTTTCGGTCATGCTAGCCGCCAGGAGCGGGACCAAGGGCGGGACCTGAGTCCCAACTTTATTACCTGGCCCGGGTCCATTCGGCGGTCGAGCATAAGGATGGATGCGCTGGATCACCTTGCCGCTGGTCTGACCATGGCGTCGCTTTATCCCGTCCTGGTGATAGTGGCTGTGCTCATGCCCCTGATTCCCGTCCTCTCCATAGTGGAGATCTACTTCATGATCTCGGTCATTTATCTCTCCTACTCCATGATGAGGCTCCGTTCCAGGTTCGGACCCCTGAGGATGGCCCTCTACCCCGCGATGATGATAGTGGTCCTGGCGATGGGCGAGGCATCCATGTGGATCGCCTCTCCCTCGGGGGCCACTGGCATCACCATGCTCCTGGCGAAGGCGGTCATCTATCTCCTGGTGGGTTCTTCGCTGATTTACCTGTCGCCCAGGCTCGGGCTTGGTGGTCTGAGGATCGCGGGCCTGCTGACCGTGGTGGGAAGCATGCTGGTGGTCGTGCCCGCCCCGGCGAGTGCCCTGGCAGGCCTGGCCCTCATCTTCCTGGGGTGTTGGCTGGGCGCCCGCTCCCTAGTTAGGGCCGGATCCGGTGGTGCTGTCGGCGGGATCGGGGCAGGGCAGCCACCACACGATGACTCATGATCAAGGCGCCTGAGAGCTGCGGGAGGGGTGTAGCGTTTCGATCATCCAGCTAATCCATCCATGGATCATGCGAGATGATTCAGTGGCATTCCTCCTGCTTCTGGGTTCCCTCTCCCACCTCTCGCCAACTGGTTGGAATGGATGCTTACATCCAGTTAATAGCTTCTTTTACTGACGATTTTTAGGTGAATCTATTACAGAAAGTGTGGCTGAGTGCGTACTTTCCCCTTAAGTTTTCGCGTGCGCCAATAAATGGCATTAAGAGAGCCGCATTCCTGGTTGAGATTAGTGGGAAAGAAAGAGTAACTGTTCTGGTAAGGAGCATCAATGACGCCAGCCCGCTCTCTTCAGGGTGCCAGCATGAATGTACTGCCTCTCCGGGTTACGACTCCTGTGGTGATTACTGCAGCTGCACCTCTTACTGCTGTGAACTCAACATAGGCTGCCTGCTGTCTTGCTGCCTTAATTGCAGGAACTACCCTCTGCCTCTGGAGTGCGTGGCGGTACTATGCCCTGCCTGTCTGGCTATGGCTCTGGCAGGTATATACTGCTGCGATGAAAGCGGAACAACATGCGAATGCCTACCTTGAAACGATCAAATTTTTCTTCTATACTCATCGATGGGGGAAGTGACCGTGCGGATCAGATGTACGACCACGCTGAAGAAGGCCAGCAGTGATTTCTCGTACAAGGCCTTCATCTCTCTAATCGCCCTCGCCTTCCTAGCTTCTCACTTTGTGGTGTTCTATCCGGTCGCCGCCTCCAGGGGAGCGTGGATACCGTTTCTCAGGGGGCTGGTTGTGATAATGCTCATCATAGGGATCCTGGTTCTGGACTACCTCCTCCTCTGGAGGAGAGGCTTGGCTCCTTCTCTCCTATGCTGGATCTTGGAATACGCGGTATTCGTGATCTCAGCCATTTTCCTCTATCCCATCAGCCTGCTGGAGCTGACCGGTGGTGACTGGACTGGTGTGATCGATCAGCACGCTAGGGACTTTATCTTCCTTATAGTTCTCAGCCCCGTAACCTATCTCATATTCGGGAAGTATGGGGACAAGCTCAGGGAGCCGGGAGAGGTCAGGGAGCCCTGGAAGGAGAAGAGGGGCGGGAGTGAGGAGGAAGCGTAAGGGAGGGATAGGGGAGGGAGATTAAGGGGGTGAATATCAATC
>JALWYH010000098.1:0-14033 GCA_027078475.1 Thermoproteota archaeon
GGGCAGATGGGGAGGACGTGAGGCTCCTGCTCGCGGCGGCCCTGACGATGGCGGTGCTGACCGAGATGCCTGGCAGGAGGCTGCTCTACTGCTTCAGGAGGGTGTGGTTCGGGGAGAGGGTGAGCGACATAGCCAGGAGGTACGGGGTGAGCAAGGGGAACGTGAGCAAGACTCTCAGGAGCACCGGCTGCTTCGTCCTCTCCCGTCTCGTGGTGGGTGAGGGGCGTGGAGACGGTGGTTTCTGACTACGTCAGAGTGGAGAGGATGCCAGGGTTCGCCTGCACCCTCTGCGGGGATTGCTGCAGGGATAGGGTGATAGTCCTCTACGAGGAGGACGTCAGGAGGCTGGAAGAAGCCGGCTACCGGGACTTCTACGAGCCCACCTCGGATCTGGAGAGGGAGCTCACGGGCGCCCCCTTCAAGATGAGGCTGAAGGAGGACGGATCGTGCGTCTTCCTCGAGGGGAACCTCTGCGTCGCCTACGAGCACAGGCCCGACACCTGCAGGAGGTATCCCTTCATAGTGGGCGACGACTTCATCCTCGCCTCGGTGTCGTGCCCGGGGATCAGGTGGGGTGAGGAGGGCGATCCTGAGCAGTACAGGGAGGCATCGAGGAGGATAGCGGAGAGGATAAAGAGGCTCCTCTAATCGGATCTGGCTGTTGATGGATCCGGGCCTTTTCTAGCAGATCAGGAACCTGACATCAGCTCCTCAGGATCCTGGCCGCCTCCCTGACGGTGGACACATCTATTATGGCCTCGGCGATGTCGAGGCTGTAGCCGAAGATCCTCCCGATGCTCTCCACCATTGCGTAGAGCCTCGAATCGGGGTATCTCTCCTCCCATGTCGGGCCCCTGCCAGCTCTCTCTATCAGTTTCGCCACCTTCTCAGCCCTCTCCTTGTCCGGGCTCGACAGGGCGGATGAGACGTCCCTAAAGAGCTCCATCGCCTCCTCCAGCGAGCAGGCTATCCTCTCGGGGATATCCTTCCCCTCCCCAAGCAGCTCGATCGCGTTCCTCGCGACGATCGTGGCGTGATCCGCTATCCTCTCGACGCTCTTAACGGCCAGGAAGAGATGGGGGGCCTCGGCGGGTGTCTCGAGCCCGAAGTCCCTCACGTTCAGGGGATTCATCAGGGCTATGGTGAGCTGCTTAGCTATCAGGAGGTAGAGCTTGTCAACCAGCTGGTCCTGCCTCGTCACCCCCTCCAGCAGGTCCTCATCTCCCCTCCTGATGCCCTCGAGGGTGTCCTCCAGCATGTGAAGGGCGTCCGCGACCAGCTTGGTCGTCGCGTCCTCGAGGCTCATGGAGGAAGGATCCAGGACCGCGTAGAAGGTCATGGAGGTGGCCGTCCCCTCAAGGACGCTGAGGCCCAAGATGCTGCTCTCTATCACCTCTCTGACCCTCTCCGCCACCTCCTTCTGGCCGGGATCGTAGTCTATCCGCACTGAGTTGTACCCGGCGAGGTAGTGAGATATCACCTCCCTTATGAGGCTGCTCGCGTCCCCGTACCTTGACGCGTCTATCACCTTCGAGAGCTGTCCCCTCCTCTCCCTCTTTGAGGGGACTATTCTCAGGGAGCCGTCGGCCATCACCTCGATGTAGACGGTCGATCCCTTCCCTATTCCAGCCTTCCTGGCCCACTCCTTGGGCAGGGAGATTATGTAGGTGGACCTCCCCGTCACCTGCACGCTCCTGGGCTGCATCGCTTAACCCACCACCTCTTCTATATAATCTATGTAGACCAGCCTATAATCTATATTCTATTTGCAATACGTTTATAGTTTTTACTAGAAGGTGGGCCACGAGAGGGTGCCGAGGATGGAGCTCAGGATCTCCCTGCCCCTGCTGGCCTCCATTGGTCCCCTCATATTCGCCCTCTGGGTGACCGTCGGGGTGGCGGGTGCCGCCGCATCTGGCCGGGGAAGGGTCTCGATCCTGGGCTCGGGATCCAGCTTCATCTACCCCCAGATGTCCGCCTGGATACCGGAGTTCACTCGCATGAACCCCGACGTCGTGGTCAACTACAACCCCACGGGAAGCGGGACGGGCCAGAAGCAGTTCTTCGCCCACCTCGTCGACTTCGCGGCTAGTGATCCTCCTCTCACCAGGGACGCGTGGCTCCGCCACAGGGGCAGGGTGATCCAGATGCCCGTGGTCCTGGGGGCGGTGGTTGTCACCTACAACCTGCCCGGCGGCGAGGGGCTGAGGCTGGACGGGAGGGCGCTGGCCCTCATGTACAAGGGGAGGCTGAGGTACTGGGACGACCCCCTCATGAGGGAGCTCAATCCCGGGGTCGAGCTGCCCCACAGGGAGATAGTGGCAGTCCACAGATCTGATTCGAGCGGAACGACCAACGTCTTCACCTTCTTCCTCCACAAGGCCGCCCCGGATGAATGGCCCACTGATCTTGTGGGGAAGAGCGTTGAGTGGCCCGTCGACAGCAAGGGGAACGGCGTGGGGGCGAAGGGAAACCAGGGCGTGACCCAGGTGATCATGAGCACTCCCTACTCCATCGGCTACGTCGAGCTCTCCTACGCCCTGGAAAACGGTCTCCCCATGGCCAAGATCAGGAACGCGGATGGGCAGTTCGTGCTCCCATCGCAGGAGTCCATAAGGGAGGCGGCCAGGAACTCCTTCCCCCTCATGCCCAGGAGCCCGCTGGACGACTACAGCCTCGACCTGGACGCGCTGGTCTATGCTCCGGGCGGGAAATCATACCCCATAACGTCGTTCGTTCACCTGATCCTGTGGACCAGATACGAGCCAGGCAAGGCGGAGGCCCTGAGGAGGTTCATCAGATTCGTCAATACCGAGGGGCAGGGCATGATAGTGAGGGGATACGCCCCGATACCCGAGGAGATCAGGGCAGTGAACCTGAAGGCCGCGGGATTGATCAAGCCCTGATGGCGGGTGGGAGGATGGGGAGCGGGAAGGGTGCGGCCTGGAGTCGATGGTCCCTGATGCCCAAGGTTGACAGGGGTTTCTTCCTGTCCCTCCTGCCATTCGCCGCCGTTATATTCGCCGTGTTCGCCCTCCTGGCCTACGTGCTGGTTGAGGAATCATGGCCGGCCATCGCTAGGTTCGGTATCTCCCTCTTCACCGAGAACGTCTGGAGGCCGTCGGAGAGGGGGGTGGAGTTCGTCAGGTACGGGCTGCTGGCCCCCCTCTACGGTACCCTGATCACGTCGGTCCTAGCCGCCGCGCTGGCCCTCCCACTCTCGCTGTCCACAGTCTTCTTCATAGAGGAGATGGCCCCAAGGAGGATCAGGGACGCCTTCTCGTCGATAATAGACCTGATGGCCGGCCTGCCCACGATAATATACGGGCTCTGGGGCCTTGAGGTCATGATACCCTTCCTCAGGAGGTGGGTCATGGAGCCCCTGCACCTCCATCTGGGCTTCCTCCCCACCTTCTCATGCGATCCCATGAGCGGCGCCTCCTTCCTGGCCGCGGGGCTCCTCCTCGCGATCATGATAATCCCCTACATGCACGGGGTCATAAAGGAGGCTTACAGGCAGATACCCAGGACCTACAGGGAGGCCGCCCTCTCGCTGGGGGCAACGAGATACGAGTACTTCAGGATAATGACGTCCCTCATAAGGCCGGCCGTTGTTGCCGCCCTGCTTCTGGGTCTGGGAAGGGCCGCCAGCGAGACCGTGGCCGTGGCCCTGGTGGTGGGGAACGCCTTCAACGTCTCTCCCTGCCTGCTGGCCCCTGGCTACACCATCTCATCGCTGATCGCCAATCAGTTCACCGAGGCGAGCTTCTTCCCCCTGATGGAGAACGTGATGTTCGCCGGAAGCCTGGTCCTGCTGATCATCGGGATGGTCTTCAGCGGCGTGGGCGTGATAATGATGAGGAGGGTGAGGCGCATCTATGGACGCTAGGGACCTCAAGGAGAAGATCTTCCTGGCAGGAGCAGCCCTCCTGTCCCTGCTCGCGGTGCTCCCTGTCTTCCACGTCCTGCTCTCCGTAATCTGGAACGGACTGGGCGTCCTCATGGAGGCCGGTCCCTCTTTCCTCACGGGCGTGCCCCCTCCCCCCAACGGCGGGCTGGGCGGCATAGCCCCCTCTCTGGCGGGCACCCTGCTGCTGGCCGTCCTGAGCTCCCTTCTGGGGATACCCCTGTCCCTCTTCGCCGCCATATTCGCCGTCGAGTTCCCCGATAACCCGCTGGCCAAGGGCGTCAGGGTCCTCAGCAAGGCCCTGCTGGAGATCCCCTCGGTGGTGGTCGGGATGCTAATATACGCCGTGGTGGTGGTCCCGATGGGTAGGTTCTCCATGCTGGCGGGCTCACTGGCCCTCGCAATCATGATGATACCCTATGTGACCACCTACGTGGAGCAGGCCCTCGAGGGAGTCCCCTTCACCTACAGAGAGGCGGGCTTCGCCCTGGGACTGAGCAGACCACGGGTCGTCTTCGACATACTGGTGGGGATCGCCAGGAGGGGAATCCTGACGGGAATCCTCATTGGATTCGCGAAGGTGCTGGGGGAGACGGCGCCGCTCCTCTTCACCCTGGGGAGGGACAGGTACAACGTCCCCCTCGGCCCGCTGGATTACGGTGACTCCATATCCCTCCTGATATTCGACTACGCCCAGACGCCCTACGCGAACATGCACAGGGTGGCGTGGGGAGCTGCCCTGGTCCTCACGGCCCTCTTCCTGATAATATTCCTGGTCTCCAGGAGGCTGACCGAGGAGGTGTTCCTGTGACCCCAGGGGTTCGGAACGAGGAGGTGTGCTGAGTGGAGGTAGAATCCGTAACGTTCGAGGGAAAGGGCTACGCCCTTCAGGTGGAGGACCTTCATGTCTGGATAAGGGGGAAGCACATAGTGAAGGGGATCAGTCTGGAGGTGCCGAGGCGCAGGATCCTAGCTGTGATGGGACCCTCGGGCTCCGGGAAGTCCACCCTGCTGAGGGCGATCAACAGGCTCATAGACCTGATACCCGAGTCCAGGGTGGAGGGACGGGTGCTGGTCTACGGCACCGACGTCTACGGCGAGGACCCATACAGGGTCAGGAGGCTCATGGGGATGGTCTTCCAGACCCCCAACCCCTTCCCGAACATGAGCATCTACGATAACGTGGCCATAGGTCCGAGGCTGAACAGGCTGGTCAGGAGCAGGGAGGAGCTGGACGAGCTGGTTAAATGGGCCTTGGAGAAGGCCATGCTCTGGGACGAGGTGAGGGACAGGCTGGATGATCCCCCCCACAGGCTGAGCGGCGGTCAGCAGCAGAGGCTGTGCCTGGCCAGGGCCCTGGCCCTGAAGCCCAGGCTCCTCCTCCTGGATGAGCCCACCGGTAACGTGGACCCGGTGAATGCGGTGAAGATAGAGGAGGCGCTGAGGAGCCTCCTGAAGGACCTGGAGATCACGATAGTGCTGGTCACCCACACGCCGCACCAGGCGGTCAGGATCTCCGACTACATAGCCTTCATTTACTCCGGCGAGCTGATAGAGTTCGGCCTGACCGATACCATAGCTCTGAATCCGAGGCACGAGCTGACGGTGAAGTTCCTCAGGGGGGAGGTGTGAGGGGCTTACTGCCCTACCTCGCCTGCAACATCCTCGAAATCTCAGCTCAGGGGATCATAACGCTTGTCGCTGATGTAGTCCCATCGTCGAAGGTAGCCGTGACCACGAGGGACTTCCCGGCGCTGACGTAGGGAGAGGGGACGAGTATCGTCACATCCACGGTCCCCTTAGGAGGTACCGGCGTGGTGAGGTTATACCCGGAGGTGATTTCGGTGCCATCCGGCAGGTAGACATGGCTGTTCCCAGAGGAGGCGCCGAAGCCGACCGGCTGGAACGCCAAGGATGTTATGTTCCTGCCACCTTCCCCGCCGTTAACGATCCTCAGCGTGATGACATACCCGCTCCCACTGGTGGGGAGCTCTCCCATGTAGGTTGACTTGATCAATCGAACGTACATACTTTGGCCCACCTGCTGGGTCTGCGGGATCAGCCTGCCCATCAGGAACACTCCTACCATACTTGCAGTGATTATAGCCAGGATAACCCATACTAGCTTCTCAACGGTTACATCCATGTCACTAATAGGGAATCTCGGATATCAATTAAAGTTTACCCGAACCGTGTGGAATGCGTCGATACATGGAAACGCCTACCGCAGTTTCATCTCTCCGAGGTTTAATAACGGCGTTATCTGTGGCCGATGGTCGAATGCAGAATGTCGGATCTTTAACCTGAGGAAATGGTGGCCCTGTAGATCACTTCTTGAGGTACGGTAATCTTTTTTATGGAGGTCAACCTCCTCCCAAGCAACTTTGGGGGTCCAAGAAGATGGTAGATTCAAGTAGCGGTTTGGAAGAATCCAGCCTCCTGAAGAGGATGAAGGAGGCGGTCGATGACTACATAAGGAGTCTGGACGAGATAGTGACCTTCGTAATGCTCAGCACCCCTGATGGTCTGCCCGTGATGACCACGTTGGAGGCGGGCACCACCATAAACGAGTTCCTGTCCGCCTCCGGTTCAGCGATCTCCGAGATAGCACATAGCTACTCGGAATACGCCGGATCGGGAAGACTCAAGGGTGTAGTTATATCGGGGGAGAAAGGGTGCACGATCCTCAGGAAGCTCGATGACAATCTGGTGCTGGCCATTGGCTTCTTGTCCAGGGATATAACCCGGAACATGGAGATATCCTCCCACATGCAGAACTTGCTCTCTTCCATAATCGGGGATGAGAAAGAGGGGGGAAGTCCTCGGATCAGCGGGGATTGATGGCCTGCCTCAGATTCTCCGCCAGCCTGTCCATCTCTATCATTATCAGCCCTAGGTTGGCATCGGGGTAGGCGATTATGGCGATCAGGTGGTTCCCCTCTTCCTTCAGGATCAGCTTCCCCTTCAGGGCCTCGATTATGGTGGTCCTCACCTCACCGAGGCCCAGCTGACCGGTGATCTTCTTCTGATCCTCAGCCAGGGCTGCCATGTACGCGGCCACGCTGTTGGGATCGAAGGTCTCCTCGGAGAACTTGTAGCCGATGGGAAGTCCATTCTTGGATGCGACCATCACCCCGGCTATGTCCGTTGAGTTCCTCCTTATGACTTCCTTCAGCAGGACATCTATACTGGAGCTCATTGACATGGTCTGACCCCCTACAACTGATGGGTCACCGGGGTCAGGTGCTTATAACCATTTCTCGAAGACCGTTAGAGAAATTAATCTATTCTATTCTAGTAAATGAAATTGAGGTGAGGCCCACCTCCCTCGCAGCCCCCACGAGGTCGTTAACTATCTAGACCCTCAATCAGATCCCAGCGACTATACTACACTATTTTTGATGCCACTAGAGTAAAGAAAATATGGAAGTACCTCCTCACTCCGCAATGAGATCTGCTGAGGAGATCGTTGAACTGAGAAACAGGATAAGGCGGATAATCGATGCGGTGGTGGAATTTGGGTCGAAGGAGGAGATAGACTCACGCTCCTATCTTTTCCTCTGCAATGTGGCCGACACCCTGAACTGGGTCCTCGAGGAGGTCTCCACCGAGGTGTTCATCTCGGCGGAATACCTCGGATTGGATGAGTGGATGAAGAGGGAAAAGGAGCTGAGGGAAGACTTCCTGTAGATATTAGAGTTCGTCCTCCCCTCATGTTTTCAGGAACCGAATCCTCCCCTTCTCTTTCTCCTGAACAGGAGCGGAACCAGCAGGAGAAGACCCACCAGGAGACCTGCACCAAACGAGAGTAGGTCGAGTAACCCCCTCCCCTCCCGGAAGACGGTGAACTCTGTCTCGAACCTCCTTGTGGCGTTTCCTATATTTATTACGGCCTCCAGCCTCCACCTGCCAGGAGGCGCTCTCTCGCCCAGATCCAGTGAGAGAGCCACCTTCTTCTCATCGTTGGGATCGAGGGTCAGCCTGATGGAGGTCTCATTCACCCTCTTCCCAGAGGGGTCCACGAACCATGCCTTGATGCCGCCCTCCACCCTCCTCGGCAGGCTGTTGCTGAGCGTTAGTACGAAAGCTGCCTTGGATCCTGACGGGAATGCCGCGCCGGCCGGCGACAGGTGGACGAGGACGGGGCCAAATTCCCTTACAATAGTCCTTGTAACGGTCTTGGTCGATGCAATAGAGGGTTTGGCCGTGATCGTGCGGACCTGAGTTCTGGTTATCGTTACGGTCTCCGGAGGAGCCATGGTACCGAAGACGGTCTTGGTAAGAGTTCTGGTCTTGGTGATCATTCGAGTGACGGTGGTGAGGAGGTAGGAGTATTCCGTCTTGGTCCTCGTGGTCGCCGCAACACTGAGCTCTACGTTCACGTCATCACCCGGGGCGTGATTCGTGCTCATCACGGTGCCATAGCCGGGCTTGGAAACCCTGATATCGTAGGTCCAGCCCCTAGTCACCGCGAAGCCGATCCTGCCATCGGGACCCGTGTAACCATAGGCCCAGATTTCCGTGCCGCCCGATGGTCTTATCAGCTCCACAAGGGCCCCGCTGACGGGTTCACCGTTTTCCTTCACAGTCACATTGATGTAGAGCTTGTTATAGGACACGCTCAGACCAGAGAGCCTCAGGATCCCCTCAGTATCTGAGTGGAAGACCAGGGGTATCCTGCAGGCGTCGGCGGCCAGGACGCAGCCGGTGCAGTTGCATCCGATCAGGGCCCGGTTGAGCTGGGATGATATGGAGGGTGACGAACCGGCATCATCCACCGTCACCGAGTGATCCAGCGGGCCGGTGAATCGCCATTCCCTGACCCCGTCGTTGCCGACGTCCAGCCATATATTGGAGGGATACCTGCCGGTCCCGTAGCTGACGTCGAACCTGTAAAGCTCGGGGGACAGCGAGTCGTCTTGCGTGGTGAACGTAGCCATGAACTGGAAATACCTGTTGTCTGGCACGCTTATCGAGCGGGGCGGCGGATAGGGAACCGAGACCCAGGGATCACCGACGCATCCCGGATCATCGCAGCTCCTCACCTGGATGGAGAGATGAGTAACTCCCCTAGCATAATGCTCCAGCACCTCCGTTGGTGTCAGAGTCCGCCCGAACAGGGCCAGCTCATCCACCCTCCCGCTGAACCCTATGTAATCACCCACCAGCAGGGGCTCATCGCTGTCCACCACGACCCCGGTGGCCGGAGTAGAAGCCACCTGGGTCCCGTTAACGTAGAGCCTCAGCTGGCTCCCATCGTAAGTCATGGCTACGTGGTTCCACCCGTTGGGCGCGGTGGGCAGGTCGTACTCGACTGTGAAGGTCCCATCCCCCGTGGTGACGGAGCCGTATATCTTGTTACCCGAGGCCCCCAAGCCGTACGACCCATCCTTGCTTATACCGGTGGCGGTAGGGGCACCGAAGGTGACGGTGGTCGATGAGGGTGGTGCCCTGACTATGAGGGCCGTCCCGGGCATTGCGGAGGTGGTGTAGACATAGTTCTCGTATATCTCCCTCACTTGGGTCTCGGTGAGGGCCGAGTCGAAGACGAGAAACTCGTCTATCGATCCCCTGAAGTAGGAGGACAAGGTTGAGGAGAGATCTCCGGTGTGGAGCTTCGTGTCCTGGTAGACTGCACCTATAGCGTCGTTTCCAGTGTGAGGACCATCTATCCTATTGTCCACCGGCGTGAAGCTGGAGGTCCTCGCTCCATTGTAGTAGATGTCCAGCTCGTTACCGCCATCGAACACCAGCGCCAGGTGCTGCCAGGATCCCAGTGACACCGGGTGACTCAACCAGGCACCAGGCCAGTTGTTCGGTGGGCTCTCGGACCAGGCCCCCACGTAACCGTTTCCATCCCCGTAGATGTATATGTTCAGACCGTTGACGGCCCCTCCCTCCTCGTAGACCATCCTGAGAGTTGAAGCGTCGGTGGGATTGATCCAGACAAGGACGGTCCTCTGGGTGATGTAATTGTCGAAGGTCGGGTTATCGTTCCACCTGTAGGATGGTTCCGATGGGTTGTGGTCGAGGTTCACCCAATCATTGACGCCGTCGAACTCAAGGGCGCTTCCGAACCTGCCAGAAGTCCAGGATGACCCCTGTATGAGTGCCGAGTCATCGCAGTAGTCGCTTGTGTACAGGGTGCACGATCCAAGCGCCCAGTCATAGGCTGTATCCCTGGCAGTGGTTCCCGATCCCTCGTCGAAGTGATAGGCGACTCTAAGGCCTGGAATCGTGTCTAGGAAAACTGATGAGGCGTCGCTCATGGAGGAGGCAGATGGGTTCCCGTAGTACATGTAAATCACGCTGGTTCCCGCATCGGGTATCCTCACCCAGACGGTCGCCCTGGTCGAGGCCGTGTAAGACTCAAGCCAGTAGGGGAGCTGGTTGCCCGACGAGTCCAAGAACCTGAGGTCGTCGAAGTCCGGCTGCATCCCGTCCATGTAGGGGATCTCCATCCTCACCTGGAAGTCGGCCGAGGGGGTAGCTGGTGAGAGGTAGATTGGGACCTTCCTGCTCCAAGTGTCTGTCCCAGTCAGGTAGAGCCACGCCTCGAGGCTGAGCTGAGATCCAGGGCTTATAGAGGGAGAATCAGGTATGATGACGGCATCGTTGGAGCCATCGAAGCCAGCCGAGGAGCTGAATACACCTGGAAGACCGAAAGTCACACCCCCGATCTCATCCCCATGGTTTCCGTTCCCGGAGGTGTCCTGGAAGTCATGCCCCGCTATTGTGTCTGGGGCCGTCTCGTTGAAGTGCATCAAGAGGGAGTTGGAGGTCATGTCCGCCGGATGGGCTGAATGCACCTCCGATGCTCCCCAGTTGGGGAACTCCTCCCCGTAACCGTACCACCATTCCACCGATCCCCAGCTGGTGACGTAACCTGCGTCAAAGACCCTGCTCTCATAGGTGCCCGAGGATACGAAGCCCCCGGAGTTGACGAGCTGAACGTGGTCCACCATCAGTTCCGTGTCCGAGTAGGTGCCAGAATCGAAATCCGAGCCGGAAGTGCTCCACATTCCCCCGTAGGGGAGTCCCTCCGCGTTCATCGTGGATGAGACGACCTCTGCATTGAAAGGGAGCTCCACGTAGGCGGTGGCCTCGCCACCGGTGGAGTACACCAAGTCCTTCAAGGTATGACCGCCATAGAAGGTACCTAGTGTAAAGCCGGTCAGCACGCTGGCCGCGGATGGGAGCGCGACCATGAGCAGCAGCGCCATGATCGAGCATATCTTGATACGCGTGTATTGGATCCTCAACTCACGTCGTCCCTTCCTTTGAGGACCCAAGAGATTACCTGATTTTTAAAAAATCAACGGATGCTCATCATTCGATGGAATGATCATCAATCCGATTGGGGATCGAGCTCATCGGGGCTTATTGAGAGGCTGTCAGGTGTAAACTCCGGACAGGGATGCCGGGAAAGTGGTTCTCTTCGTGGGTAGGCGACCAATTTTTATTTATATCCAGGATAGTTAGAGAAAAGCCGTGGAGGTTAGATGTTGAGGAGGATTGCCCTGCAAAATCCTGTAGATTCGGGCGAATCTTTTATGATAAACCGCGAAATGTTAGATTCAGATGAAATATACAACTGTTACAATGAAGGAAAATTGAACGATGATCCCGGCGTTGTCCTAGCCATGGTTCCCCCGACGCTCACAGCGATCTCCTTCCCCTACCTAAATCTGAGGTGCCGCTGAGCCCGGTCTCCGAGCCCACGATGATCATGTTCGACGGATATGGTCTGTTTGCGGTGAAGGCTGGGCTGGCCAGCTTGGAAACGTTAGCTTGAGGCACAGGTTGCGGCCACCCTCCATGAGGGCCCGACGCGAATCCTAACAGCGGAGCCCTGGCACCGTGACCCCCTCGGGCGTACATTTTTACCTTCCTACCAGCGGGCACCTAGATGGACCTCCAGATCATCGTGGTCTCCACCATGCAGATATTCGCCATACTAAATCCAATCAGCGTCGTTCCAACCTTCCTCTCCCTTACCGAGGGGAGGGACGACGAGGACGTCAGACGGATAGTCAAGGTGGTCTCAGTCGCGATCTTCCTCATGATGATCCTCTTCTCGGCCCTGGGCAAGGTAATCCTCATGGTATTGGGGGTCACGGTGACTGGGCTGAAGATAGGTGGAGGGATCATACTCACCGTCTTGGCCATTGACATGCTCCAGGGAATGCCCAGGACGAAGGAGGTGGAGGAGGAAGAGCTGGCCGTCGTTCCACTGGCCACCCCACTCCTCATGGGACCCGGGACCATGACCACCATACTCGTGCTGTCCACCGAGTACACAAGCAGATACGGGTTCCTCCAGGCCAACGGGGTATTGTTCGCCTCTTCTGCCATAGTCACGGCCGCCACCTACCTGATAATGATGCACTCCTCTAGGCTGAGGAGCATCCTAGGGGTCAACGGGCTAAGGGGCCTGGCCAGGTTCATGGCCATAATAGTGGCGGCCGCTGCCGCCGACATGCTGACCTCGGGGGTGGCCGACTGGGTTGCGAGGATTGGTCATTAACGTCCATGGATCGACCTATCGATGGCCATCCTTTTAATATGTTCTCGGATGATTGGGATGAGGTGTTTACATTTAGATCCCTCTCAGTCGTGACCCTGCTCGCGCTCGTCCTGGTGGTCCCGCTGTCCACCTCCACGGCCTCTCCTGAGGATCAGTTCAAACAGATCGAGATTGCCTGTCCCTCCGCCGGGGTGGAGGTTGTCTCGGCCAGCGGGATGGGCCAGACCTTCAAGCCCGTCACCGGGACCATCACGGCTATCGGCGTCTTCCTGGAGAGCAGATGGGGGAGCCCCGTTCCCCTGACGATAAAGCTTCACAGGGGCTCGCTCCCGGGACAGACTCTCTTGAGCGGCAACTTCGTGATAGGCCCGGGCAGCACTGGGTGGTTCTACGTCAACTCGTCGACTCCCATCCAGGTGGACCCGGGCCGGGAGTACTCCATCGAGGTGAGGGCGGCCTTCGGCAACGTGGTCTGGCACATGTGCGATGGCCTCTACGACGATGGGGTGAGGATAGTCTCCGGTTCTCCGGCCTCCGACTCGATGGATTTCATGATAAGGGTTTACGGCCTGGTCCCCGACATCTCCCTCTCCCTCAGTCCGGGGGAGGTGAGCCTGAAGCAGGGAGAGAGGGGAAACGTCACCGTCACCGTGGCATCGCTTAAGGGCTTCCGGGGTGAGGTTCAGCTCTCCCTCGCTGCCGTCGGGGGTGGACCGCTGGTGACCCTGTCCAACTCCTCCCTCGACCTGGACGTGGGTGGGTCTGCTCAGGCGTCCATCGGGGTTGAGGTGCCCGATAACCTGAACCCGGGAAGCTACACGGTAACGGTGACCGCCGCTATCTTGGGACCGTGGGGCACGAGAACCAGGTCCGCGACGGTCACGATAAACGTGGAGGAATCGGTGAGGGACTTCACCCTGTCGGTCTCCCCCACCTCGGCCAGCGTGAGGAGGGGAGGTGGTGTCACGTTCACCGTGGACGTGGGCAGGGTGGGGAGCTTCGACGACCCCGTGTCCCTCCGCGTCCAGGGCTTGGGCTCGGGGTTCCAGTACTCCCTCTCTCAGAACTCGCAGGTGCCGCCGTTCACCTCCACCCTGAGGATCACCGCCTCCCAGGGCGTCCCCCTCTCCACGGTCACCTTCACCGTGGTGGGGGAGGGCGGCGGCATAGCGCACAACGCCAGCGCATCCCTCACCGTCACCGAGGAGCCCGGATTCACCATATCCCTCGATAAGAGGGAGCTCACCCTGTCTAGGGGAGAGAGGGGATCGTTCACCATATCGGTCAGCGGGTACGGGGGCTTCGTCCAGCCCGTTATATTGGCAGTCTCCAACCTGCCACCCGGATGCTCCGCCTCCTTCTCAGCAAACGGCCTGCCTCCCTCGTACCAGTCCATCGTCACCATAGCGGTCGGGGACGCCCCTCCGGGGAACTACACGTTGGGGATAACCGCCTCCGGTGGGGGTATAACCAGGACCAGCAGCCTGAAACTGACTATAGGGGGAGCCGCAACCAGTACGACGACCGAGGAGGAGACAGCCACTGAGACCTCCGAAAGCGAGACGGTCACGGAGACGGCGAGGCTCGAACTCGACATCG
>JALWYH010000098.1:14043-14347 GCA_027078475.1 Thermoproteota archaeon
CTCCGAACCGGAGAGTCTGGATCCCTCGCAATCTCGATCACCGGAACTGGTTCAGAGAGGGTGACCTTCTCCCTCTCCGGGCTGCCTCCGGACGCCAATTACTCGTTCAATCCGCCGAGCTTGGAGGGGGATGGAGCGACGTCTCTCCTTATAAGGGCGGGCTCTACCTCAGGGAGGTTCACGGGCGTCGTGGTGGCCAAGGCCGGGGGGAGGAGGGCAACCCACGTCTTCCAGCTCACCATCCAGGGGAGTGAGGGAAAGATCGGATTCCCGTGGTTCGCGGGCGCAGCGGTCATCTTGGCCG
>JALWYH010000099.1 GCA_027078475.1 Thermoproteota archaeon
AGACGGTTACCCTGTACGGGAAGACCTTTGTGGCTATCACCACCTCCTCCCTGTCGATGCTCCGCAGCGCTCTCCCAACGATCCTCTCGGACCTCCCCCACCCGTAGATCTCGGCCGTGTCGATGAGGTTGATCCCGAGATCGACGGCCTCCCTTATTATGGATATCGCGTCCTCTTCACCCAGCTCCCTCCCCCAGCCCCAGTAGCTGGCGCCGAACTGCCACGTCCCCAAGCCGATCTTGGATATCCTTATCCCGGTCCTGCCCAGCTGCTCGTATCTCATGCGTATCCCCGACGATCGTGAAAGGAGTGATTAAAATGAGCAATGGGGATTCTGACCATGCGGCATAGGACCACTTAAAAAGCTAAAACAGCCGGCTGCGAGGACGGTATTCCACCAGCATGCTTGAAGGCAGCTAATTGCGCGATGGACTTCTACCTTATCCCCAATCTCTCCTTTATCAGCGCCACATCCCTCTCTAAAGCCGTCAATCTCCTGTCCAAGATGGACTTCAAATCCTCCCTCACTCCTTTCAGTTCCTCCAGCGTCTCGCCCTGCCTCTGGATCATGATCTCATGATTTCTTCTGCTCTCGTTTCTGAAGGCCCTCAGCTCTCCCAAGGTATCGTCCTGCTTCTGCGAGATGGTCTCGAGCTTCTGGATCATGGTGAGCCCCACCTCTATCATCTTGCCCAGCTGGAGGGTCGTGAAGTAGGATCTGAATCTTTCGATGTCTTTCACCGGCCCGTCGTAGTCCTCGAACCTGATCCTCTCCACCCTGGCCCCCTCGGGCGCGAGCTGTCTCACGTCAGCCTCGAATGCCCTAACCGCATCCTCCTCGCCCTCGTACACGGCCTCGACCCCGTCTCTTCCAACGTTGCGAGCTTGGAAGCCCGTCAGATCATGCTCGCTCGCTAGGTTTAGAAGGAACATGCGGTAGCCTATGTCCTGAACCCTCTCTCCCTCGATAATTAGCCTCCTCTTCATCACTCAGGTATCTGTAGGAGCTTATTTAAGGGTTTCCAGGCGTTTGACATATTCAGAGTGGTTCCTGAAAGTTTTACGGTGTAGTTAGCTTTTCGAGAACGTTGGATCCTGCGAACCCGATCGGGCGCGATGGTATCTCGGTTATAACGGGCGTAGCGGCTCAGAGGGGACCGGAAATGCCGGCCTACCACCTGCAGGCCCTCGGTGAGGTGAACCGGGGAGTCAAGTACTTTAAGGACCCCCTCTCCTAGGCCGGGATGAGCATGTCGGAGCCCGTGGAGTATGACGCCATAGCCATAGGTACGGGCACGGCCATGAACATAGTGGACGGACTCCTCCACCACAATCCGGACATGAAGGTGGCCGTGATAGACAAGGACGAGCCCGGAGGGATATGCCTGACCAGGGGGTGCATCCCCTCGAAGATCCTCATACACTCGGCCGACGTCCTCAGGATAGTCGAGGACGCCCACCGCTTCGGCATCGACGTCGAGATAAGGAAGGTCGACTACGAGAGGGTGATGAGGAGGATGAGGAGCCTGATAGACCCAGAGATAGAGATGATAAGGAGGGGGCTGAGCCAGCACCCCAACATAGACTACTATCAGGAGGTAGCGGAGTTCGTGGCCCCCTACACCCTCAAGGTGGGGGACAAGCTGATCAAGTCGAACCTCATCCTCCTCTGCTCGGGATCGAAGCCCTACATCCCACCGATAGAGGGGCTGGAGGAGGTCGGTTACCACACCAACAGGACCATATTCCACCTGTTCGAGAGGCCCGGCTCCCTTGCGATAATCGGGGGAGGATACATGGCAGCCGAGTTCGGTCACTTCTTCTCGGCGATGGGGACGAGGGTCACCATCATAGGCAGGAATCCCCAGTTCCTCCCGCAAGAGGAGCCGGAGGTGTCAAGGCTGGCCAAGAGGGAGCTGGGGAGGTTCGTGGACATACACACAAACCACGAGGTCGTCAGGGCCCGCAGGACCCCCGACGGGAAGAAGAAGCTCATCGCGATAAACAGGGAGACTGGGGAGGAAGTCAGCTTCGTGGCCGACGAGATACTCGTGGCCGCTGGCAGGGCGCCCAACACGGACATACTCCATCCGGAGAGGGCAGGCATAGAGACGGACGAGCAGGGATGGATAAAGGTGAACGAGTACCTAGAGGCATCCCAGCCCGGGGTGTGGGTATGCGGGGATGCCAACGGCAAGTACCTGTTCAAGCACGTCGCGAACTACGAGTCCAAGGTGATATTCTACAACATAATGGGGCACAGGATCAAGATGAGCTACCACGCCGTTCCCCACGCGGTGTTCACCTACCCGGAGATAGCCTCCGTCGGAATGAGGGAGGCGGAGGCCATCGAGAGGCTGGGGAAGGACAGGGTGCTGATAGGCTTCCACAGGTACGAGGACACCGCCAAGGGGGAGGCCATGGGCGTCAAGGATTACTTCGTCAAGGTGATAGTGGATGGGAAGACTGGGACCATAGTGGGGGCCCACATAATAGGGCCCCACGCCTCGATCCTGATACAGGAGATAGTGACGCTCATGTACTCGAGGGACCCCACGTACATGGCCATATCCACGGGGATGCACATCCACCCGGCCCTGTCAGAGGTGGTGGAGAGGGCCTTCTGGCACCTGATGCCGGTGGACCACTACCACCACATGTTGGAGCACCACCTCGGCCTTTGATTCAATCGGCGGCAGTCCAGCAGGCATCTGGCTCTCCGTTGGTACTCCCTTTGCGGAAATAGCTTTTATCCTCTGACGGGCACGGTTAGGTTTAAGAGACGGTACAGTTGATCCTCTTGAAAGGATGTCAGGACAGGATCACTCTACCCAGAGTTATCGTATCGGTCCCCGCGGAGGGTGGCCGAGTCATGACCTCCTCCCCGGGACAGGGGTTCGTCGGGGCGCTCCCATCGGCATCCTCCGCTTGGATGCGTCCTCAATGGGATAGACCGGTGGGTGGAGTGGGGTGAACCCGCTTGAAGGACTCCACTCCGTCGCTCTCCTTGTCATACCACCTCCACGACGCGATCCTAGCCTCCATCGCAGCGATCGCGATGGCCCTATTCGTCCTGATAGAGCTGAAGTACGGATTCAACCCGGCAGTCATGGGGCTTATCTTCCTGGTGATTGTCTCGGCCATCCTTTCCCTAGTCGAATCCGTCCTGAGGGGGAAGGAAACCAGGGCCAGGGACCTGTTCCGCGATCTGATGCTTAACTACTTCGAAATGTACCTGGTCTTCATCTACGCCATCATCCTCTCGATCCTCCCCCGGCGGGATGCGTTGACGCAGCTCTCCACCCTTCTCGTGGCGCTACTCGTGGTGGCCAATGCGGTTCCTTTGATCTTCGATCTGGCGGGAAGGGGAAGCGATCCCCCGGACCGTCTCAGGCGTGACTTCGAGGAGCTGAGGGAGAGGATGGGGATAAGGGCTGATGTGAGGCTCAGGCTATTCAAGTCATCCCTCCTGAAGACGGCCCTGCTCGGTGGGCTGATCAGGCCGACCGTCTTCGTGAACGAGGACCTGCTGAGCGAACTATCGGAGGGAGAGATTAGGAGCATCCTAGCACACGAGCTGGCTCACTACATGGGAGGCGACCTCATTAGGTACGTGAGCTACAGCCTGCTCGTCTACCTGGTGCTCCTCCTCACCGGCGAGGCAGTTACCGTGACTGGGCTGGCGCGCGGATCCGGGGCCGTGACCCCCGTGGTGATGATAGTCGGCTTCGTCACCGCCCTTTTCATCTTCCTGGTGCTGGTGAGGAGGAGGGAGACGAGGGCCGATCTGGTAGCGGCCTCTTTCACTAATCCGGATGATCTGATCAGCGCGCTGATCAAGATACATGGGATGAGGAGATCTCCCTCCTTCCTGCCGACTCATCCCAGCTTGGAGGACAGGATAGAGGCCATCAGGAGGGCGAGACCCCGGGGTGAGGATCGGGATGCCTGAGGAGGGAAGAGGGCCGGCAGGGGTCAGTCGCATGATCGGAGGGACCACTTCCGCTTGGCTGGGCTCGAAACTCAGCGCTGATCCCGGGCCCGACCCGTGAGGTAGTCCTGAATTCGCATGCGGAGGCTCAGCACAGCTTGGCGCCGCACACCACGTAGTAGTCCTCTTCCTCCTCCAAGTGAATGACCTGCACGTAGTGATCTATGGAGGAGAGGACCTCCTCCATGCTCCTGGCCACACCCTCCCTCCCGTGGGGATTGTACCTGGAGTCAGGGGTCCAGTCCATTATCACCAGCCTGCCCGTGCACCTCAGAACCCTCCTGAACTCCTCCAAGGCTGCAGGGATGTCACTCAGGTGGTGCATGGTCGTGACGGTGGAGAGGAGGTCGAAAGACCCCTCCCTGAACGGGAGATGCTCGGCCGTCCCCTGCACGAAGTGAACGCCAGGCGGCACCTTTCCCACCGGGGAAGGACTCGGGTCTACGGTGACCAGGGTGGAGTCCGGGAACGCCCTGATCAGGAGGGAGAGATTGATCCCGAAGCCCGTTCCCACCTCCAGCACGCTTCCCTCTGATCTTCTCATGTAGAGATCAAGCAGGAGGTCCCTCCAGTCCATCGCCATGGGATATGAACGAAGGCGAATATATATAAGGAGGCGCCCCGAAGTCCGGGGGAATTTGAGGCCGGAGCCGGAGGATCTCTTCTGGATAGCGGTGCTGCTAGTCTCGCTGGCATCGGTGATCATGCACGTCGCGGGAATGGAGGGCGTCGATTCCCTCCTGCTGCCGGTGCTGGTGGTCATGATATCGTCCTTCACCCTGCTGGATGTCATCCGAGAGAGGGAGGTCGAGGTCGAGCATGCCGTCAACCTGCTGATGGTTGCTGTGGGCCTGTTGACCTACCTCCTGGACCTCCACCTGGAGGGCACCCTCCTCTTGGGCATGTTCGGGCTGGCGGAGATACTGGAGAATGCCGCCATGGAGAGGGCGGAGTCGGGTCTGAAGGGGCTGATGGAGTACCTGCCTAGGAGGGCCAGGGTAGAGAGGGCGGGATCGGTGGAGGAGGTGGACTTCGGCTCCATAGCGAGGGGGGACCTGGTGGTCGTGGCCAGGGGAGAGAGGATCCCCGTCGACGGTCTCGTTGTCAGGGGCAGGGGTCACGTGGACCAGTCGGTGGTGACCGGCGAGCCCCTTCCCGTCCCGGTTGAGGAGGGGACCTACGTCCACTCGGGATCCCTCCTGGTGGACGGGAGCGTGGTGGTGAGGGCCCTGAGGGTGGGCGACGAGACCTTCATCTCCAGGATGCTGTCCATGGTTGAGGGGTTCAGGGAGAGGAAGTCGTCGGGCGAGAGGTTGATCCAGAGGTTCAGCAGGTACTATCTCCCCTCCATGCTGGCGCTCTCGGCCCTCTCCTGGGTCACCCTCGGGATCAGGGCTGCCATAGTCCTCGTGGCCGTGGCCTGCCCGAGCGCCTTCCTGGTGGCTGCTCCGGCCACCACCCTCACGTCCCTGGCCGTGGCAGCCAGGAGGGGGGTCCTTTTCAAGGGATCCGCCTCGATGGAGAGGGCATCGAGGGTGAGGGCCGTGGCCCTAGACAAGACCGGGACGCTGACCCTTGGCAGGCTGGTGATCAGGGAGATGAGTATGGATGATGAGGCCTTCAGGCTCCTGGCGTCCCTGGAGCTGGCTTCCCAGCATCCGGTGGCCAGGGCCATAGTGGAGGAGGCGAGGAGGAGGGGGTTGAGGCTTTCGATACCTGATGAGGTGGAGGAGGTGCCCGGGAAGGGCATAAGGGGAGTGGTCGAGGGCGTCAGGGTCGTAGCAGGCAAGGCGGAATTCGTCGGGGTGGAGGGAGCTGGGCCGGGGAATGAGTTGGGAGAGGGAGAAGGAAAAGGAGAGCATCCCGGCGGGGTGGTGGTCCATACCCTGGTAGGTGACGACTACGGCTACATCTCCCTGGGGGACGAGATGAATCCCTCGGCCAGGCGGGTAGTGGAGGAACTCAGGGGAATGGGCCTCCTGGTGGTCATGCTCACGGGGGACAGGGAGGAGAGCGCCAGGCCGATAGCCCGGGGGCTGGGGATAGGGGAGCTGCACTCCAACCTCTCGCCCGAGGACAAGGTCAGGCTCGTGGAGGAGCTCAGGAGGAGGGCTGGCCCGGTGGCCATGGTTGGGGACGGCATAAACGACGCGCCGGCACTGGCTGTGGCCGACCTCGGGGTGGCCGTCGGGAGCCTGGAGGCATCCATAGAGGCGGGGGATGTGGCCCTGATCTCGGGTATATCCTCCCTCCCTTGGACACTGAGGACCGCCAGATCCGTCATAAGGACGTTCTGGTCGAACATGGCCCTCGTCGGGGCCTCAAAGTTCACGGCGGCGCTCCTCGGGGTCGCTGGCTACATACCCCTCTGGGCAGCGGTCGCCCTCGGGGATGATGGCGGACTCGTGCTGGTGATGGCGAACCTGGCCGGTATGGTAGGGAGGATCTGGAGGAGAAGGGAGGGAAGTTAGAGTGGAAGGGGAAGGGACGAGCGGCAGGGGATGGCCCTGGGATCGGTAGATGGATGACTGATCCCAGCGTTTCCGCGGATCGTGACGGCGCTCGTCCAAGGTCTCTACCAAGCTTATATTGTAACTCAGCGGTTCGGCTCGATGCGACCCCTGATAGTGGGGCACAGGGCTAACACCCTCACCAAGCTCAGGCTGTACCTCCAGCTCGGCGTCGACGCTGTCGAGGTGGACGTGACCGGGAGGGAGGTGAGGCACATCACCGGCATCAAGCCGGCCACCCTCAGGGAGGCCCTGCTGAGGAGGATCCTCTTCCCGGAGCCCAGGGGAGAGACCCTCGACAGGATCGTGAGGGAGGTGGTCGAGAGGGACGTGGCCCTGGTCGTGGACCTGAAGACCCCCCAGGTGGATCCCTCCATCTTCAGCTCCCTCCCTGGGGACGGGAGCGTCACCATAAGCTCCAAATACCACAACCTCCTGAGGAGGCTGAGGCCCGAGCTTGAGGGAAGCTATCTCACGCTGGCATCCATTCAGGAGAGGCCGGCCAGGCCCTCGAGAGTCATGGAGGATGCCCTGGCCGACGGTCTCTCCATAGAGCTCTCGTACGTTGATGACGATCTGCTCGCCGAGATGAGGGATGTAGGAGGTCTGGTCTATGTCTGGACCGTGAACGACGCGGAGCAGGCCATCTCGCTGGCCTCCATGGGGGTGGACGCCATAACAACCGACCGACCGGATCTCATAATACCCGCTTTAGAGAGCGGCAAGGTGAGGAACGACGCCGGGAGGAAGCTCTACAGGAGGCTGACCGAGGAGTGACCTCGTGGGCCGGAGGAGGGAGGGTCCCACAGCGATGAAAGGAACCTGGCCAGCCTGGGATCGCTCCCTATCAGGGATGAGAGCAGGTCGGATCTCTCGCCAAACCTCAGGTACCCCTCGGGGGTGAGCTCATCCACCAGTATCTCCATTCCCCTCATCGACAGTAGCTCCAGTTCATCGATCCTTTCCCACTCGCCGATTCCCAGCAGGATGTTCGCACCCCTCACCGATCCCTCCACCAGGCCCACCTCCCTCACCAGCAGGTCCTCGGCTCGTAGCTGGGCCGGGGATGGAGGAAGTAAGAGGTTGAATCTGTAAGACCTCCGGATCTGGAGGAGCCTCTCCCTCAGCCCGTCGACCCTGTCTGCGTACCTCCTATAGGCCACTGCGAACCTCTTAAGGAACTCCCCGGGTGTAACCAGGGACTCCAAGAACATCGCGCCCTCCCCTCCGGCGCACCTCCATGCGGGGATCAGCAGGGGGATGAACTCGTCCAGGGAGGAAGCCCACTTGGAGAAGAAGAGGTCGAGGCATATCTCCCTTACCCTCTTCCTTTTCCCTCCCCCCTTCCCTTCATTCCTCTCGACCTCTGACCTCAGACACCCTCGGCTGGTAGAGATTCCAACCACGACCCTGGCCAGGGGCACGCCTATTCTCAAAGTGGGAGTCAGAGAGGCAGTCTCCATCCCACGCCCCTCTCCACGGCCAGATCGTATATCAGCTTACCGGTGGCCACGTCCTCTATAGCGAGCCCCAGGTTCATCGACATGATCCTCTCTGAGTCACCCTCCCTCCCGGGCTTCCTCCCGGTCACCACTTCCCCCAGATCCCCGTCTACCCTCGCGATTGGCCTTATCCATCCCTCCTCGATGTAGTACCTGAGCTGATCCACATCGTCCGTGTAGAACTTGTCCATGGACGCTATGGCAGAGGATTTCCAGTAGGAGTCGAAGTCCAGCGGGATGGCGGTGGCCCCCTCCTCGATCCAGTCGGCCTCTATGACCGGATCGGGGTTCTTCAGGATTGGGCCGGCAGTGACTATCACATCCGCACCGCTGACGGCCTCCCTGGGGCTTGAAGCCCTCATCACCTCCAGATCGAGACCCTCTCCCCTGACGAAGTCCTCGTACCTGTCCAGGGCCTGCTGGCTGATGTCGTAGGCCCTCACCTCCCTGAGAGGAAGGACCTCGCTGAGCATGAGGGTGTTGGTCCTCCCTTGGGTGCCGCACCCCAGGACGGCCAGCGTCTCGCTGTTCTCCCTGGCCAAGTACTTGGCAGCCACCGCCGTCGCCGCGGCGGTCCTGTAGGCGGTGATCCAAGTCGCATCCATCACGGCCAGCGGAATGCCCGTGTCCGGGTCGTTGAGGATGAAGAGACCGCTGATGTAGGGAAGTCCCCTGCTCGGATTCTCCGGGTAGCCCGAAACCCACTTGAGCCCGGCCGCGTCGCTTCCGCCGAGGTAGGCCGGCATGGCGTGTATGAAGGAATCGGGCCTCGGGTGTATCCCCGGCTTCGGAGGCATCTCCACCATCCCGTCGCCCTTCTGCCTGAATGCATCCTCCACCACCTCTATGATCTTGGCCGGGGTTATCCCGAGGGATGAGACGTCCCGGTAGGATAGGTAGAGCAGTTCCATGTGGGATGGTCCGGGGGGAACGGGAAAAACATGAGGGTCCCGCATAACCTTATAACCTCCAGCTCGGGGGGTCGCTCGTGGGCCTGGAGGACGGCACTTGGAGGGAGATCATCAGCGCGCTGGACAGGACCGTCAGGAAGTACGAGACCGTGAACAGGATAGTCACCTTGGGGTACAGCGAGAGGATGAGGAGGGTGCTGGCCGGGATGGCCGTCCTGGAGGATGGCATGACGGTCTTGGATGCAGGCTGCGGACCCGGCAACATGTCGATTCACGTCCTCAGGAAGATGAGGAGGGGTAGGCTCTACTGCCTGGACCCCCTGCCCTCGATGCTAAAGGCTGCCTTTGATAACCTGAGGGCGATGGCCGGCGAGGTGAGGCTGGGCTTCCTCGAGGGCACCTTCGAGTCCATACCGCTGCCGGCCAGCTCGGTGGACGTCGTGATCACCGCTTACGCCCTCAGAGATGCCAGGGATCTCTACGGGGCCCTGAGCGAGTTCAGGAGGGTTCTGAAGCCGGGAGGCCAGCTGCTGGTCCTGGACCTGGTGAGGCCGGACAGCAGGCTCTTCGCCTGGCTCGTAGGGCTCTACCTCAGGACCCTAGTCCCCCTTATATCTGCGCCCATCTATGGGAGCCTCGACACGCCATGGAAGGCACTCTACCCCACCTTCAAGGGTATGCTGACCGCATCCGAGTTCGTCGAGGCGATAGGGGAGGAGTTCGAGGTGGTCAGGGTGAGGAGGGCCCTTCTAGGGACCTTCGTGGCCGTGAAAGCCATGCGGCCATGAAGGCGCGATCGGGGAGCTGCGAGAAGCCGTGTCCCTGCGGGGATCGACTCCTAATGATCGACCGCGGCCCTCGGCCTCACGATGAACTCCAGGATCCTGAGGGCGCCGTCCCCCAGCCTGGACCTGAATTCGTACAGGACCTGCCTCCCCTTCTCGGTCAGCTGGTAGATCCTCCTTGCGTCCTCGACCCGGGACCTGAGGAGGCCACTCCTCTCCATGTCCTTCAGGATAGAGTACAGGGTGCTTATCTTGGGCCTCTGCCCGGTCAGTCCCTCCAGGTGCTTCAGGATCTGGTAACCGTGCATGACCGAGCTCTCCAGTAGTGCTAGGATTAGGAGGCGGTAGCTTCCCCTAACGAACGAGGTCATCGGATCCTCCCGAACCCTCATTTCCACCGGAAGGGGATGGTGTGGAAAGAACTTAAAACGGTTGCTGGGATTCGGGGGAGGTGGTGAGGCTGAGGAGGGTCCTGCTCCCCCTCAAGGAGAGGGTCGACGCGAGGGAGATAGTGGCCGCTCTCTCCCAGCTGGAGGGGGGGAGTGAGGTCACCCTGCTGCACGTGGTAAAGGTACCCATCACTACGCCGCTCGACGTGGAGGTCAGCGTCCCCGAGTGGCTGAGCGAATTGGCGCAGGAGCTCAGGAGCATGGGCATCCCCACCAAGGTGGTGGTCGCGGAGGCCAGGGACGTGGCCGACGCGATAGTCGAGGAGGCTGAGGAGAAGTACGACCTCATAATAATGTTCAAGGGAAGGAGGAGGGGGCTCGGGAAGGTGGTGGGCAGGAGCGTGTCGGAGAGAGTGGCGGAGGCCACCAGGAGGCCCGTGATGACCATCCCAAGAGAGTGACCGGTCCGTGGGGGGTATCACTCACTCAGTTCAGTCAGTAGTAGGAGGGATAGGAGCCATTCCCATCCCCGGATATGCCCGCCCCCGTGGTTCCGGAGACTATCTGGGAAGCCTTCCCGGCGATCTCGTCGTCTATCATGACCTTGGAGCTGGTAACCGCGACCACGATGCTCTTCTCCAGTAGGGACTCTATCACCCTGATCAGGTCGGCCTTGAAGGCCTTGGCGGCCGTCATGGCTTCCTGCGACAGCTTCATGGCCTCCAGCATCCTCTCACTGGGCACGAGCAGTTCCAGGCCCTCCATGTAGAACAGGATCTTCTCGCCGGGTTTCATCCCGTCGACTATGCCCTTCAGGTCGGAGATCACCTGGCCTATCCCCTCGGGAGAGCTGAGGGACGACACGGGCATGTAGTAGAGCTTCGCCCCGGCCACCCCAGCCACCACCTCGGCCATTCTCCTGGCCTCCGACGCCTGGGATCCGTCGGCTATCTCCACGATGATGAACTCCCTCTTGCCCTTGTCCAGGTCCTCCACCAGCCTCTTGGCCAGTTGGGCGAGCCTCGGGAGCTCGTCCATCTCTCCCCGCTGGGCGACCGGGTACCTCTCTACTATTCCCCTGACAGACTCCGGCGGGGATATGTAGGGAGCGAGGCCCTCCCTGCTCACCAGGGTGTCGATCATATTACTCATGAGCTCCAGAACCCTCCTCTCACTCTGTGGTAGCTTCAGATCCCTTATCAGATAGAGGGCTGTTTTCACGCTCTTGGCTGCGGGGAGATCCCTGAGGAATATGGCATACATGGTCATCGCCGCGAGGGTGTCTACCAGGTACCTGACATCGCGCCCCGCGGACAGGTCCTCCTCGAACCTCTCCCTAATCCTCAGCGGGTCCAGGCCTGTCTCGACGACCCCCCTTATGAGTTCCTTGTCGAACTGCGTGATCTGAAGCAGGGCGTTGACGTTGAATGCTCCCTTCCTCGCCGCTTCCTCCCTGAACCTAGGCTCTATCCACTTCCACTCGATGATCTCGACGTCATCTCCGGAAGTCTCCAGGCAGGTGACCGAGGGAGCGTAGGGGCAGGGCCTCACCCTACCCCTGACCCTCACCCTGTCGTCGGGCAGGAAGTACTTGGGGTTGGTCGGGAGTATGACGGTCAGCCGACCGGTGCCGTCGTCCAGGGAGAACCTCTCGTACACTATGTCTCCCAGGGAGAAGGAGGGGAGTATGTCAGTGATGGTGCCCTCCAGCTCCACCTCGCTACCCGCGGGAACGCCACCCTTGGTTATGTCCTCCACCTTCATTGTCATCGAGCATTTGTGTGTGGAAAAGTGATAATCATTCCCCCGGTTGAAAAGGGATCCGGAGTACCACCTTCAGCTTCTGAGATTTTTCGCGTGCCGCCTCTACCAGCCTCCCGCCACCGGGGGTTGGAAGCCCGCCGAAGTGTGCCCCGAGGTCTCTGCCCCGGGCGCTGAGGTGCCGCTTCCCCTGTAGATAAGAGGAGGAGTTGTAACGCGTTCTCGCCCAGATAAGCGAGAGACTCATCGCCGCGTTCCCAACTCGCGAAATTTTTATACCTTCATATCAGTTACTTTTTCACGTATGTTTAGGTCAAAGTCATATGTCCGTGGAGGGATCATTTCAAGGAGATCAATAATCATTCCAATCTTATTTTTGGTTTTGAACTTCCCCCTCCCCGGCCAGCATCACGGGGCGTCGGCATCGGCGCCGGGACAGGCGAGCCCGCTCGAGATTCCCCTCAGCGAGAACGTGTCGGCGGGCTTCATCCCTGGCAGGGGGAGGATAAGCAGATCTACCGTGGCGGTCAGGTGGGTTGGCGAGGCCGCGAATGCCGAGCCTGTGAGAACCGTTCACGACCTGGACGGTGATGGCATTCCGGAGGTCATATACAGCACCAGAACAGAGCTCCTCGTCCTGGACGGCAGAGATGGATCCCTGAAATTCAGGTTCCGTCCCGGCGGATGGCTCTGGTGGTTGACGCGCGATGATGTCATCGAGGACCTGGCAGTGGTCGATCTGGGCGGGAGGAGAGAGATCGTCCTGACGACCGCGTACTGCGGCATGGTCCACGCGTTGAGCGCGGACGGGGGCGTCCTGTGGGAGATCTCCCTGGTGAGCCCGGGAGACGGACCATGCACCAAGGAGAACCCCGGCTGGCTGATCCTGGTTCTCTCAGATGTGGGCGACGTGGACGGGGACGGGGTGCCCGAACTCCTCATCAACGAGGTGGAGGAGGGGGTGGGCATCCTCTACTGCGTGGACGCGAGGGGGCACCTCGAATGGGTCCTCTCGCCGGGTGTGACCGGGGGCTTCAACTTACTATCTCCGGTCATAGCGGATTTCGACGCCGATGGGGAGCCCGAAATAGTGACCATGGCATATCGATACTCGGGAGAGAGCTACCTCTACGTCCTGAACGGGAGGGGTGAGCTGGAATGGTCCACGCGGGTGAATGGGGGAGGGAGAGGGATCAGGATCCACGATCTGGACGGTGATGGCATTCCGGAGGCGATCTTCGGCTGCGGGGGATCTCTATGCGCCGCCGAGTACAGAAGGGGAGTGACGTGGTCGATCGGGGTCGTGGGCAACGTGACTGGCGCGCCGGCGGTGGCCGACCTGGACGGGGATGGTGAGCCGGAGCTGGTCCTGGTGACCAAGGAGGCGTACCTGAACATCGTTCATCCGTTCGATGGTGTGGAGCACGTGAAGCTCCCCTCGGGATTGGTGACCCAGCCTCCCGTGGTGGCGGACATCGACGGAGATGGCTCGCCCGAGATCCTGTGCCTGCTCCCGGTCTGGGATGGAGGTCAGGTGGATGGCCTCCTATACGTCTTGAACGCCAGCGGCTCCTTGGAGTGGTCCCTGGACCTTCATAACCCCGTCGGTCCGCAGGAGACCCCCCTCGTGGCTGACGTGGATGGGGACGGGGAGCTGGAGATCTTGGTGAGGATGGATGGGAGGCTCGTGGCCCTCGACTCGGCGGAGGCCCATCTGGACGTGGTGCCGCGCGATGGCCGCCTGGATGTAAGCTGCAGGTTCGGGGAGCTGCTCCTGGGTTCACCTAGAGTTGAGATACGGGTGATCGGAAGCGACGGGATCGTGGCCACCCTGAGGGTGAGGAGGGCCAGCCTGGAAGTCGATCCCGGTAGGTACAGGGTCGAGCTGTTGATGGAGGGGAGGCCCATCGAGACAGTTGAAGTCGAGGTTGGTGGGGGAATTGCTGAGGGGTCATGGCTCATCTTGACCGGCGCCCTGATCGCGGCCGCCGTCATCCTGATCTTGATGGCCCTATCGCGGCTTGGGATGCTGGTGGGATCAGCCCGCTAGGCCAGCGGTATCAGGTTCACTCTGCTGCTGTTGAGGACGTTCCCCCCGGCTATCCCCTGCTTGTCGTCCCTCAGCAGGTCGTTCACGGCTCCCTTGCTGAATTTAGCGGCTCTCCTCGCCCACACCACGCCCGCCGGGAGGGAGCCATCTATCTCAACCCTGGCCACCGCCTCGGACCACGGGGAGCGCAGGATGACGGGATCACCATCCCTCAGGCCCATCCTCCCTGCATCCTCCGGGCTTACGTGGATCGTGTCCTCGTCGGGGGAGATGGAGTCCTGGGATGAGGTGCGGTGGGGCACCGAGCTGGTGATCAGGGCGAAGGGGTACCTGCGATCGCCGGCCTCCCAGCCAATCGAGGGAAGCGGGGAGTACCCCAGCTCCCTGGCGAGGCTGCTCACGAACTCTATCCTGCCTGAGGGGGTCTGATAC
>JALWYH010000100.1 GCA_027078475.1 Thermoproteota archaeon
CGTCTAGCTGACAGGCGTGAGGCGAATGGGGAGGGTGAAAGAGAGAAGAGAGGAAAGGGCAGAATCGGGGAAGGAGGGACGGGAGGCAGAGGATCCTCATTGGGCTCGCGGGAGGTTGGTGAGATGTCGGACCCGATCGACGAGCTGACCGTGGATTTGGACATAAGGCTTGTCAGGAGGGGACAGGTGATCCTGGACGGGACGACCGCTGGACTTCTGAGGGCCATCTCGAGCACTGGATCCCTGCTGGCGGCCGCCAAGATGGCCGGGATTCCCTACTCGAGGGCCTGGAGGGCCATAACCTCCCTTGAGAGGAGGCTCGGCAGAAAGGTGATAGCCCCTAGGAGGGGCGGCAGGAGGGGAGGGGGAACCGAGCTGACCGAGGAGGGGAGGAGGCTGCTGGCTCTCTACTCCAGGGCGGAGAGGGAGGTGGGCAGGCATCAGCGTCCCCTGACCGGGAGGTTTGAGAGGCCCGATCTGCTCATCTCCGGCAGCCACGACCTGCTGCTCGAGCATGCTGTGGAGGCGTCCCGGGGCAGGACGATAGAGGTCCACTGGATAGGTTCCTACGGGGGCATCCTCTCGCTCATGATGGGCGACGCCGATGTGAGCGGGATCCACCTGCTGGATGTAGCCACCGGCGAATATAACGAGCCCGTGATCAGGAGGATGTTCCCGGCCGGTGGAGTGGCCCTGCTCAGGGGATACGACAGGGAGGTGGGCTGGGCCATGAGGAGGGATCTGATCTTCCACGAGCGGGACCTGATCGAGGGGAAGGTAGTGCTGGCCAACAGAAACAGGGGATCAGGGACCAGGCTCCTCCTGGACAGGAGGCTCGCCGCTCTGGCGGAGGAGGCGGGGATCAAGGCCAGCGAACTCGGGAGACTGGTGAGAGGCTACGGAAGGGAGTACTTCACCCACACGGAGGCGTGCAGGGCGGTTGTGGAGGGTTCGGCCGACGTGACGCTGACCATAAGGCCGGTGGCCGATATGTACGGCCTTGCATTCAGGGGAATCCTCTGGGAGAGGTACGACCTGCTTGTGAGGGACGATCCGGACAGGATCGGCCTCCTGAGGGAGATCCTGGAGGTCCTCAGGGATCTTGAGATACCTAGGGGGTACAGGATACCGGATGAGCTGGGCTCGAGGATCCTCTGAGCCCTCACGTTGAACAAAAATGAAGGGATCCCGGCCACTCGACGGCCGGAGCTCAGTCCTTGCACTGCTCCGCGCAGTTCCCTATGGCCTTAAGGGAGTTGAACACTATCGCGAGACCCCTCTGGACGTCCGGATCCCTCAGCCTGCCCAGCATGCCGGTGAGGGTGACCCTGTCCTCCTTCTCTATGGCCTGGGCTATCTTCTCGAGGCAGTCGGGAGCTCCGAGGAAAGAGGCAGATCCCATCAGCTCGGCCACGGCCCTGATGGTCTCCTCCTTCACGAAACCCCTCTGAAGGGCCATGAGGGTGAAGAGGACGCCGTAGAGGTCATCGAGCATTCCAGCCTCGGAGAAGAGCTCTAGCTTGCTCAGAAGCTTATCCATTCTCCCTAGGAAGTCCTCCAGCTTGTCGGCGTTCTCGAGCAGCTTCTCCAGCTTCTCGACCTTCTGGGGATCGGAAAGGACCTCATCCAACTTCTTGGACATGTCAACATTCACCTCCCAACCAACACTCCCGCTCATATCATCCCGCTGAGGATGCACCTCCAGTACATCTTGTTCATGGCCAGCTTCATGGCGTGGAGCAGCCAGTTCGGTATGAGTCCGGGGGGCACGTCGTAGAAGTAGTTGGAGACCTGAGCGGAGGCCTTGCTCATGCCCGTCTCTATCACGCAGAAGCTCTGTCCGTCGAATATCTCCTTGGTTCCCTTCCCGGTTATCTCCACGGCCAGGTTGTGGGCCAGCGTGGCCGCCTGGAAATGCGCTATCACCCCGGTCTTCGGCGTGGGCAGGGCGGTGGCATCGCCTATGGCGAACGCATCATCGTACCCTTGGATGTTGAGGAAGTACTTGTCCACGGGAATCCAGCCCTCGTCGTCACCTATGCCTGAGTCCCTGACCACCTTAGCTCCCTGCTGCGGAGGCGTCAGGATAAGGAGGTCATACTCGAGCGAGTCTCCCTCAAGCGAGTTGACCACCTTCTTCTCCGGGTCCACCGAGTCTATCGAGAAGAAGGTGACCACCTCTATCCCTCTCTTCTTCATCTCCTCCTCTATGACCCTGTTGAGGAGGTGCGGGGCGTAGGCCCTGTCGATAGGGGAGACGTACTTCATCTCTATCTTGTCCCTCACGCCCCTCTTCCTGAACAGCTCCTCGGCCAGGAAGGCGATCTCAAGCGGGGCTACGGGACACTTGTAGAGAAGTCCGCCGATACCCACTACGACCTTCCCCTCTTTGATGGAGAAAAGCTTCTCCCTCAACCTCATAGCGGCCTCGTAGTTCCAGAAGTGATCCGCTCCCTGCTCGAATCCCGGTATCTCGTCAGGATTGAGGGCGGATCCGGTGGCCACGACCAGGTAATCGTATCCCTTCTTGGTGCCATCGGCAAGCTCGACGCTCCTGTCGTCTAGATCTATCTTCTTCACCTCAGCCTTGGTGAACTTTACCCCCTTCCTGAAGAGCTTCGGCCTCCTCCTTGAGATGTCCTCCTTATCCGCCTCCCCCGTTGCTATAAACAGGAAGCCGGGCTGATACCAGTGGATATCGCTCCTGTCCACCACCTCCACCTCTACCTGGCCAGCAGGCAGCTTCTTGACCAGCCTGTTGGCTAGGATCGTACCACCGTCCCCTCCGCCTAGAATCAGCACTTTCTTAGGCATACTCAACACCTCTCGAATCCCCCTGGCCGGGGGAACTTGCCCTTTGCCCCGGTAAAAATTAAAAGCTTCTTAACTGAATGATTGTTAAAATATACAGGTAAAATTGGAGGGAAGGGAGGTCACCTGGCGGTGACCTTGATCAGGGCCTTGATGACCCCGTTCTCCTCGGTCAGGCTGAGGAGCTCGTTCCCGGTCCTCTTGACCCAGGCCTCTACGTCGGCCTTGAAGCCGGCATCGGTGGCCAGGACCTCTATTATATCGCCGTTCTTGGCCTTCCTGTAGGCCTTTATCAAGCTGGTGAGGGGACCGGGGCACGCCACTCCCCTGGCGTCAACGGTTATAGTCGGCTGAACGTCTGACATGATATCACCCGCATCACACGAATATTACCTCGTAGTCGGTCATCTCCGCTAAAAAGGTTGCGGCGCCTACTACATCGTCCACTATGGGATCCACCTGGTCCTTAGAGAAGCCCATCGCCTCCATCGTCATGGAGCACACCATTATCTTCACGTCCCCGAGCTCCTTGGCCTCCTTCAGCATGTCGTACCAGGAGGGGGCGTTCATCTTGGCCATGCCCTCGAACATCTTCTGTGCCCAGTCGGCGAACTCCTTCGGGATCCTAGGCTCCGGCTTCTCCTTCATGAAGTATGGAGTTGCGAAGCTCGTGACGAAGATCCTGACGGGCATATCGTAGTTGGCCGCCGTCTGGGCTAGGACGCCAGCCAGCATCAGAGTGTCTGCCTTGCCGGAGTAGAGGACGATACCCAAACCCTTGGACATGGGATCACCCACACCCACATTCCCGTCAATGTTTTTAAGTTTACGGTGGGAAAGCTATTCTAGGCCTTATTTCACCCATGCAGGGGTATTGCCGGTATCATTTAACCTCAGATCCGGGTTTTTGTGCATTTGAGTGAATGGAAAAAGGAAATATTGATCACGAAGGGGAGAGCTGGGATGGGAATGGATCTGAAGGCGGTCAAGTCCCTGCTCGAGGACAACGCCAGGAGGACCTGGAACCCCTTGGGAATAAGGGAATCTTATTGCGGACAGTGGGCCCAGGGGCTGAACCTGCCAGCCAAGGGGGAGAACCTCCTCTACACGGGTTGCCTCTATCAGATGATCCCTTACATAGAGATGTTCTCGGGGATGCTCAAGAGGCTGGAATCCCTGGGCCCCACGGTCTTCCGCCTGGCCATGGGGGCGAACAAGCTGTTCAATTCCCTGGGAATAAGCACGACATCACTCCTAGGGATCACCATATCGAGGGCGGAGAGGGAGAGGTACTTCTCCATCCTCAGGACCATAGCATCCGCCCTCAGGAGGGCTGGTGTGGAGTTCGCATACATGAGGGAGGAGCCGTACAACGGGGTCCTCTACCATGACTTGGGGATGGACGAGGTGTTCGGGAGGCACGTGAGGAGGCTCGCCGACAGGATAAGGGAGACCGGAGCCAAGAGGATAATAACGGTCGATCCCCACACCACCTACATGCTCAGGTACCTGATGGGGGAGTTCGTTGAGGGGTTCGATGCGGAGGTGATCCACTACATGGACCTACTGCTCGAGAGGGGCTACGAACCCAGCGGCAAGGGTCCCAAGAGTGTGGCCATCCACGATCCGTGCTACCTGGCCAGGTGGAACGGCCTGATAGATCAGCCTAGGGAGCTCCTCTCGAGGGCCGGGGTCCAGGTGCTGGAGCCCGAGTTCTCCAGGAAGTTCACTGGTTGCTGCGGCGGACCCATAGAATCCCTGCTCCCATCCCTTGCCTCGACAATAGCCCTCAAGAGGCTCAAGGAGCTCAAGGAGACGGGCAGCAGTGACGTGGTGGTCATGTGCCCGATATGCCTGACCAACTTCAGCAGGGAGGCTCGCCAGGTGGGCGTGAGGGTCCACGACATAACGGAGGTGATAGGATGAGCGGACTTTCCGAGGTGAGCGAGCTCCTCAGGAGGGCCAGCCAGGATCCCGTGCTCAGAACGGCGCTGGATAGGGCCATAGCCTCCTACTGGAAGAAGAGGAAGGCCGTCATGGCCAGGTACCCCTACATCGTCAAACTGGCCGAGGAGGTCAGGAAGATAAAGGAGTGGTCCATCGATCACATGGACGAGCTGGTGAGCAGGGCCCTGGAAAGTGTGGAGAGGGCAGGTGGGAGGGCATACGTGGCCGAGACGGCTGATGAGGCCAGGAGGATCGTCGGGGAGATAGTCGGGACCGGCAAGGTGGTCACCAAGGCCAAGAGTATGACGACGGAGGAGCTCAAGCTCAGGGAGTTCCTGCAGGAGAGGGGAAACGAGGTCTACGAGACCGATCTGGGCGAGTTCCTAGTCCAGTTCCTTGGTCCGAAGCCCATGCACTTCATATCCCCCTCGATACATCTCACTAGGGAGAAGGTGGCCGAGTTCCTTAGGGAGTTCATGGGAGTGGACGTTGACAAGGACGATGTGGAGGGGATGGTGGCCCTAGTCAGGAAGTTCCTGAGGGATAAGTACTTCAACGCGCACGTGGGCATAAGTGGAGCCAATGTGTTCGCTGTCGACTCTGGAGCCACCTTCCTGATAGAGAATGAGTCCAACATAAGGCTGTCAGTCTCGCTCCCACCCAAACACGTGGCCGTGGTGGGGATGGAGAAGCTGGTGCCCACTATGGATGATGCTTGGAAAGTGGTAGAGGTCATAAGCAGGTACGGGGGCTACAAGGTCACGTCATATGTGAACACTATAATGGGTCCAGCGAGGAGGTCCGCTGCCGACGTCGGACCCGACGAGTATCACGTCATCTTCCTAGACAACGGGAGGAGAGAGGCCTCCAGGGACGAGATCCTCAAGCAGACCCTCTACTGCCTCAGATGCGGGGCCTGCCAGTATCTCTGCCCCGTGTTCGGAGTCGTTGGTGGCTACTGGGCCGGCCTCAAGTCCGCATACTCCGGGGGCATAGGCGTCATGTGGGAATACGTCACTGGGGACAAGGAGACTGCCTCATATCACTCCTTCGCCTGCCTCCTCTGCGGGAGATGCATAGAGGCCTGTCCCATGAAGATAAACCAGCCGGAAGTCCTCAGGGAGATAAGGAAGAGGATCATGGAGACCTTCTAGATCCGGACACTGGGAGACTCAGCCTGGATCAGCTCAGGGAAAGGGACAGGACCCCCTCCCACTTGCTTTTCCTCCCCCGAGCTTCAGACCGAGTATCTCATCCCACAGAGGCCATACATCGGGACAGGGAAGCTTGGATGCCCTGGGACAGATCAGGGCCTTCCCAAGCTCTCCTTTAATCGCATTCTTCCTCCCATCATCGACGAACACGACGTGGAATTCTCTGGGACCATGAGCCCCATAGGTCACCCTCTTCTCTATATCTCCGGTCTTGCTGGGCCCACCGACGAATCCCAGGAAGGAGTAGGAGCCGGGAGAATACTTGGACATGAACTCGGCCAGCCTGAAGGCATCTGCATAGGTAGGAACCACGTCCTCCAGCCCCGCAAGTATTATGTGAACCTCCGGTGTCATGGTGACGAGCCTGTCTATGCCGCTGTCCGGGAGGAAGGCCATGGCTCCGGGATCTGCAGCCACCGCTCTGACCCCGGTGATGCCTACCCCAGCTCTGTAGAGTCTATCCCTGTAGTGCCGGCTCAGGAATCCCTCCACATCTCCGCTCACATTGAGGCCTGCATCTCTGAGTCTTCTCACCAGCGGTTCTTCCCCAAGCCGGGAGATCAGCGATGGAGCGGCCAGAGGCACCGCGGTATCCAGCACCTCATTGTCCTCACTCAATCCCTCTCCAACCCCAACCTCCTCCACCAGCCAGTCGAACGACTTGATAACGATTCTTCCATCTCCCGTAAGATCCCTCACGATCCTGAGGGCCTCACCCCTGTCTCCCGCCCTATAACAGTGACCTCTATTCTCCTCTATGTTTGCGCAGGCCGCCTCGATTAGCTCATCCACCTTGGACAGGGCTCCCTCCCTGAGCTCCAGCATGGCCCTCATCTCATCTTCAGGAACTTCCTCGAAGCAGAACGCTAGTTCCTCTAGGATAAAATTCGCCAGAGGTCCATGCTTTCCCGAGAGGGACGCGGCCACTAGATCGAGGTTTGACGGGTACGGTCCTCCCTCGATGGCACCCTCAATCCCGGACAGGTCTCGAAGCATGACGGACATGGGCTGGCACCTTTCGGGGCTCCCCACCCTCCTTTTTAATAACCTCGATGGTTCTCGATTCCCGACCCTGTAGCGATCCATCCCCCTTGGTGTTCATCTAACAGCTCCCACGGATATGGCTTCTAGCCCCAGCAGTGAACGAGATGGATGTGCTGGCCGGATGAAAGCGTGTCAGGTGGGTATGAAGGAGGTAGGAGATCACTCGAGGGAGAACAGAGAGGTTCAAAGCTAATAACCTCTTCAGGTAATCCATTCCAGATGTCCGAGAGGTTAAGGGCCTTGGCCGAAACTATACTGGCGGAGGTCCTTTTCCTCCTCGCCGCGTGGTACCTGCAACCGGCTAATGGCTACGGCTGGCAGTCGAAGGTCATAATGATGGTCCTTGCCCTCGCGGGGATAGCGATCCACGGAAGGCCGAGGGACTACGGGCTCCTCCCCCCCGATCCCAGGAGGAGCCTCAGGTGGTCCCTATACATCCTGGTCCTCTTCGCCGGCGCATCCTCCTTGGGCACTGCAATATACCTCATACGGGGCGGGGCCATCGATCCGGTAAGGATCGTCGAGAACCTCGTCTGGTACTACGTGTTCGTGGGTCTTTCGGAGGAGCTGTTCTTCAGGGGATACGTTCAGTCCAGGCTGAACGAGGTCTTCACCAGGAAGTACCGGTCATTCATAGGGGTGAGGGTGGAGTGGACGCAGGGCACCCTGATAACGGGCATCTTCCTCTTCGGCCTGCCTCACCTCCTCACGGGAGTGAACCCCTTCAGGGGGATCTACGGGCTGGACCTCCCCGTCCTCGCCATAACGGCGTCAGCCATGTTCATGGGCTTGGTCTTGGGGATCATCAGGGAGAGGCTCGGGTGCGTCTACATCCCCGCGATCCTCCACGGCTCCATGACCTTCACCACGTTCGGCCTGGGAATCCCCCCGAGTTACTCCGGGGCGATATCGGGAGCGGCCCTGCTGGTGTTCTTCACCTTCATGTTCGAGAGGATGGTGGGGGAGGGATGGAAAGGAAGGAGGGAGAGGGAGTGAGGAGACCGAGGACAAGGACGAAGGCAAAGGAAAAAGTAGGCAGAGAGATAGGGGGACTAAGTCTAAATCCCAGCAGCCTAGATAGGGGGCGGGCACTGAAAGCATGCCATCATCCCATTCTCGAGATCGAGCTGAGGGACGAGAGCGTCGCGAGGGTATAGGGGACCGTATCGCCAGTCTCCCACTCGGAATAATCCTCCTGCTCCTCGTAGCCTCCTTCTTCTCATCTCTCCTCTTCGAAACGCTCCTTCCCCTGGCGGAGAGGGGAGATTACTGGAGGATGGCCGCGACCTCCTCGGGGATCGTCCTCATCATCCTAGCCATGATCTTCCTGCTCAGGAGCCTCGCGGTACTGCTCCTTGAACTTTCAGGGAGCCGGGGAGTCGTCGGAGTGAGGGGAGCTATGGCCCGTTCCCTCATCTGGTTCATCCTCGGGATGGTCCTCCTGCTGACGGGGGCCTACCTGATCAACCTGTGATGCGGGCGGGAAATGATTTAATCCGGTCTCGGGGGCTGAATGGTCGATGCCGCTGATAAGGGAGGCCAGGGAGGGGGACTACCCTCAGGTGGAGGAGATAGGGAAGCTCACCTGGGAGGGACACGACTACCTACCGGACGTCTTCCACCGGTGGCTCAAGGACGGCAACTTCTACGTCCTCGAGGAGGAGGGAAGGGTCGTGGGTACCGCCAAGCTCACGCTGCTCCCGTGCGGCGTCGGCTGGATGGAGGGGCTGAGGATACACCCATCTTTCAGGGGGAGGGGCCTCTCCTGGAAGCTTCACAACTTCCTCCTGTCCTTGGGAAGGAAGATGTCCTCTGAGGGAAAATTGAGGAGCCTGATGTACGCCACCTACGTGAGGAACGACGCGAGCAGGCATCTGGGGGAGAGAACGGGCTTCAGGATAGTGGGGAGGTTCTATCACCTGCTCAAGGAGGCCCGGGTCAGGGGTGTGGAACTCACGGAGATCGAGCCGGACCTGCCGGATCTCGACCTGATACCCGTGGGGTGGAGGTTCATCAGGAGGTGCGACGGGACCCTCGAATGGCTCCGGGCCAACACCACCGCCTACTCGGTGGACTGCCGCGGGTTCCTCGTCTCCAAGGACCCCCACCCGTCGTTCACCCCAATGGACTACTCTAGGGTGGAGGAAGTGGTGGCTGGCATGGAAGAGGTGGCGTCGCGCATGGGGACGAGGGTGAGCCTCATGATCCCCGGGGAGATGGGCGATATCGCATCCAGACTGAAGAAGATGGGCTTCTCCCAGTGGGAGCTGGACGAGCCAGACATCCTGGTCCTCGAACTGATCCTGTCCCGATCCTGAAGGGCCTCAGATCACCGGGCCCCCCTGAATTGAGGAGAGAAGGTCGCTGAACCTCGCCAGCCCCTCCCTCAGCTCGTTGCCGTCCCCTCCGAACCCTATCCTGAAGTGACCCTCCATCTCGAAGCAACAGCCAGGAACAACGAAGACCCCCTTCTCCCTGATCAGGCGCAGCGCCAGCTCCTCAGACGGTAAATCGAGCGAGTAGCTGGGGAAGGCAACCGTCCCGGCCCGCGGGGGAACCCAGTCCACCGAGGGCTCGGACTCGACCCACTCCCTCACGACCTCGAGGTTCTCCCTGACGATCCCCCTGTTCCTCTCGTATATCCTCTCGATGTTCTCGATGGCCAGGAGGGCGAGGTGCTCCAGCAGGATGCTGGCACTTATGGTGGTGTAGTCCCTGTGGCCCATGAGCTCCTCCATCACTCCCTCGTCCCTCGTGGCTATCCACCCGAGTCTCAGGCCGGTGAGGGACAGCGACTTGGAGAACGATCTGGTGACGATGGCCCTGTCGCAGACATCCAGCATGGAGGGTACCCTCTCCTCCCCCAGCTCGAGCCCGTGATAGGACTCGTCGGCTAGGACGTAGGCGCCCGCATCCCCGGCTATGTCGCATATAGCGCGCAGGTGGCTCTCTTCCAGCAGTGCTCCCGTCGGGTTGTGAGGGTTGTTCACCACCAGCAACCTCGCGCCCCCATCGGCTAGCCTGGAGAGCCTGTCGAGATCCGGCAGCCAGTCCTCACTCTCCCTCAAATGGAGGAGCCTCACCTCGGCCCCGAAGGCCTTGGGCAGGCTGTACAGCTGTTGATACGCCGGGAAAATTGATACTATCCTGTCCCCCGGCTCCACAAGGCTGAAGAACGCGAGAAAGTTCGCATCTATGGCTCCCCTTGTCACCAGCACACCATCCGGGGACAGGTCCCTGTAGAGCCCCGCGATCCTCTCCCTCAACTCGGGGAGCCCCTCCACGTGGCCGTAGGTGAGAGGCAGGTCCATGAGCTCATTCAGGTAGTCCTCTCGCCCGACGAGCCTGAGGAACTCACCCAGCCTGAACGGCTTGACGCAGGTCTCGGCCAAGTTCAGCTCCACCTGGTGCTCGTACTTCCCCATGAACCTCTCGACTAGGAAGGGATCTACCCTCATCCACCAGTCCCGGAGGGAGACGCTATAAAGGTGCCATCGGCCTGCAGCCCAAGGTCACGCCCCCCCGCTCCGAGAGGTCGCGATCAGCCCACGCATGCTGGCCTCCGAGGGGGCTGGATCGAATCCCCCTCGAGGAATGGGGGAGAAGAAAAGGGGAGAAGAGGGGGAAGGGAAGACAGGGCAGACAGGTGAGGTGTTCCGCCACCTCACCGCCCGGTGATGGGCAGCTCGACGAACCTGCCCTCCCAGAGGAAGGCCCTGATGCGCACCCTGGGCACGGAGATTATCACGTACAGGAAGCCCGGGTGGGCCCTCTCCTCGTCCAGCCTCGATGGCACCGCCCTGCCCAGCGGATGACTGTGATAAGCCCCTATAACCTCCATTCCCCTGCGCTCGACCTCCATCAGGACCCTGTACATGTCCTCAGGATCCACTTCGTACATCAGGGGCGATGCGGCCGAGTTCCTCGTCCTGTAATCCGCCATGACCCGGAATGAGCCATCCTCACTCCTAGAGCCGGCCAGGAGACCGCACGCCTCCCCTGGATACTCCTCGAGGGCGTGCCCCACCATCTCCTCCCTCACATCCCCGGGAATCAGGACCCTTCTCCCCAACGATGGATCACCCGTTTAATAAGGGGCTCCCGGACCTTAAAGGGAGGCGATGAGGCTGGAGGGGACACCTGAGATATCGGGGATGATGAGGCACCCCTCAGGCTGAGCCCCCTTCCCGCGACAGGCCAGGTCCCCTTCGCAGGGCCCTCATCAAGCCGTAGGCGGACACGATGTGCACCGCGGCCACCAGCGAGGTCAGGATAAAGGATGAGAGGAAGAAGATGGGATCCATCGGGACTTGGGGCAGGGAGGGCAGGCCGGGCAGCAGGGATGCGACCACCGACAGTCCCCTCGCCAGTCCACCGGAGAGCCTCCACGAGCGAACGAACCAGGCGGACTCTAGGTAGGTCAGGATGAGCAGCGCCGGGGTCGACACCGCAGCCAGGGCTCCGCACGGGACCAGCCCGCACAGGACCTGCCCGGGGAGAATCCACGGTAGCAAGAGCAGAATCATGGCTGGCCAGACTGACAGGGGCCTGAGCAGTTCATACAGGGGAGGGGGCTCGATTCCGGGGGAACCGTCCACGAACGCATAGGCCTGTATCTGGCCTCCAATCAGGATGAACGCGAGGATCAGGGCGAGAGTAATGGAGGAGGGGGTGGGGGAGGTCCACTCGAGCCTCGGGATTCCCATGCTGCAGCCCGCTAGCAGGAGCACTCGTCCCTTATAAGCCGCTCGGATCCCACCGAGTGAGGAGCAATCGATGATGCGTGAAAAGTAATATAGGGGTGCCGTCCGATTCCCCGTGCGAGGCAAGGTCAAGGTCACCATATACGGTCTCTTCCCCACGGTCTACTTCACCACGGCACCCTGCTGCCACTTCACTACACCGGAGGAGGAGAGGTATGGCGGGGAGCAGCTGCACGAGTATCCTTGGTGGATGGTACACGACCTCAGGCAGGCCGCCGCCCTGGCTGAGAGGCTATCCAAGTACGGGAGATCGGTGAAGGTCGAGCTGGTGAGCGCGGACTCCCTGAAGGGGGTGTGGATCTCGCTGAGGTACGGTCTAAAGGGGGAGCCAGCAGTCGTGGTGAACGGCTGGGTGTTCAAGGGTCCAGCCCTAGATCCGGACGCAATCGAGAGCTTCGTGAGACGCCTGCTGGGCGACTGATCTCATACCTCCTCTACTTTGATGGCCTCCACCGGGCAGGACATTGCCGCGTTCTCCACGCACTCCTTCAGCTCGTCTGGGACCTCCCCCACGGACAGGCTGTCGGAAAGCTCCTTGCTGTACTCGTCAACTACCCTGTTCTTCCCCTCCAGCACGAAAACCTCCGAGCAGAGGGTGGGAGCAACCCCGCACGCTATGCAGGCTTCCCTGTCGACGGTAATTCTTAGAGTCATAGTTGTATAATTGCTGTTATACAAAATAAAGATGACCTCAGAGGATCATCGGACATGTCATCTTTCGGATCGCCCGGCCGCGTCCTCAACCTTATTAGCTAGGAGAGGCCCATCAATAGATGCTTCCCATCGTTGTTGAGACCTCCGCTTCGGAGTCGTGGCTGGACTCCGTGATAGAGTTCTCCCGGAAGCTCAGGTCCCGATTCGGCAGGAGACTCCTCCGGGTGATAGCTCTTCCCAGCCCTGATCAGGAGGTCCATGACTCCAACGTGCTGGTGGTCCTCGACAGGTACGACCTGCGCGATGCCGACGCGGTGGTGGAGCTGGCCCTCCGGGTGGACGAGAGGATAAATCCCCTAGTTGCCAGCGCCGATGAAGAGGACGAGGTCGAAGCCCTCTTCAGTCTTGCTTCGGGTATGTCTAGACTGGAAGATTCGGACTGATGAGGAGTTGATGGAGGAACTCCCTTCGGGTGAACGCTTAAGTCCACTCGGGGGTCTCCCACCCAAATGAAAGTCGCCTGCCAGAGGGACTGCCTCGATGGCTGCTCCCTAATTTTAGAGGGTGAGGGTCCCGAGGCCTCGGTGCGGGGCGATCCCGATCACCCGGTCACCAGGGGTTTCGCGTGCCCCAAGGCCCTGAACTTTCCCCGTTACTACTCCAGCGGCAGGAGGGTCCTCTACCCTCACATCAGGACCGAAAACGGATTCAGGAGGGTGAGCTGGGACCGGGCCCTCGACTTGATCGCTTCCAGGCTCGAGGAGGTTATGAGGGATCACGGTCCGCAGGAGGTCCTCGTGTTCAACTACTCGGGCAACACGGGGCTGATAAACTTCAACTACCCGCTCAGACTGGCCTACGCCCTCAACGCCTACCGGGTGCAGTACACGATATGCGACGAGGCCGGGGAGCTGGCCCTAGAGCTACACTACGGCATGCGCTACGGGGCCTTCCCGGAGGACTTGGAGGGGGCCGAGATGGTCGTGGTGTGGGGGGCGAACCCGGCCTCGTCAAGCGTGCACGCCTACCGCATACTCGCGGATTTGAAGGCGAGGGGTGTACCCATATGGGTGATCGACCCTAGGAGGACGAGGACCTCCCTTCTAGGGAACCACGTCAGGGTGAAACCGGGGACCGATTCCGTGCTGGCCGCGGGCATCTCGTGGTACCTGATAAATGAGATCGGCGTGGACGGGGACTTCATATCGGAATACACTGCGGGCTTCGAGGAGTACGCCCGGCACATCTCCAAGTACACCCCCGAACTGGTCGAGGAGGTCACGGGGGTCCCCAAGAGGGTGGTGAGGGAGCTCGCGGAGGACTACTCCCGACTGAAGCCCAGCGTCACGTACATCGGGGTGGGAATGCAGAAGACCAAGTACGGGGCGGAGGCGGTCCGAGTCATCTCCCTCATCCCGGCGCTGGTGGGAGTTCACAGGGGCTTCTTCTTCTGCAACTCCTCCCGCGACTTCGACACCGCCTACCTGCAGGGGAGGCACTTGGGGGAGGACAGGAGGGTGAACATGCTGGACGTTCCCTCCCTGCTGTCCTTCGGTCGCTTCAAGTTCCTCTACGTCTACAACTCGAACCCCGCGGTGACCTTACCCAGATCGGACCTCTTCCGCGAGGGTATGAGGAGGGAGGACCTCTTCTCCGTGGTGCACGATGTGATGTGGACCGAGACCGCAGAGCTGGCCGATGTGGTGCTCCCCGCGACGGGGATGTTCGAGCAGGAGGACTTCGTCGCCAGCTGGTGGCACCCTTCCCTCGCCTACTCC
>JALWYH010000101.1 GCA_027078475.1 Thermoproteota archaeon
TATGTTTTGGGAGAGGGGGAGGGCCGGGTTTAGGAGTGAGAGGTAGGCTGGGACGCCGCCTAGGGCCGCGTAGACCTTTAGCACGTCTTCGAATGTGTAGTTTGGGGTGAAGGCGCGTATGGCGTGGAGGGGCAGCTCGGTTACCTTCCATTGGCCTGTTCTTCTGCCGTAGAGTGGGCTTTTGTAGCCGAGCACCTGCGTCTCCATGATTCCTATGCTGGAGCCCGTGAGTACCAGGAATATGTCGTTTCTCTTGGAGAGATGCGTGTCCCATATTTTCTGGAAGAGGGATGCTAGGCCCTTGTCTAGTTCGAGTAGGTAGGGGAACTCGTCGAGTATTATAACCAGTCTTTCGTCGCCCTTTTTCCAGCGGAGGAACTCGGCGAAGAGCTCCTCCCAGTCGGCGAACATTATTTTTGCGAAGCTTTCCGCGCCGAGGTAGGCGGCCATTTTAGCGGCCATTTTTCTCAGGTTTGCGTCGACGCGCGTCTTCTCGCAGAGATAGTATATGTGAGGCTTGTCCCGGGCGAACCTGAGGAGGAGCTCCGTCTTGCCTATTCTGCGTCGCCCGTAGACTATTATGAGCTGGGGGCCTGGCTCCCTGTATTTCTCCTCTAGAAATGAGAGTTCTCTCTCCCTGTCCACGAATTGTTGACTCATAATTATCATAATTTGCAGTCAACAAATAAGTTAAACGGGTGTCAACTCTTGTTCGGCAATAGTTTTACCCCCGGCCTCGGGGTATACTGTGGGCGAGGACTGTGGAGGAGGTTGGCGTCGCCCTGCTGGGCACGGGCTTTGCGGGGCGTGCGCACGCGGCGGCTATCTGGGGTGCCAGGCGGATAGGCGGGGTGTTGCCGAGGCCTGTGGCCGTGTACTCGAGGCGGCCGGGGCGTGCCAGGGAGTTTGCTGAGAGGTTCGGCTTTGAGAGGGCCTGTAGGGACTGGAGGGAGGCAGTGGGGGCGCCGGGCGTAGAGGTGGTGATCCAGGTGCTGGGGGTGTAGGCCGCCTGCGCCGGATGTTTGTCCTCCCCATCGTTGTCCGATCGTCGGCCGAACGTCGGCCGAACGTTGACTTTTCCCTTCTTTTCGGAATTGCC
>JALWYH010000102.1 GCA_027078475.1 Thermoproteota archaeon
CCCTCTCCCCCCTGGAGGGCATGAGGATCCAGTACCTGAGCAGGACCGCCTCGGTGGAGCTGATCGTCGTCAGGGGATGCGGTGGGGAGGATGACGGGCTGCCGGTCCTGCTCAGGTACTGGATCCTCATGCCCTCCAGGGGGGAGAGGGAGGGCAGTGCCTCGCTGGAGGTTTCGCTGTCGGGCCATTCCATCTACAGGGGCGAGGTGCCCATGAGCAAGGGGGAGGAGGAGATGTACCTCCACACCCCTACCCTTCTACTCCTGGTTCCCAGGGGAGCCCGGATCCAAGTCGAGGGGAATTCCCTCGAGGTGCCCGGCTGCGCTGGATCCCCCACCGACCGGATGACCGTGCTCTACGCCAGGATGAGGGATCACCCGGGCTGGGACTGGAGGGAGCTGGGAGGAGGTATGAGGTACGCCAGGATCGGTGGCGGCCTGCTGGCCCTGACCTGGCCCGGGAGGGCCGTCCTGTCGTGCGACAGGGTCGAGATTCCCCTGAGGGAGCTGGGAGAGGGGGAGGTCGGCCTGCTGGCCTGTCACGGCGGCTGCTCCATCAGGGTGAGCGGGTCTGGGAAGGAGTTTCAGCTCCCGGCCCCCGGCTGATCCTCGTCCAGCAGCCTCTTCTCCCCCTCAAGCTCCTGTATCTCGGTTATGTCCTGGACCACCTCCACCGTGCCCAGGTAGTTGCCGTGGTCGTCCCTCACGGGGAAGTACCTTATGTGGATCTTCCTGCCACCCATATCTATCCAGAACTCCGCCACGTCCCTCTTCCCGGCCCTGAACTCCTCGACTATCCTCTTGACTATGTGGACGCTTCCGGGGGGATGGCAGAGCTCCACCTTCCTCCCGAGGACGGTCCTGGACCTGTAGAAGATCAGGTCATCCCTCGCGGAGTAGTACCTGAGCCTGTCGTCGGCGTCCACGAAGGTGATCTCGAAGGGGAGGGTCCTCAGCAGGGCGTCCAGCTCCCGCGGGGTGAGGTAGCCGTTCCTCAGCTCCAGATCGCCGGCCCTCACTAGGACGTGCTCATCCCTCGACTCCATGAGGGAGGTCATCGCCCTCATCTCCTGAGGCATCTGGGCTATCTGCTCCTCGCTTATCCCCTCAGCAATCTGGTGGGGATACACCGGCTCCACGGGCCGCCAGCCCTCCCTCGGCTCCACCCTGTAGTAGCCCACCGCGGGCTCCTCCAGCCTTATGGCTGACCACTCGCCTGGCGTGAGCAGTATCGTCACCGTAGGGTAGAGTATCCTGTTCTCCCTGAAGATCATGTCCACCAGGGCCCTGGAAAGCTCATCTGAAAGCTTCCGGACCTCCTCCAGGTAGGAGGCATCCTCAAGCCTTGGATTGGCCAGGAGCCTGTTCAGCTTGCCCACCTTGGCCATCACCTGATCCTGCTTCGTCCAGAGCACCCTCGGAACTGCGGTCAACCCCCTCCTCTCGATGTAGGGGAAGAGGAGGAACTGGAGCCTGACGAAGTGTCTCCTCAGACCCCTGAGCTGCGATGCCAGTTCCCTGAGCCTGGAGAAGACCCTCTCCCTCTCATCACCCTGAACCTTTGCCAGGGAGCTGGCGTAGAGCATGAGCTTCTCCGAGTCCTTCAGGATCTCCTCGTTCTCCCTCAAGAAGGTGTCCACGGGGTGACCCGGCTCTATCCCCTCCAGCCTGGTGTCCATCAGCGACTCCCTGAACAGTGCCACGTGAAGGTCGCAGAGGCTGGCTATCTCCAGCGGAGACACTCCCTGGGCCACCAGCTCCTGCTCCACCAGCGGTATCTCCCACGGCGACACCCCTCTGAGCACCTCCCTGAACCGCTCCTTCAGGTCCTCGAACCTGGCGCCCCGGTGCAGCTCCTTCAATATATCTCTGATCTGATCGAGCTTCTCGTCCATCCACTCCTGCCTGCTCATGGTCATCGATTATGACACACGTCATAGACTATTAAATGTTAGGCTGCCCTAACTCTGACGAGCTGGCATGACGCCTGGCATGTTAATAAGGGTCACCCGGGCGGTGGTGGGGATAGCATGGGGAGGCTCGCCTTCCACCTGGCCCTCTCCTCCACGCTTCTCGTGCTGGTCGTCGGCTTCCTGGTCCTCCTCTCCCCTCCCTTCCAGGGCCTGAGGCAGGGGATCGGGCTTCCCGCAACCCTGCCGGGGAGCAGGTACAACCCGGCCGTGGGAGCCGCCGAGGTGGTCCCCAAGTCCGGGGCATCCGAATACCTGGCCAGGCTGACATTCGTCTACCACAGCGTCTTCGCCCTCCTGGTGTACGCCACCGTGATCCCGCTGATTGTCAGGAAGGAGATGAGCTGGGAGCTCGTGGATCTGATGGGGGCCGGGGCGGTGATGACCGTGGCGGGAGGGCTGACCTACTCCTACGCCTGGAGGTACCACCTGTGGCACGGCCTCTACGTGGCAGGACTCGCCGCCATGTTCTCGGCGGGCCTCGTCCTCCTCATCAGGTACAGGCCCTCGAGCTTCCTCGAGTCCAACATAAGGCTGTCCGGTCTTTTGATGCTCCTCGGAGCCGTCATAGGCGGGTTCCTGGGCTCCAGCTTCATGGAGGGTAGATCGAGCTTCCTGAGGGCCCTGATAGAGTCCCGCCTCAATCCCGACCTGGCCGAGGGGAACTCCCTCTGGAGGGCCCTGACCGCCCACGAGCACGCGATGCTCCTGCTGGCCCTCACCCTGATCTTCCTCACGGCCGCGAGCCTCCTCGATGTCGAGGAGAGGGGAGCCGCCAGGGCCTCACTCTACCTGATATGGGCGGGGCAGCTCCTGGCGGCTTTGGCCAGCTACACCGTCTGGCCCTCCGGCAAGGCGGCCCACGTGGTGATAACCCCCGCCTCCCTGATGCTCCTCCTGGGAACCACCATCCTGAGCCTCCGCGCCCGGGGGAACTCCCTCAAGTGGGGCCTCGTCCTGGGTAACGTGATAATGTGGGCCTCTGTCGCGGTTCCGGGTGCCCTAGTCGCGATGAGCCTCAGGAAGCCGCTGTTCTTCAACCCGCCGTTCAGGGACCCCGCCTGGGACTGGGCCGAGCTGGCCTACAACGTGGGCCACTGGCACATCCTCCTGGGCATGTGGGGCGTGACCGTCCTGCTGGTCTACCTGAGCTGGCCCATCAACCTCCTGGAGATCTCGAGGATCGCCAGGGCGGGAGGATGGATGGCCCTGCTGGGGTTCGCGGGGGCTGCGGTCTCGGTCAACCTGTACATGCTGGCCAACCCACCGCGTCCCTACTCGCCTAATCCCTACGGGAACCCCTGGCTTACCTACCTGGTGGAGCCCTCCCTGACCGTCATGAGCCTGGGCATAGCGATCTCCTACTTCGCCTTCATCCTCAGGATCAGGGAGGTACCAGGAGGTATGGAGGAGAGCTGAACCCGGATAGGATCGATTGCAGGAATAGGGGGAGAGGTAGTGGAGGGATGTTCAGAGGGGTCTCCTCCCGTACCTCATCAGGGCCCCGTCCAAGATCCAAATCGATGCCACGCCGGCGAGGGCCAGCAGGGCACCGGAGCCGGGCACGAGGATCGGGATCAGGGCGAGGGCCATGTAGGCCACGCTCTCCACTATGAAGATGACTCCTATAACGGCCCTGCCGAAGGTCTCCGTGGACCAGTGGGACGGCTCATCCGGGAGCATGGCCGCGTAGACCAGCGAGTTGAGGAGGGCCGATCCGAGGAATGACGCAAGGTAGAGTAGCGCGGGGAAGGCCCCGCTGGGCATCATCACCGACAGGACCGCCGCGACGGCGCACGCGATCGGCAGATTCATGACCGAGTGGGCCAGGAACTTGAGCCCGGCCACGTCCGCCCTAGTGAGGGGGAGGCTGTAGAGGGTCCTGGCCCCGGCCGCCTCCACCACGTAGAGGTAGAGGACCGAGAACCCCCCGAGCCCCCCGACGGCCAGGGCTATGGGGAGCAGCGCGCCCTTTAGCTCCGGCGGGACCCCTCCGCTCAGCATCGGCAGGAGGAAGGCCAGGGGAAACATGAATGAGTACATGATCACCGAGGCCAGTATCCTGGGAGTCCTGGACACGAGCTTGAGGTCCCTCATCAGGGCGGCCCTGACACCGAAGTTCAGGCTCCACTTGGCTGGCCCTCTCGGCGGCGCCACCTCGCCCCTCGTGGCTACCCTCCAGAACCTGGCCGTCCCCACCCTCAGGAGGGCGTAGGAGGCGGATATCAGCGCGAGCGACGAGGCGAGGGCCAGGGGGCTGGACAGGGC
>JALWYH010000103.1 GCA_027078475.1 Thermoproteota archaeon
CCTGGGGGGAGAGAGGGGTGACGGTGGGGTGGGTCGGATGGAAGAAGGGTTGAGTTACTCCCTCTCGACCATCTCGCTGGTGGCCCTGCTCCTGATAGTCACCTTGGCCCTCTCCTCACTGGAGCCAGCCCTCAGGGAGAGGAGGTGCGCTAGACTGCTGGAGATAAGAAACGAACTCGAGTCACTGGCGGACTCCCTTAAGTTGGACGCATCGAGGTATCTGGGGGCGGTGGGAAGGTGCTAGAGGAGATGGCGGAGGCCTTGCTGACCCTGCTCCTTGTCACCCTCATGCTCGCCTCCCTGGCGGGGGTCCTAGGTTGAAGTGGTTGCTGGCGGTCGTGATATCGATCCTCCTGGTGGCGCGCTTTCTGATCGTTCCTGTGTGGATTCATCCGGGATGGCAGGTCAGGGCTAAGGCCCGGGTCTGCAGCGAGGTCGCTAGGACGGTGAACCGTCTGGGATACAGAATACTCCTCGGTCAGTCCGGTCCCGGGGAACTCACCAGCTCGTGCGGGGGTGAGAGAGGTATCTTCTACTGCATTTCAATACCTGGAACATCGCCCCCTGTTAGCTTGAGGGTTGGATTCCCTTGAAGGAGCTCGTCGTGCTTCTGATAGCTGTCCTTATCGCCTCCTTCATAGTGAGTCTGCCATCGTTCGACGGGGACTGGTATCTCTACAGGGGTGAGGCAAGGATGTGGGAGCTCGCCGCGGAGGCCGACACCCTCAGGGCTAGGTCCCTCATATTCGCGAGGGCCTTCGTGGACACCTGGCTGGCCCGGATGAACGGCACCCCATGCGAGATACAGCCTCCCTCTCCCAACGGGAGCCTGTTCAAGGAAGAGCTGATGGAGGATCTGAGGGCGAAGGGATTCTCCCTCGCGGGAAGCATCGGCTACTCCGTCGGGGAGTCGATGGCTGTAGGGAGATCTGATCCCGCCTTTGGGGGGGCGTGCAGGGACGGCGGCGTAGAAGTCAGCGTGATCTCTCACTTGGAGGTGAGGGATGCTCTGCTGGGGATGGTTGCACACAGGAGCTTCCGAGCCAAGGGATGTCAACCGACATCCTATTATCTGATGAGGAGGGTTCTCTCCGAGCTGGAGTCAGGCAGCCTCTCCGTGGTTAAGGATTCATTCTCCGCCGGCGGGAATCTGACGGAGTCCATGGAGATGATGAGGAAGGGGATCTCCCACCTGGTCGGGGCCATCAGGGAGAACCTCACGGGGAAGGGTCTGGATGTCTGGGCCTCCTACTCCACCAAGTTCTTAGGGGACCGGCTCATCATCTCCTTCAGGGCCGTCGTGACCGACGGCGAAGCCGTGATAATATATGGAGGAAAGGAGAGAAGGGGATTCACCTGCTCCAGGGATTGGGAGGTCAGTGTGGAGCTGCCGTGACGTGAAAGTTTCCCTCCTCCCTCGCGTTTTTTCCCGTCCTTATCGAGCTGGGGAGCGTCAATATGATGAGGCTCCTGTCTTACTCTCTGCTGATGATGGCCCTCCTGCTCACCCCTCTCATGGTGAGCGCTCAGGACCCGCTCTCCAACTTCCAAGACGCCATAAATGAGTTAACCCAGAGCATTCTGGGGATACTGAACACCCTCAAGGCGTCGGCCATCTCCATAGGGAGGGTGATGGCTGGCACGCTGATAGCCCTGGGAGTCGTGCTGTGGGCCAGCGACATATTCACCTACAAGGGCAGGAAGCTTATCCTCGCCGGCATAATACTGCTGATCGTCATGGAGCTGATCAGGTAAGGGGTTGGTGAAGGATTAATAGGGGTGGCGCGGGAATCTCACAGGATATCCATGAAGAGAGTGGGTTTCGTCCAGAACGATCCCGTCTTCGGGGAGGTTGAGAGAAACGTAAGCAGGGCACTCGAGCTGGCCTCTAGGGTGGAAGCTGATCTCCTCATATTTCCCGAGCTGTTCAACACGGGATACCTCTTCCTCAGCAAGGAGGAGGTATCGAGGCTCGCCGAGGATCTCGGTGGGTACACGGTCCGTCAGCTGAGCCGGTTCGCGCGTGAGACATCCACCGCGCTGGTGGCCGGCTTCGCGGAGAGGGAAGGGGGTCGATTCTACAACTCGGCCGTGGCCATAGATGAGGATGGAGAGGTCAAGGGAGTATACAGGAAGACTCACCTGTTCTTCGAGGAGAAGCTCCTATTCGAGCCCGGGAACACCGGATTCAGGGTGTTCGACCTGGTGGGAATTAAAGTGGGCGTGATGATTTGCTACGACTGGAGGTTCCCAGAGGCGGCCAGGACCCTCGCCCTAAAGGGGGCGCAGGTCATCGCCCATCCCTCCAACCTGGTGCTGCCCTTCGCCCCGGCAGTCGACTTGGCCCGTGCCGTGGAGAATGGGGTGTTCGTCATACTGTCCGACAGGTCCGGAGTGGAGGAGAGGGGAGGGAAGAGATTCGAGTACGAGGGTAGGTCGCTGATCGTGGATCCTGGGATGAACGTACTGGTCCAGGCGCCGAGGGAGGGGGAGCACGTCATGGTAGCCGAGATAGACCCCAACAAGGCGGATAATAAGAAGATAAATGAGCTCAACGATATATTCGAGGACAGGAGGCCGGAAATGTATGAAGGTCTATGCTAGCCTTACGTTCCTCCTGGGCTTACTTCTCATCGCACCAGTGGTCGCGTCGGGGGTGGGATCGCTCACCGTCAGGAATTACGTTGACTGTTACATCACCAGCTGGGATCCCGACACGCCGCACGCCAGCTCGGAGGTCCTCAAGGTGTCTAGGAGCCAGGTGAATAACACCACCGCCGAGGCTAGAGCTCTCCTCAGGTTCGATCTTGGGGAGATAAGGTCTCACATACCGAGGTACTCCAAGATAATCAACGCCACGCTGGTTCTCCGGACATTCAACACCTCCAACCCGCCCCTGGAGGTATGGGACGTGAGGGGAGACCCGGACATAATAGGGACCACATGGAACAGCGTCAGATCGGGGGTCCCCTGGGACACGCCGGGCGGGGACCTAGTCAGGATGTGGGGCGAGGGCGTAGGATCCTCCCCCTCGGCCGCGGTGAACCTCACTGCCTACGTGCAGGCCGCGGTTGATGAGGAGCTGGAGACCAACGGGTGGCTCCTCGTGAAGGTGGCCGAGGGTCAGGAGGGATACTACGAGTTCTACTCGGAGAGCTCCGGTTCAAACGGTCCGGTCCTTAAGATAGAGTATCAGCCGGCCTCCCTGGGAATAGCGCTGGAGGCTCCAGAGGTGGATATCACTCAGGGAGGAAATGTGAGCCTCAGGGTCTACGTGACGGGCCACCTCTCCAAGCCGGTGAACCTCACGCTGGAGGGGCCGGAGTTCCTCTCCTATGAGTTTTCCCCGGAAACCGGATATCCGCCGTTCAACAGCACTCTGAGACTAGATGTACCGGAAACTGCTCCAGGCGGGGATTACACCATCATGATAAGGGTGAAGGGGGTCATGGAGGCCTCGGCTCCTGTGAACCTGACGGTACTGCAGAGCAGGGGTTTCTCCATCATAGGACCGACCAGCATCGAGCTCGTTGGAGGCTTGACGGATAACCTATCGCTCAGAGTTGTCCCGACCGGCAACTTCGCTGGAGAGGTATCTGCTGGAGTTCTCAGTTCCCCTGACTGGCTGAACGTCTCCCTCAATCCTCACTCCGCCGTTCCGCCCTTCAACTTGACGGTGACCCTCACCTCTCTCCCAGGCCTCAATGCCTCCGGTACCCTTTCCCTCGTGTTCACAGGAGCAAGAAATAGGGTTTATGAGGTTAACGTGACCACCAGGGTGAGAAGAGTGGCCGTCTACTCCAATCAGATAGATTGGAACCTCTCCTCGGAGATGCTGATCTCCGCCGCCAACTCATCAGGCGTGACCCTGGAAAGGATCAACTCTACAGACAGCTTCGGAGGATACGATCTGGTCATAATAATGGGGGGGCACAAGGCCCCGGTCGATGGTCATATGCCCACCAACGTGGCGGCCTCGATCCTATCCGATGAGGAGAAGAACTCCCTTATTCACGGAGGTCAGGTAGTGCACGTGGAGTCGAAATACGGCACACTGATAGTGATAGTGGCCGGAGCGGACAGGTACGAGACGTCGGATCTTCTCCAGAGGGATCTGAACGGCAATGGGATACCCCTGTCCCAAGAGCTGATGGTGGGGGATCCGCGTGGAATATGAAGAACTCAACCGCACCGGGGTCAGGATCCCCAAGCTGGGACTGGGGACCTACGGCATGGATTCCGCTCGCAGGGAGGAAGCTCTAGCTGCTCTCAGGAGAGGAATAGAGCTTGGAATGACCCTGATCGATACGGCCGAGATGTATGGATGGGGCAGGGTGGAGGAGATTGTTGGGGAGGCGATAAGGCCCTTCGACAGGGAGGAGCTGACCATAGTGACTAAGGTGTGGGGGACCAACTTGGGGTACGAGTCGGTGAAGAGAGCGGCCAGGGCTAGCGCCGCCAGGCTTGGGACCTATATCGATGTCTACCTCATTCACTGGCCGAATCCCTCCTTCCCTCTAGAGGAAACGCTGAGGGCCATGGAGGAGCTGGTGAGCGAGGGAACGATAAGGTACGTGGGGGTGAGCAATTTCACCCTAGATCAGCTCAAGAGGGCCAGAGAGATCATGAGACACAATGACGTGGTCACCGATCAGGTGGAGTACAGCCTAGTGGTGAGGGAACCAGAGGAGGACCTACTGCCCTACTGCCAGAGGGAGAGGATAACCCTCATGGCCTACAGCCCCTTGGCCAAGGGCAAGCTCGCCAAGAGACCGCCTATGAAGCTCAAGCTCGTGGCCGCGAGGCTGGGAAAGACGCCCGCCCAAGTGGCCCTGAACTGGCTCGTATCCAAGCCGATGGTGGTGGCCATTCCCAAAGCCTCCAAGGTGGATCACGTTGAGGAGCTCGCGGGATCCGTCGGATGGCGCATACCGGATGATCTGATGAGGGAGCTGGATGATATCCGGGGGGAGAGAGCAAGATGGCCAAGGACATGAGCGGGGCCGATGTTGTTGCCATCCTATCAGATTACCCCAGGCAGACCCTGGCCGCCCACCTGACGGCCATCCTCTCCTTCATCCAAGAGAAGAGGAAGAAGAAGGGCCTCTTCAGCAGGAAGGAGGAGGTTGTGGACTCCATAAGGGTGGGATACATCCCGCTTGAGGGGGTTCGGGGGGATGGTTTCTCCGTCGTGGTCGACAGGCTCTGCGCACTGGAGCCGGAGTTCAGTCTTGAGGATGTGGGAGCGTGGGAGTCGGCCCTCTCAGACCTGAGGGCGATAATGGACCACAGAACCTTCGCCTCCCGTCTCAAGGCATTGTCCGACTTCAGGCCGCCGGTTGAGAGGGTGACGCTGAGGGGGATCGCGCCAAGCTTCCTCTTCCCCCTCCTGACGAAAACCGCACCCGTCCAAGTGAACATGGAGGGGGAAAGACGATGCGAGCCCACATCATCGGAGGGGTTCCTGTCGGCTATTAGCAGGCTCGATGACTTCGAGAGACGCCAGGGTGAGTTTCAGCGTCTGGCCTCGGGGCTGAAGCTGCTTTGTGATGAGGTGATAGGGGACCTAGATTCGTGGCTGGAGAGGTACCCTCCAGACTCCTCCATGAGGAGGGAATACCAGGAGGAAAGGAGGAGGATAAGCAGTTCCTGCTCCTCCCTAACCTCCAGGCTAGAGGGCGCAGCCAGGGCGTACGGGGAGCTGGTCTCCACTCTCAGGTCGGCTCCTCCGCTGAAACAGGTCCTCCTCCCGGTGTACCGGGTGCAGACCAGGGGGAAGGCCAGCAGGAGGTTCCTGATCTCCAACCTGAGATTCAAGCGGCCGGGGCTCACCTACAAGATAAAGGATCTGCTAGGCAGGTTCGACTCGCTGTTCGAGGAGACGGGTGTGAGCAGGAGGTTGGCCTCCATCCTGAGGGTTGATGCCATCGAGTGGGGGCCCAACCTGCTGACTGAGGACATGAGAGAGGAAATCTACGGTGAACTGGCCGCCCTGGAGGAGGAGGGATTCGCTGACGAGGAATACGCGGACTCCATAGCCGAGCTGATCTCCAAGTCCCTCCTCCGGTGACAAATTTTTTAAGCCCGAGCTGGGATCGGGTCCCATGCCCGTCAAGCTGCCCAAGCCGGGGCTCAGGAACGTTGATGGCATCCTGCTTTATCTGGAGCATGCGGGTCCTTACCTGGCGACGCTGACGCCCGTGGAGAGGGTCGTATCGTCCGAGATGACGGAGGCAGGACAGCTGGTGGAGGTGGTGGATTTCCCCTTCTATGGCAGGTCCCTGTTCATAGAGCACATAGTGATGCTGTCTCTGTACGACGAGTTCATCTACCACGAGACCCTGGTGCATCCCGCCCTGCTCTCGGTGGAGAGACCCGAGAAGGTGCTCATAATAGGAGGGGGAGATGGAGGGGCCCTGAGGGAGGTACTGAAGCATCCGGTGAGCGAGGTGACCATGGTCGAGCTCGACAGGTCGGTCATAGACTTGGTGATGAGGCACCTGCCCCAGGTGCCCGACGGGGCCTTCGATGACGACAGGCTCAGGCTGGTCATAGGCGACGGCAGGGCCTTCGTTGAGAGAAGCGAGGAGAAGTACGATGTGGTGATCCTGGATCTGACGGATCCCTACGGGCAGGCGGCGAGGCTCTACACTAGGGAGTTCTACAGGAAGGTCAGGGACGTGCTCGGGGATGGCGGGCTGATGGTTACCCACAGCACTGGTCTCCACATAAACAGGCTCGCCTTCCAGAGGGTCTACAGAGCCATAAGAGAGGTCTTCCCCAGGCACGCGGTGGCCAGAACCTACATACCCTCCTTCACCGACGACTGGACCTTCTCATTCGGCTCCGAGTCAGTGGTCCCGCCCGATGTCGATCCCGACACCATCAGGAGGAGGTTCGAGGGGAGGGGCCTCGACGGGAAGACCAAGTTCTACTCCCCGGAGATGCACCACTCGCTCTTCCAGCACCCGGTCTTCGTCAGGAGGACACTCGAGGAGGAGGTGGAGCCGAGCACCGACGCCAATCCGGCGGAGATTGAGGATTAGGAATCACCGTAGAGGGCCCTGTACGAGGACTCGAGATCCAAGAGATCCATCCACCTCCTGGCCCTCCTCCTCAGGGAACCCAGATCTCGCCCGAGGGAGGAGGTGAACTCCGAGAGCACCTCGGGGAAGTAGGGGTTCTGTCCCATCAGGTCCTCCGTAAGCGACTCGCTCTGCATGAGTGAGGAGATGCCGAGCCTAAGGAACCACCTGAGGCTTGTGGTCTCCAGCGCCTTGATCACCTCCGCCCACGGCTCGGCCGACGAGAGGAATGAGTGGAGGATGAGGTGGACGAGGGCCAGCCAGGCCATCGCCCTGTCGTGCTCCTCCAGGCTTACCACGACGTACCTGAACGGGAGGATGGATGAGGCCAGCCGAAGCTCGGACTCCCCGTTTGATACGGGTATGAGGGCTGCCCTCCCCCTGGATGGGTCCCCGATGCCGGGGCCGAATAGCGGGTGGATCGAGGCAACCCTCAGCCCCCTCCGAAGGGCCTCCCTGAGTGACGGCATCACGGGGGATTTGACCGAGGAGACCTCCACTATGGCGCTACCCTCCCTCATCCCGCCGGAAACAGTTGATATGACGGAGGGCGTGGCTGAGATGGGGACGCTGACCACCACCACATCGAAGGTCTCTAGCTCCTCTAGGGAATCCAGCGTCGATCCCCTGACCCTCCGGGCCAGCCTCCGGGCCCTCTCCCTGTCCAGGTCGAACAGGTGGATGGAGTGCCCTTTCGATAGATACTCGGCCAAGAGGCTCCCGAAATCCCCCGTACCTACTATCAGGATCTCCAAGACTGTAGGGCCTCCCTCAGCAGCCTGAGTCCCTGGTCAGCGTCAGGACTGGCGTACGTTATCCTCAGCCTGTCGTCGTAGGGTCCGAATCCCGATCCCGGGGCGACAGCTATCCTCCTCTCCTCGAGGAGCCTGAAGGCGAAATCCATGGAGCTGAAGCCCTCGAGCTCGACCCTAGGGAAGAGGTAGAGGGCACCATCCGGTCTGTTCATCTCCAGAGGCGCGCCCTCGAGCTTTCTCATGGCCAGGTCCAAGTAGGAGGCGAGGTTCTCCTTCACCCTCCCGGTCCAATCCCTGGCTGACTCCAAGGCCGAGGCACCTGCTTCCTGGAGGAACTCAGGGACGTTTGTTATCGTGAGCCCCAGGAACTTCGAGAGCTTCCTAACCCTCTCCTCGTCTCCCATCACGTAGCCCAGCCTGAAGCCCGTCATGCCGAAGGCCTTGGAGAGGGTGTTCACAGATAGGGTGTTCTCGTAGATCCTGGCGGGAGCCATCCTATCCACGAACGAGAGTTCCGCATAGGCGTCGTCGCTTATGAGGAGGGCATCGTTCTCCCTCAGGATCTCGGAGAGCTCCTCCAGCTCCTTCCTCGTCCAGACCCTGCCGTCCGGATTGTTGGGGGAGCAGAGGATGAATGCGCTCACACCCCTGAGCCTCTCCACTTCACGCATTGACCTGATCTCAACCATCTCCAGCGACAGGTGAGCTGCCATCCCCCTGTAAGCGGGCCAGGCGGGGAGCATCAACCCAATCCTGTCTCCCGGCCTGAGGAAAGTGGATAGGATAGAGAAGATGGCATACTTTGACCCGGGGGTGGGGATTACCCGCTCGGGTCGCGCGTCCACCCCGTCCCTGTGGGACAGCCACTCGCTGGCCGCCTCCTTGAATCTGGGAAGACCGAGGGAGGTGCCATACCTCGTTTCTCCCCTCTTCACCGCCTCCACGAGCGAGTCAAGTACGTTGGGAGGGAAGGACCACGGCGGCTCGCCCACCTCGAGGTGGTATACCTTCTCACCGGATCTCTCGATCTCCTTGGCCCTCCTGAACACCTCCACGTGGGGTCCGGCCCCGCCCCCCTCTGGCACTTGGGCCCTTATCGAGGAGGAGATCAGGAAGTTGAAGATCCTCCTGCAGTCGTATTCGTCCAGTCCGGCCTCACCGCATCTCGCGAGGACCGATCTCCAGAGGTCCGACTCGACCTCCCTGTTCCTCACCGGGAGCCCCCTCTCGGCCTTGAGTTCAGCCACCTTCCTGACGAGGGACAGCCTCTCCGCGTAGAGATCGACTATCCTGAGGGTGACATCCCTTATCCTGGCCCTGAGATCATCCAGATTCATGTCGTTCACCTCAGCACCTTGGGTATGACCCCTGCCCTTATCGCGTGATCCGCCAAGACGAAGGCGAGCATGCTCTCGACCACCACCACGGCCCTAGGCACGATCGACGGGTCGTGCCTGCCTTTAACCCTTATCTCCACCTCCCTCATCTCCTCGAGATCGACGGTCCTCTGGGGCTTGGCTATGGAGGAGGTGGGCTTGAAGGCCACCCTGACCACCACGGGCTCTCCCGTCGTTATGCCACCTATAACGCCGCCGTGATCGTTCTTGGCGTAGGCCACCCTGCCATCCCTTATGACCAGTGGATCATTGTGCTCCGATCCCCTCATCCTGGCGGCCCTGAAGCCTGAGCCGAACTCCACCCCCTTAACAGCGGGAATGGAGAACATGGCCTTGGCGACGTCCCCCTCTATGGTATCAAACACGGGCTCGCCTAGCCCCGGGGGGACGTTCAGGGCGATGGCCTCGACCACACCCCCCACGCTATCGCCCTCCCTTCTTGCCTCCTCAACGATCCTCGCCATCTCCCTGTAGCTGCGCTCGTCCGGCGCCCTGAGGGGGTTCCTGTACCTGTACTCCCTAGCCCCCTCCAGATCAAAGTTGGATGCCCTGACCCCGCCTATCTCCAAGGAGTAGGCGATCACCTCCACGCCGAGGCGCCTTAGGAGCTTCTCGGCCACCGCACCGCCCATGCACATAGAGATGGTGATCCGGCCTGAGAACCGGCCCCCTCCCCTGTAATCATTGTAGCCCCCGTACTTCAGGGCCGCCACGTAATCGGCGTGTCCCGGCCTCGGCCTCCTGCGGAACTCCTCGTAGTATGAGGAGATCACATCCTCGTTCCGGACGATCATGGTTACCGGCGCGCCGGTGGTCCTCCCCCTGAAGACCCCGCTGATTATCCTGACCCTGTCGCTCTCCGACCTGGCGGTGGTGTACCTCGATTGGCCCGGCCTCCTCAGGTCCAGAAGCTCCTGAACGTCGGACTCGATCAGGGGAAGCCCGGCGGGGACTCCCTCTATGACCGCCCCCACCACCTCCCCGTGGCTCTCCCCGAAGGACACGAGCCTGAGCTCCCTGCCTAGGATATCCCCTGCCATCAGATCACCTCACGGGGTGAACGGCCTTATCCTGATGAAGTCCAGGGCGGAACCCTGGTACTTGAGGGTGATGCCTGCTCCGACCTTGGAGACAACCGTGTAGAAGTTGATGACGATTGTCCTGACCTCGCCGGGCCTCAGGATCCCGATGTTCACCGTTTGAACGTTCCTATCCATCGTCAGCCTGTCCCCTGCATCCCCCAGCCTCACCAGGTGGGGATCGTTGCCCCCCACCTCCACCTGGCTTAGGGGGTAGAGCTGGGCCTCCAAGCTCAGGGGAACTGTATCCCTCTCTCCCACGTTTGCCATCTTGGCTATGAGGGTGATCCCGTGACCTCTCCCTATCTTCCGGGAGGCTATAGTGTAGTTGGCTATGAGGGGAACCGGCACATCGTCCATGGTCACCACGAACAGTGGGAAATCCCTGTAATTCCATCCTATCTGATCGGCGAGCCAAGAGAGATCGGGCACCTCTCCCGGCATGAAGAAGTTCGTGGTTTCCACGTAGAAGTAGCTCCTGCCGTTGAGATCGAACTCGAGCGATGCCGGACCCTTGGCGAGCTTCCTCTGAAGATCTAGGAGATCCACAAGCACCACCGGGATGCCCTCGAAGCTGATCAACTTTTCCGACACGCGGGGCCATCTCACGAGTTCGCGATTCATGGCCACGGCCGAGGCCGCGTGGGTGGGCATGAGGAGAAGCGCCGATCTGTATCCCATCGCCTCGTAGAAGGAGTCCAGCAGTATGGAGAGGTCCTCGCAATCCCCGCTCCCCCTGTACAGGGTCTCAAGGGGATAGCTGGGGTAATCGCCGGTGGGGGAGAACTCGTTGGCCAGCGAGTACTTCATGCTCTGGACGAAGGATGCGACGAACCACAGTTTCCTGTACTCACTCATCCCCTCTTTGTTGGCGATGGACTCGAGGCTGCGCATCAGCTCATTGATGTAGGGGTCGTCGTGGGGGGTCCTGACCATCAGGTACCAGGTGAAGATCAGGGTGTCCCTGCTCCTGTTGAATTCCAGCACCCTCATCCTGGGCTTAACCCTGAAGAAGTCCACTAGAGGACGGGGGACCTCCAGCGAGACCTCGTAATCCTTCCCCACCTTGGGAGGGAACTTCCACCTGAAGTGGAGGACCGTAGTGTTCCTCATCTCCTTCTCGGTGAGGGGAGGGGATACTTGAACGCTCTCGTTGATCAGGAAGTCCATCACCCCCTTTTCTATGAGGGAGTCGACGGCCTCCAAGGTCTCCGCCCTCGTATGTCCCGCGATCACCGCTACCCTCCTTCCACCTCTGTGAGAGAGAGTGAAGGTCCAGTAACCCCTCACGTTCATCAGGGCCTGGGACTCGTCCCTCGGCAGGTACCTGCGGGACAGAATCCCAACCTCCCTGGCGAGTGGACCTCCTAGGATGAAGTAGAAATCGTAGCCCCGGGGCATCCTGGTGCTCCTGTCCACCTCAAGCCCCAGCTTGGACAGATGAGCCTCTAGAGAGTCAGCGGCACCGGAGTCGAATTCGTTCGCCACCACGAGGACCTTGAACCCCTTGGAGGAGGCAGCCGATGGAGTGGGGAGGACGAGGGTGATTAGTGGGAGGAGAAGCAGTATCGTGAACCCCTGTCTTCGTCGCATGCTATCTTATGCGTCATTGAGAGTTAAAAAGTGACCCGTCGATGCCGGCCGAGCCGCCATCGCGGAATAAAGGGAAAGGAAGGGAAAAGAGAGGAAGGAAGTTCACGGACCGTAGCTCTGGAGCACCTCCTCCTCAGGAGGCGGGGATGGTATGAGTCCCTTCTCCATCAGGAGCTTGGTGGCCTCCCTGGCGTTCCTGATTATATTCACTGCTCTCTCATAGAGCTCGTCCCTGCTCAGGATCTTCCTAGCCACCCCCTGCTTTATGGACTGCTCCGCAGCGGCGACGGCCTCCAGCGGATAGACCTCCCACTCGTCCATGGTCGGGATTATGTAGTCCTCGTGGATTCCCTTCTCCTCGGCGAACTTGGCCAGTGCATCCCCAGCGGCTATGCACATCTCATCGGTGATCGTCTTGGCCCTTACATCGAGAACTCCCCTGAATATTGCTGGGAACCCGAGGCTGTTGTTGACCTGATTGGGGAAGTCGCTCCTCCCGGTGGCCACCACCCTCGCTCCTGCCTCCTTGGCCTCCCAAGGCCATATCTCCGGTATCGGATTGGCGCACGCGAAGACTATCGGGTCGTCGTTCATGAGCCTTATCCACTCCTTCTTCACCACGCCCGGGCCGGGCTTGCTCATGGCTATCAGGGCATCGGCCCCCTTGAAGGCCTCCTCAATGGTCTTAGCATTCTCCTCGTTAGTCTTCATAGCTAGGTCATACTTCCACGGGTCCTTCTGCTTTATCTCCTCCATATCAGGCCTGTCGCGATACAGGGGTCCCTTGCTGTCGATCATTATTATGTGCCCCGGCGGCACGCCCGCCTTTATCAGGACGATGGCGCTCCTCAGGTTGGCTGCTCCAGATCCGAAGAACACTATCTTAGCCTGCTTCATATCCTTGCCGACTACCTTGAAGGCGTTCTTCAGCCCGGCGTATACCACGGTGGCCGTTCCCTGCTGGTCATCGTGCCAGACCGGAATTTGAAGCCTCTTCCTGGCCTCCTCCAGCACGTAGTAGCACTTGGGCTTCTCTATGTCTTCCAGATTTATCCCGCCGAAGTTGGGCTCGATCCACTCGAGCAGCTTGAGCATCTCCTCTGGCTTGTGGGCCCTGACAACCAGTGGGAAGGCATCAACACCCCCCAGATACTTGAACAGTAGAGCCTTGCCCTCCATGACGGGAAGACCCGCCTCCGGCCCGATGTTTCCGAGACCAAGTACCCTAGTTCCGTCGCTCACCACCGCCACGTAATTCCACCTATTGGTGTGGTAGAATGACTGTTCCGGGTCCTCCTTGATCACCTTGCAGGAGGCGGCAACCCCGGGCGTGTACCATATGGCGAAATCGTCAACGCTCCTGACGACACACTTGGGCATCACCTGGACCTTGCCCTCGTAAAAGGGATGATAGGCGAGGGCCAGCTTGGCAGGCTTCTCAGCCTTCTTGAGGAGTTCCTCAACAGTGGGCTTGTGCTCAGACATGAGAGGCACCGGGGATCAGTTCAGAGCATATTTGAAATAGTTTCCTTTTTTCATGTGTGAAAAGATCATGGGAGATCCCGCATCTTCATCGTCCTCTCTCCTTCAGGAGATCTGTCAGAACCTCAATCGATAATTCAACTTCATCCGGGCGGATATAGGGGTGAATCCTCAGCATGAGGCTGTTGGCTGCCAAATCCCTAGATCTTCCCATAGCTAAGAGGACGCGACTTGGGGATTCCGAGGTTCCCTGGGATAGATAGAGGCCTCTGGAGCTGGCCTCCACTATGAGGGATCCCGCTCCCTCTCTCAGGGAGAAGTTAACCGTATCAACGGAATCTGGGGGGCTGTTCATCTCATCCACCAAGTCCCCTATCTCCTCGGCTATCTCGTCCCTCGCTCTCTTCGCCTCTCTCCAGGCTTCCGGTGAGCCGAAGAGTCTGAGAGCCATGTAAAAACCGGCCAATGACGGGATATTTATGTCGACTGGAGTCAAGGTCTGGATGCCCGGGCTCCCCGACATCATGGGATTGAGATCAAGGTCCTCCCTCGCGTAGAGGATCCCTGTCCCTCTCGGTCCATAGATCTTAGAGCCGCTCAGAGAGAGGAGGTCCACTCTGGAGAGGTCGATTGGAATCCTTCCTAGGGCATCGCAGGCATCCACGTGTAGAAGCACGTCCTTTTCCCTCGTGATATCAGACACCGCGTCTATGTCCTGAATGGTCCCGGTCTCCTGATTGACCATCTGGACGCTGACCAGAAGGGTGTCCCTGTCTATCGCTCGCGTGAGTTCCTCTGGGATCACCCTGCCCTCCCGGTCAACGGGAACCCTCCTCACGTGTATGCCGGCAGATGAGAGCCTATCCACCATGCCGAGTATGCTCTCATGCTCCACCGAGCTGACGACCACGTTTCCTCTCCTGCCTGGAGATTCCAGGATACTCCAAATGGCCAAGTTGTTGGCCTCCGTGCCGCTGCCCACGATTGTGAGGTCGCCATCGGATCGAAAGTGCGAGCTGAGGTAGTCCAGCACCTCCTCCACGAACTCGTAGGCCTCCAAACCGGGCTGATGAGGGACTTTCGGGGAGCCGTACGCCTTCCTGTTGAAGAAAGGCCTCAGGAAGTCTACTACCTCATCAGGAGGCCTGGGAGCCAGTTCGTTGTCCAGATAGACCGAAGTCGCCATAACTGGTTCCTCCAGCCTAGGTTCAAAAACCATTGGTTGGCACTCTAATTCCATTTGCGATCTTTCATTCAATCAGGTGAGGTTTTTCGATGGCAGGAAATGGATTCTCACCCCTGAAATCTCTCCTGAAACGTTACGAAACGATCTCGATCGATTTGTATTTATAGGGAGGTAGGAGGGAAGTTGCGGAGGTGGTGGCCGTGAGGATCCTCGAGATCATGATCGCTAACGCGCTGATATATCACATCGGGTTGGCGCTTACCCTGATGGGAGTGAGCGGAGGAGTTGGCATACTGATGGCCACCACCAACTTGGCGATGGCTTACCTGCTTCTGAGGTATGCCCATCACTTACAGAGGATCCTCTCCGTCTAAAACCCAAGGGATAGCGATTATTAGCTCTTCTGTCGCGTTACCCGTATGAAGGGATTTTCCGGAGTGATAGTGCCGACAGTAACTCCGTTCAGCGAGGACCTCTCGGTGGACTTAGAGGCCCTCCGGTGGCTGATTTCCTTCTTGGACGAGAGGGGAGTCGATGGTATATTCGTCAACTCCACTACCGGAGAGTTCGTCCATCTGAGGAGGGAGGAGGCATTGGAGATAGTAAGGGCGAGCCTTGATACCGCTGAGGGGGCCAAGGTGATCTCCGGGATAGGCTCCAATTACACAGATGAGGTCATCTCCTTGGGCAGAGAGGTGGGGGACCTCGGCGTGGATGGAGTGGTGGTGATGCCCCCCTACTTCTTCAAACTGAGGGATGACTGGCTCTTCCATCACCTAGGCAGGATAGCCAACTCGCTGGATCTCCCGATCATCATATATAACGTGCCCTCGCTCACCGGAAACGACATACCCGTAAGCGTCTACCTCAGGCTGGCCGAGGAGTTCTCTAACGTGGTCGGTGCCAAGGTGACCAAGGACAGCATCTCCTACATGAGGAACCTCATAGTGAGAGTTAAGTCGGTCAGGCCGGATTTCACCGTGCTCACCGGCATGGACGATCACTTGCTCAACACCCTAGCCCTCGGGGGAGATGGTGGGATTATGGCCCTCGCGAATGTGGCCCCTAGGATTCACCTGTCGATAACGAGGGCTTGGGCAGAGGGTGATTTGATGACCGCTGTTAAGGAGTTCAGGAGGCTCGCAAGCCTGGCTAGGATCTACGATCACGCTTCATCCTTCCCAACTGCCATAAAGACTGCTCTCTCTATAATGGGGGCTCCTATCAAGGAGATATGCAGGCCTCCCCTTATGGCCGAGTCGGCCGAGGCTAGGACGAGGATAAGAGAGGTTCTTGAGGAGCTAGGAATCTCGATTGATTCTTAAGGACATGATCAGGAGGGGAATAGCCGCCATCTGGGTTGCCAGAGCGAACAGCGACCCCTCCAACGCGCCCCCCGAGTAGAGGAAGTAGCCGAAGATCGTACCGCTGGCAAGGAATCCCAAGCCGTAGGCCGTGTTGAAGATCCCGTAGGCGGTTCCTCTCACCCTCACGGGGACGAGATCCGACACTGCAGCCCTGTAAACGGACTCCTGCATCCCGTACACTATTCCAAATGAGATCACCGCCAGCAGGACGCTGCTCCCTTCCATCAGGGTCGCGATTGAGGGGAGGGGTGAGAGGATGAAGGGGATCAGGAGCACTGATCTGCCGATCCTGTCGTAGGCAAGCCCGGCCAGGGGTGCCGAGACGGCGTCGACCGCCTGCATGACAACGTAGAGGTAGGCGGCCATCCAAGGGGAGAAGGCCTCGCTGGAGGTCAGCACTATAAGGGACACGTGGATCAGGCCAGCCGTGTTCAGGAGTACGGCCATGGTGTAGAGCCAGAATCCCCCGGAAAGGCCAGCCAGTCCCATTCTCCTATTTCCCCACCCGCTGGGGGCGATCATCCTGAACTTGGAGTAGATATAGAGGAGCGATGCCAGAAGGGCCACGTAGGGAATTAGCAGGGAGAGGAAGGCGGTGGAGTAATCGTTCGGTCTGATCAGGAGGATGGTGCCCATCAGGGCTGGTCCGGCGATCGCCCCTATCTGATCCAGCAGCTCGTGGAGCCCGAACGCCTTACCGGCTCCAACCTCACGGGAGAGGGAGGCTATCAGCACGTCCCTAGCCGGCGACCTGAGTCCCTTCGCAATCCTCTCGATGAATATAAGCGCCACGGCCAACGGAAGGAAGGGGGCGAGACCCATCAGGGGTATTGACACTATAAGACCGTAGCCCAGCAGGTAGAGGGGCCAGTAGGCTCCAGTGGCATCGGCCAGTATTCCGCTCACCAGCCTGAGGGCGAGGCCGACGAACTCGGACAGGCCGAACGCCAATCCCACCGCCAGGGCGGAGGCACCCAAGGATCCGAGGTAGGAGGGGGCGACGGCCCTGGCCCCCTCGTAGATCACATCCCCTATTAGGCTCACTATCCCGAAGAGGACTACGGCCCCTAGAGCAGCCCTCCTGTCGAGCTCTCCCAACGGGGGATCACCACCTAGGACTCATCCCCACCTTCATCAGGGAGTCGAGATACCAGAGGAGCGTGACGAGGATCGATACCATCTCGGGAACGGCCTCCCCGCAGGGGCAGAAGCCGGAGAGCTGCACGGCCCAAGAGGCGGCGATCACCGCGGCGGACGCCAGAGGGTAGCTCCTCCCCTCCTCGTAGCTGTAGGTTATCGCGGCCAAGGCGATGCCCAAGAAGAACAGGAGGGAAACGAAGAAGTGGATGCTTCCGTAGACCTCGTCGAACGTGCCGATCAGGAGCAGGAAGTATCCGGACAGGGCCATAAGCTTGGACGTGATGGGGTACCTGCTCGCCATGTAGAGGATGCAGTGGAGGACCAGGAGCAGGCCGCCGGTCGACAGCCCCAGGTTGAAGAGGGGCGCCACAGGGCTCCTGACCGAGTTTCCCAGGTCGCTGAGCGCGTTCACCTCCCACCTGAACCAGGGGGAGAGGGCTATGGAGAGGAACACGAGGGTGAGCGGTACTGCGAAGGCTGCCACCCCCAGCACGAGGGGTTTCGATCTCATAGGGTTACGAGAGAGGGGAGCCTAAAAAGTTGAGGAGCCTCCCCTCAGATCGGGTGGAAGGAACTCATCGCGGAACTCCCTGAGGAAGTCCTCCAGATCCATGGATCCTAGGTTTCCCCTTCCCTTGCGCCTCACGGCCACCTTTCCCGACTCCACCTCCCTGTCCCCGATCACAAGGAGGATGGGGACCTTCTCCAGCTCGCTCTCCCTTATCCTGTATCCCAGAGTCCCCCTGGCGTCATCCAGATCGGCCCTCAGCCCCGTCCTGAGGAGCTCATTCAGTACCTCCTTGGCCCTAGCCAGGTGCCTCTCGGCCACTGGCAGGACCCTCACCTGGATCGGGGCCAGCCAGACGGGGAAGTTGCCGGCGTAGTGCTCGAGCAGTATGCCGAAGAACCTCTCTATCGATCCCAAGAGGGCCCTATGTATCATCACCACGGTCCTCTCGCTCCCGTCGGCGTCCACGTAGGTGACGCCGAACCTCCTCGGCAGGTTGAAGTCCAACTGTATCGTGCTGAGCTGCCACTCCCTGCCTATGGAGTCGACGAGCTTCACGTCTATCTTTGGACCGTAGAAAGCCGCCTCTCCCTCCATCACATCGTAATCATATCCCCTCTTCCTGAGGGCCTCCTCCAAGGCGTGCTGAGCCCTCACCCAGTCCTCCTCGCTTCCCATGTACTCCTCCGGATGCCTCGGATCCCAGGTGGAGATCTCCACCTTGAACTCCCCGAAGCCGAATGACCTCATTATGTACTCGTCCAGCTCTATAACCCTAGATATCTCGTCCTCAAGCTTCTCGGGGGTGGTGAAGATGTGAGCGTCGTCCTGAGTGAACCCCCTGGCCCTCAGGAGGCCGTGCAGCACCCCCGACCTCTCGTACCTGTACACGGTGCCCAGCTCGAAGAACCTCATGGGCAGCTCCCTGTAACTCCTCCTCCTGGACTTGTACACGAGTATGTGGAAGGGGCAGTTCATGGGCTTGACCGCGTGCTCTATCCCCTCCTTCTCGAAGACGTACATGAAGTCCCTGTAGTAGTTGAGGTGCCCCGAGATCCTCCAGAGGTTGGTGTAGGCTATGTGAGGCGAGTAGACCAGCTCGTATCCCCACCTCTGGTGGACCCTCACTAGGAAGTCCTCTATTACCCTCCTTATCCGCGCCCCCTTGGGGTGCCAGATGACGAGTCCAGGCCCTATCACCTCGGAGGGCATGGAGAACAGATCGAGCTGCGGTCCCACTATCCTGTGATCCCTCTTCCTGGCCTCCTCCCTCATCCTGAGGTAGCGCTGGAGCTCCTCCTCGGAGGGAAAGGATATTCCATAGACCCTCTGCATCACCGGGTTCCTCTCATCACCCTTCCAATAGGCCGAGGAGGCGTTGAGCACCTTTAGAGCCCTAACATAGCCGGTGGAAGGCAGGTGGGGCCCCCTGCAGAGGTCCACGAACTCCCCCTGCCTGTATACCGATACCACATCATCGTCCATCTCCTCGAGGAGCTCGACCTTGTACACCTCTCCCATGCTCCTGAATAGCTTTATCGCCTCCTCTCTCTCCATCTCCTCCCTGACGATCGGCAGGTTCTCGCTCACGATTCTCCTCATCTCATCCTCTATCCTCTGCAGGTCCTCCGGGGTGAAGGTCCTCCCTCTCAGGTCGAAGTCGTAGAAGAATCCCTCCTCGATGGCGGGGCCTATCCCAAGCCTGGCCTCTGGGAACAGCCTCTTCACCGCCTGGGCCATTATGTGAGAGGAGGTGTGCCAGAAGGTCTCCCTCCCCTCCGGCGAGTTGAAATCCAGCACCTCTATCAGGGTGTGACCCTCTCGCACTACCCATGTCAGGTCGACGAGCCTCCCATCAACCCTAGCCACGAGGCCCGATCCCGGTGGGATCTGATCCAGTATCCTCTCCCCTATCCTGGCATCGAGCTCCCTACCGTCTGGCAACCTGAGCTTTACCATGAGAGACACCTCCTCAAGGAGACGGGGTCTCGCTTCAGGGGATCATCCGGACTCGCGTGGCTTCGAAATGATCCGCTCTCAGAAGGAGGTTCACAGAAGTGGATGAGAAGTTTCTCGATCCCTCCTCAGCGAGATCACCTCTCCGCCTTTGGTGGATCTCCAATTTATAAAGGTATCTGGATCCTGCTGGCGATTCAGGATCGGGGGCCTCCCGGGCACGATCAAGCCGTCTACGTTAATAAGCTTCCCCAGGTAGTGAGCTAGGTGAGGGGGACGGCTGTCCCGGAGATAGTCAGGTTCGCCGCCGAGAATACGACTCAGACGGGCGACATCTTGGGTCTGGGTACCGAGCAGAGGGTGAGGTGGGCCAAGGGACTGCTTCCCAGGGGTCCCGTAAACGGGACGGTCTTCTACTCGGGTGAGATGTACCCGGTCATGGGGTACGCCGAGGGAGCCTTCAGGATGCTGAAGAGGCTCGAGGGGTTCATGGACGTCAACTCCCTAGCGAGGGTGGGTCCCCTGATGAGAAAGCTCGGGATATACAGGGTTGGAGCCAGGGCCCTGTGGGGTGGCCTGAACGAGAAGTATCAGAGGGCGCTCAGGGATGCCGTCTACGTTCTCAGGAAGTTGGGTGTAGAGATGGGATACCTCTTCGAGGATGAACCCCCATCGGGTGTCGCCCTTCACACATACGGCCTGCTGAGGGAGTTCAAGGAGCACGCCGAGTGGGTCAGCAGGAGGCTGGAGGAGCTGGGGGTGAGGAGGATAATAACCTTAGACCCCATCGTCGCGACCGCCTTCAGGCTCTATTACCCGGAGTTCGTGAAGGACTGGAGGGTGGAGGCCCTCCACTTCGTTGAGATCGTGGCACGGGAGATGGCCAGGCAGGGAGTGAGGCTCAGGCTGAGCAGGAGGGTCAGGGTTACCTACCACGATCCCTGCTACTTGGCCAGGACCCTCGGCGTGGTGGACGAGGTCAGGTTCATTCTCGGGAGGATAGAGGGGGTGGAGCTCGTGGAGCCCCCTAGGCACGGCGTTAACACTGGATGCAGCGGAGATGGCGGTCTGGAGCTTACCCAGCCACCCTTGGCCAGGAAGGTCTCCTATGAGAGGATTGAGGAGCTTAGTGGGACCGGGGCTGAGAGGGTGCTTACGTCCTGTCCGGCCTGCATAATGATGCTCAGGACGGGGTTCGATTCCATGAACCTAGGCTTGGGCGTCGATGACCTCGCGTCTCTAGTGGCGGAGGCCATGAGGAACGGAGTGGAGAGGGAAGTTGAGACGGATGCAGGTGAGGAGAGGAGAGAAAAGCTGTTCTTCAAGAGATACAGGGTTCTTCCCCGAAGTCCCGAGCCTAAGAGTCTCGAGTTGGATGATCTGGCCGAGATGCTCCTATGGGAGACGGACAAATGCAAGAAGTGCGGGTTCTGCAACGTTGAGTGCCCCACCTACAGGGCACTCGACAGGCTGGAGAGCAGATCCGCCAGGGGCAGGATGACCCTGATAAACTCCCTAGTCAGGGGAGATCCTGTAAGACCCCGCGCAGTGCTGGACAGGCTGTACTCGTGCGTGCTCTGCGGCCAGTGCTCCCAATCCTGTCCAGTGGGCCTTCACGTCCAAGAACTAATAGTTTATGGTAGAGCATACGCCATATACTCAGGGAGGGCCGGTGTGGGTCCGGGAGCGTGATCGCAATGGGATTCCCTGAGGCGCTTTCAGAGATATCTAAGAGGGTCGGTAAGAGCAAGGTTCTGACAGATCCGGAGGATGTTTACGCTTACTCCTTGGATGCCAGTACCGAGTACAGAAGGGCTCCCGGTGCGGTAGTCAGGGCCAGCTCAGATGAAGATGTCAGGGTCGTACTGGAGGTGGCCGACAGGGAGAGGGTCCCTGTGGTACCGAGGGGAAGCGGAACCTCCCTCACTGGGGCCTCGGTCCCCATCAGCCCAGATTCTATAGTCCTTGACCTGACCCCCATGAGGAGGATCCAGGTGAACGTGGACGATGGCTACGTGATGGCCGAGGCCGGAGCCACAGTGCTCGAGGTGGACAGGGCCTGTAGAGAGCACGGGTTCTTCTTCCCCCCAGATCCAGCTAGCTCCAGAGTGGCCACAGTGGGCGGCGCCCTAGCGGAGAACGCTGGTGGGCTCAGAGGAGCCAAGTTCGGGGTGATGAAGAACTGGGTGTTGGCCATGGAGGTTTACCTCCCAGGCGGTAGGAGGTTGAGGATAGGGGAGCCCGTTTACAAGTGGAGGTGGGGACCAGATCTCCTTTCCCTCTTCATCGGCTCCGAGGGCACGCTGGGCGTGATAACAAGGGCATGGCTCAAAATATACCCGCTGCCGGAGAAGGTGGTCAGGATAATGGGGACCTTCGACAGGCTGGAGGACGCCGGAAGGGCTATATCTCAGATAAGGAGGAGGGGTCACGTGCCCATGATGCTCGAGCTCTTGGACAGGGAGACCATAGAGATAGTGAATGAGGTGCTGGGCTACGACGTCGAGCTGGCTGAGGCCATGGTGGTGGCCGACGTGGATGGACCGAGAGAAGCGGTATGGAGAATGGCCAGGGAGGTGGAGGAGGTCATGAGGGAGAGCGGAGGGAGGACCCGAGCCAGCGACGATCCTGAGGAGATGCAGCAGCTCTACCAGGCCAGGCAGGGGGCCTACGCAGCAGTCACCAGAGCATACCCTGGGGTGCTGCTGGAGGATATAACCGTTCCCCTCAGCAAGTTGATGGTGGCCCTGAGGGAGCTGGAGAATCTCAGGAGGGAGTACGGGATGAGGATGCCGGTGTTCGGCCATGCCGGGGATGGGAACCTTCATCCGACTATATGCTTCGATCCCAAGGATGAGGATCAGCTGAGGAAGGCTAGAGAGATGTTCATCAGGATAGGAAGGCTTGCGATAGAGCTTGGTGGGGCGATCAGCGGTGAGCACGGTATAGGGCTCGCCAAGAAGGAGCTGTTCCTTGAGGAGATAAAGGCTATCAGAGGGGAGGGCTATCTGGAGGTCGTCAGGGAGATAAAGAGGATGCTGGATCCGAACGGGATAATGAACCCGGGGAAGCTGTGGTTCTAATTCTCTACCCTTCCCCTCCTCCACACATTCCCGGCAAGACCGGAAGACATCTCCGGTCACTCGGTCAGTCCTTCATCAGCCCCTCTATCGGCTCTATTACATCCTTGGGCGCCGATTCGAAGGGCTCCAGGTACCTCCTCAGCGCCCTCGGTATCTCCACCACCCCGTCCTCCCGCTGGTGGTTCTCCAAGATGGCGCATATAGTCCTAGTGGTGGCCAGGGCCGTGCTGTTCAGCGTGTGGACGAACTCCCTCCTCCCCCTCCTGTCCAGCTTGATCCTCAGCCTGTAGCTCTGCCAGTCAACGCAGTTGCTGCAGCTGACTAGCTCCCTGTACCTGCCTTGGGCCGGGAACCAGCCCTCCAGATCGTACTTCTTGGCGGCGCAGGCCCCAAGATCCCCGGCAGCTATGTTCACTATCCTGTAAGGGATTTCCAGTTTCTGGTATATCTCCTCGGCGTTCCTTATCAGCCTCTCGTGCCACTCCCAGCTCTCCTCCGGCCTTGAGTAGACGATCTGCTCTACCTTGGTGAACTGGTGAACTCTGAAGATTCCCTTGGTATCCTTGCCATGCGTTCCTGCCTCCTTCCTGAAGCAGGGGCTCACGCCCACGTAGAGACGGGGCAGCTCATCGTCGGTGAAGGTGTCGCCCGCGTGCATGGCTATGAGCGGGTGCTCAGAGGTGGCTATCAGGTAGAGATCCTCCCCCTCGATCTTGTAAATGCTGTCCCTGAAGGTCTCGAGGTCGGTAACACCCAAGTAGTAGCGTTCCCTAAGCATGTAGGGAGGGATCACCGGGATGAAGCCCTTCCTAGTTATGTGGTCTAGGGCAAGCATGATGAGCGCCTGCTCAAGCCAGACTATGTCCTTGAATAGGTAGAAGAACCTGCTCCCGGCCACTTCCGCAGCCTTCAGGGTATCTCCCTGCCTGAGGACGAGCTCCAGCTCGTCTGCGTGTCCCCTCGGCTCCCAGTCTATGACTAGATGATCCACTTCAAAGCCGGCGGTCTCCCCCATGAACCTATCTAGCTTGCTCTTGGGGACCCTTGGCACGCCCCAGAACCTCACCGGCACGTTGTAGGATTCGTCGGGGCCCTCAGGAACCGATTCGTGGACTATAGAGGGAAGGGACATTAGGATGGAATCCCTCTCCCCTGACAGATTCCTCACCAGTTCTTCCAGCTCCTTCACCTTAGAACCTAGCTCCTTGGATTCCTCTATCAGTCTCCCCCTCTCCTCTGGGCTAGCCCTCGGGATCGCCCTGTTTATCTCGTTCCTCCTCTCCCTGAGCCTGTTGAGCTCGGTCACGGCCTCCCTCCACCTGGCATCGAGCTCTATGGCCCGATCCACGACGTCCACGGGCATACCTCTCTTCTTCAGGCTTCTCTTCAACATATCTGGGTTGGATCTCAGGGCTTCAAGGACGGACCAGCTCACTCATGACACCGTGAGGTTAGGGGGCCTGTATTAATAAACCGTTGAGACGTACCTCCAGCTCCCGCGGGGAAAGGTGAGGGATCACTCCACGTAGAGTGAGATGAACCCGCCTATTCCCCCCAGAAGGGCTCCAAGAATGAGGCTAGCCACCAAGGCGTTCACCCAGATCAGGGCGGACGCGTGCATCGGTCCCATCATCGGAAGGTAGGGTCCCCACATCATCAATCCAACCACCACCCCCGCCAAGGACACGCCCGCTCCCATCACAGCACCTCTTTTAGCGGCCTCGACCTGATCCCTCCTTATCTCGCCGTAGAGCATGGAGAAGTAGGCATACAGGAACCCGCCTGCTAGAGGTCCGAGGACCCCTATTCCCGGAATCAGCTCCACCACGAATCCGATGATGAAGGACATCAACGAGAAGTTATCCCTCCTTATGAAGGATAGAGAATCGGCAAGAGTCATGCCTCAACTCCCCCGACGACCGATCCGGGAATCTAGTTCTAATTAAGTTATGCTGCCCCGGACCCGGGAGGGCTGGAAGCTCTTTTATTTTTACCCGGGTGGGCCGGGTCCGGAGGGAAACATGGTCAGAATAGTTCGACCTTCCACCGGACTATACAAGATGCTGCTCAAATGGGTGACCGTCTCATCTATTGTCGGCTTCCTGACGGGATTGCTCGTGTCTCTGCTGGAGATATCGGTGCTGGACGCGTCGGAGTTCATGCTCAGAAGGATAGCCGAGAGCGGTTTCATATGGCTCGTGCCCGTGGTCCCCTTCATCGGGATAGCGGTGACCGGCTTCCTGAGGGACAGGTTCACCAAATTGCCGCATCTCCATGGCACGGAAGAGGTACTGGATGCCTACCACTACAGAGATGGGGACATGGTCCTCATGGACGCACCAACCAAGACGGTGGGGGCCATACTCACGGTGGGATCGGGGGGCAGCGCCGGGCTGGAGGGCCCGAGCATACACATAGGTGGGGCGGTAGGTGCGGCCGTGAAGAGGCTAATGGACCGACTAGGAATAGAGGAGGACGGGAGGATCCTTCTGCTGACTGGGGCTGCCTCCGGGATGAGCGCCATATTCAAGGCTCCCCTCACCGGTCTCATGTTCGCGCTCGAGGTCCCATACAAGGACGACATGGCCCATCAGGCGGTGGTGCCGGCGCTCATATCCTCGGTGGTCTCCTACCTTACCCTCATATCCATCTTGGGTGCCGAGCCCATATTCAAGGCCTTCAAGCCCTTCGGTGAGGTTACGCTCTACGTGCTTGGTCTGGGCCTGCTCGAAGGGATCGTCATGGGGCTGTTCTCCGTCGTATTCGTTAGAACCGTCTCCCTAGTGGAGAAGGTTATGGAGGGGAAAAGCTTCACCCTCAGGGGAGTGATGGGTGGAGCCGCTGTGGGACTGCTGGCCATGCTGACCCTCTTCGCCACCGGAACTCTATATCCCTTCGGCCTCAGCTACGAGCTGGTCAAGCTGTCCTTCCAAGGGGGGGACAGCACGTTCTTCTTCAGCATGGCCGTTCTCAAGATGGTGGCGACTGCCCTAACCTTGGGGAGCGCGGGCATAGGGGGAGTGTTCATCCCCTCAATAGTGATAGGATCCACTCTAGGCTCCGCGATGAGCGCCATGGATCCGAACATGACGAGCCTGTTCGTCGCCCTCGGCATGTCCTCATTCCTCTCAGCGGCCTTCAAGACTCCATTGACGGCGGTATCCTTTGTCGCCGAGACGACAGGCTCAGAGGCCTATATCATCCCCGGGCTGGTGGCGTCCGCTGTGGCTTACATAATCTCGGGCAAGTACTCCCTCCCGAAGAATCAGAAAATAGTGGAGACCACCAAGATAGAGGAGCTGGAGAGAGTGAAGGTCAAGGAGCTCATGGTCCATCCTCCTCCGGTGCTCAGGGACGATCTAACGATAAAGGAGTTCTTCAACAAGTACTTCCTGAGGTATAGGGATCACTTCGTCTTCCCCGTCAAATCCAAAGATGGGAGGATAGTGGGCATCGTGGCCCTGAGGGATGTCAACAGCGTGCCCACATCAGAGTGGGACAGGGTCAAGCTGATAGATATAGTGAGGAAGGTGGAGTTCCTCAACCCGGATGACAACCTGATGACGGCCCTAGACAAGATGTACGAGTTCGGGGTGTGCTGCCTGCCCGTCGTTGATCCGAAGAAGGGGGAGGTGGTGGGCGTGCTATCTGCCGACGCCGTGGTCATGTTCCTGGAGCAAAAGAGGAAGCTGAAGAAGTCGGCCCTGTTCCTGAGCTGACTTTCTTCCCTTCTTTTCCTCTCCCTCCCACGTCTCTCGCCGCCTACCTCATCATCCTCCACTTAGTTCCCTTGGGAGTGTCCTGTATCTCAATCCCCAGTTCCCTAAGTCGAGCCCTTATCTCGTCCGCCAAGTCATATTCCTTCCTGCTCCTTAGGTGAGATCTGACGTCTAGGAGCAGGGTTATCAGGCTCCTAATCATCGACTCGTCGTAGCCCAAGCCCACCCTGATGCCAAGGACCTCGAACATGTCCTGGAATGTGGAGATCGCCTCATCCCTGGCAGCCCGTGTTAGCTGGCCGGAGATCTCGTAGTGGGCGTTCACCACCCTAACCAACTCAAACAGCTGTGCTAGAGCCTCGGCGGTGTTCAGATCATCCATCATCGAGGAGAAGAATCTCTCTCTAGTCGACCTGACCCCATTCAGGAACTCCCCCTCGGCCTCGGTCCCCTCATCCACCAAGTCCATGTCCATCAGGTTGGCGTACCCGTTGACTATCCTCTCGTAACTGTTCCTAGCTTGGTCGAGCAGCTCCCATCTGAAGTCAATGGGAGAGCGGTAATGCCTGGAGAGCAGGAATATCCTTAGGGCGTTGGGATTGTATTGCCTTAGGGCCTCCCTTATGGTGATGAAGTTTCCCAGGGACTTGGACATCTTCTCCCCCTCCACCGTCAGCAGGCCCGTGTGGATCCAGTACTTGACGAAGGGCTTCACCCCAGTGTAGCTCTCTGCCTGCGCTATCTCGGCCTCGTGATGCGGGAAGGCCAGCTCTATGGCACCGCCGTGTATGTCGTACTGCTTCCCGAAGTGCTTTATCGAGATGGCGGTATCCTCTATGTGCCACCCCGGCCTACCGTAACCCCAGGGCGATTCCCAGCCGAATTCGTCTCGGGGTCTATTCCTCCATAGGGCGAAATCCCCGGGATTCCTCTTGGTCGGGTCAGGCTCTATCCTGTGGACCCTCAGTTCCTCCGGCCTCTGGCCCGATAGCTTGCCGTAGTCGGGGAAAGTTGTAATATCGAAGTAGACGCCAGTCTCCGTAACGTAGGCGTGGCCCTTCTCCAGCAGCACTCTTATCTGCTCGAATATCTCCGGCAGGTAGTCCGAGGCCCTGGCGTACAGGTTGACGCTGGTGACGTTAAGGGCCTCCATGTCCTCATGATAGTAGCGCTCGAACTCTCTAGCAAGCTCCAGCGGATGCCTTCCCTCCTCTCTGGCCCTGTTAACTATCTTATCATCCACGTCAGTAATGTTTTGGAGATAGAAGAGTGAGTAATCCATCTTCCTGAGAAACCTGGCCAGCGTGTCGTAGAACACGTAGGTCCTAGCGTGGCCAAGGTGGGAGTAGTCGTACACAGTGGGCCCGCACACGAACATGAAAACCCTCCTTCCTTGGAGGGGGATGAATCTCTCGAGGGAGCGGGAAAGTGTGTTGAAGACCCTTATCTCAGCAAAGGCCGTCACCCATGGGCAGCACCTGTCCCACAGAGGGCCGGTCTCTTAAAAATGTTGAGAGCCTTGGGCGCGTCGAGGGCACGCCCAAGGAGGTCAGGGCTTGGCGGGAGGGTACTTGCTGGTGTCCTCGTAGTACCACATCACAGTCTCCTTGTCTGAGAGGACGTACTTGTCCGCTGCCACAGGACCGAGGGTCCAGCCGGTCGAGGGGTTCCAGGTCCACCACATCCAGTAGTAAGGCTTGTCGTTCTTCACGCCGTTAATTGAGTTAACAAAGGCACCCATCCCGGGGTAGATGGTGTAGTTCACTTCAGCAACCGACTTGGTGGCGTCGAGCAAGGTGCTGCCCTTGGCTACTTGGGTGGAGTTGTGCCATTCCACCCTTCCATCCTTGTACTTGAAGCCTATGTTCACGGTTATGGTCTCTCCCTCGGTCTGCTTGGCCTGCAGCAGGGAACTGTTGATATACAGGGATGTGGCAACAACCGCCCAAGCCAAGAAGATTATAGTAGCTGCTTTCCAGAGCTTATCGCCCATCATATCACCTGGATGGATTATCCATCCAATAACCTATTTAATAAAGGTTGTGAGATGAGGTCCGGGCTATGTTGAGGGTGCTGGAGGAGCTGGAATCTGCTGTGAGAAGGCTTCCCGGTCCAACTCCAAATTTCAACCTGATTCACGCGGTCATGCTCCTCATGATACTGGAAGGAGGGGCGATGGGCAGGAAGAGGATATCGGAGGTCATGGGGATCGGAGAGGGAACCGCCAGGAGCCTAATATCGAGGTTGAGGGAGTCCGGATACGTCGAAGTGGACAGGACAGGCTGTCGTCTCAGTAGAAGGGGAAGGAGAGAGCTCAGGGAACTCAGGAGGCACCTGCTGGGCCCCCGCGAGGTGGTGCTGAGTGAGCTCCACAGGGGTGGAGTGGTCGTCTTCATGGTCAGGAGAGCGGGGTTGAAGCCGATGAATGTGGTGGAACTCAGGGATGAGGCTGTGAGGGCCGGTGGCAGGGGCGCCATTATCCTGCTCCACATGGATGGAAAACTGGTTTTCCCGGAGACCATGGAACCCGTCGGGAAGTACGGACGGAATGACGAGCTGACTCTGAAGGAGGCGCTGGATCCCGGCGACGGCGACATCCTAGTTATAGGGCTAGGCGATTCTCCGAGGGAGGCCAAGATGGCCGCGCTCGCGGTCAGCCTAGTCATGTTGAGATGATCCGCTCGTCTGACCATACCATAAAAATCATAAATTAAGGAAAAGGTAATAATTAAGTAGAAGGTTAAGTAAAATGGGCTGATAACTTGATCAGACGAGCCCTCATCCTCGTTTTACTACTGACCCTACTCCCTCTCTCGGGCGAGCCGCGCACATCGGCCCAGCCTCAGGGGTTTTCCATGCAAGTAAGAGCCGTGTCCGACTCATACGTGGCCCAAGATAACCCCAACTGGAGGGCTGGTAAGGAGGATCTCCTGATCATAGGCTACTCTGAGTACTTCTCCCAGCATGATTGCCACTTCGCCCCTGGAGGCGGGTATTACAAGAAGAGGGTTGTATGCACGCAGGAGTACAGGGTCGGGAGCCGGAGGAACATACTGGTACACTTCGACCTCAGCCCAATCCCCCCGGGATCCGAGGTGTTGGAGGCCATCCTTAGGCTCCACGCCCATACACCCTTGGACATCCTGCCCGTGAAGGTATACGGGCTGACGGAGTGCTTCAGGGAAGATGAGGTGACCTGGCTCAACAGGAATTCCTCCAGCATGTGGACTCAAGGGGGAGGTACTCATGAGAAGACGAAGCTGGATTCAGGTGATCTGGGGAAGTTCAAGAACGAGGTGGAGTTCCACACCTTCAACGCGACCGATTACTACAGGAGGGTTCTTTCAGGGAATGCAAAGAACTGCGGGATAGTCATCATGCCAGATCCGGGAGTCTATCCGGGCCCGAGGGAGAAGACTGTGGACATCTGCGATATGAACGGGGAGTGCCAGCGCATATACAGGGACGGCTTCAAGGAGTACCTCCTGAACAAGAGAACCGAGTATTACGCTAAATTCTACAGCAAGGAGCTCGCTCTGAAGGATAACGTCTCCAAGTACATTCCCACGCTCTTAATAAAGTTCAGGGGTCCCACAATTGAGCTGGTAGGACGACCGTCCAGCGTTGAGGTTCATCCCGGCGAGGAGGTCGCCGTAGACCTGATCCTGAACGGCAGCTACTCCGGCAATCTCTCCCTCCAGTTCGAGGTCCCTGAGGGGATAACAGCTACTCTAGGCGGGCCGGTATCCATGGGCTCCTCAGTGAAGGTGATCCTGAAGGTTGGGGAGGAGGTGCCGCCCGGAGAGTACTCCTTCATGGTGATCCCGGTGGTTGAGGGATACAACACCTCGTACTTCAGGATCCGGGAGTTCTGGGGGGAGGTGGCGGTGAAGGAGAAGTCGGCCAAGCGGACCGATCACTTCCTGATGCTGCCCCAGCTCACTAAGGTGGATCTGAGCCCAGGAGGGGTGACCAGCTTCAAGCTCTCCCTCGTACCGAGGGGTAAGTTCTGGGCCAAGGTGCACTTAGATTACGAGGCTCCAGAGTGGATGGAGGTCACCTTCGAGCCGGAAGAGGAAACTCCCAGCTTCTCTTCGATTGTGAGGCTCAAGGTGAGCAGTGATGCCCCTCTGGGAACCCACGAGCTTGTCCTAACCGGTGAGGGCGGAGGGGTGTCGAGGAACGTCACCATAAGGGTCGTGATAACCGCCCCCAAGGGGACGACGGCGCCGGTGACCACCACGACCACCGGGAGAGTTACTAGCTCAGGGGTGACCAAGTCCGAGACGTCCACGCCAATGACCAGTCCGCAGTATACCACCCCGAAGACGGCGCCGGTGACCACCACGGTCGTGGAGGAGGGAGGTGTGCCTCTCTCCCTCCTGCTGGCGATCGCGGCAGTCGCAGTTGTGGTTGTCATGGCAGCGGCGTTCCTGCTGAGGAGAAGGTAATTTAGGAGGGAATAAAGCTAATCAGAGAGCCCCTCCTCCCCCACTTACCCCTTCCTTTTATTTTTCTCGGTTCCTCCTAGAGCATGCCCGAGCTCTGGGAGCAGGTGGGGAATACCCCCGTGGCCGAGGTAGACGGCATCCTCTTCAAGCTGGAATACCTTAATCCAGGTGGGAGCCACAAGGACAGGATGGCAGTGTCCATGCTGCTGGACTTAGTGGATAGGAAGGGGAGGGGAGGGGCCATAGTCGAGGCCACTGCCGGGAGCACAGGGGTGGCCCTCTCGCTCTACGGCAGTCTGATGGGTTTTGAAGTGTATATAGCCGCCAAGGAGACGGCGAGTCCCGTCAAGCTGGCCCTCATGAAGAGGCTCGGTGCCCAAGTCATTCTCTGCCCCGAGGTCCCCCCAGAGGATCCCAGGAGCATACACTCAGTGGCGATGAGGATAGAGAAGGAGAAGGGAGCTCATTTTCTCATGCAGGACTCCAATCCCGCCAATCCCAAGGGGCAGGAGAGGCTGGCGAGGGAGATCATGGAACAGGTTGGCAGGGTCGATGTGTTCGTCATGGGTGTGGGGACCGGGGGAACGATATCGGCCGTTGGCAGAGCTCTCAAGAAGGAGTACGACACAAAGGTTGTGGCCGTGACCCCGGTGGGATCGGAGTTAGCCAAGAGGTTCGGTCTTCATGGGGAGTTCGAGGGGGGTATTGACGGATACGATTCCTTCCACATACCCGAGAACTTGGACCTCTCCGTGATAGATGAGGTGTTCACAGTGAGCCCCGAGGATGCCATTTCCTGGGCCAGGAGACTCTCCAGCAGGAGAATCCTCGGCGGTATGTCATCGGGTGCGCATTATATGGCTGCCATCAACGCGCTGAGGAAGTACGGGGGCAGGGTAGTGACGGTCGCAGCGGATCATCTCCTCTTCCATCCCGGCATATTGGAATAGTTCGGATTCTTCCGAACCTTATCCACTCACTTTTTAGGGGCTTACCGGGGAGCATCAGGGGATGAAATGGACAGGAAATTCGCCTTAGTCGCAATCCTATTCGCGATCCTGGTGGTAGCCGGTTATCTATACTATCCCTACGTGGTCGAACCCGGCAAGCTTGGAGAGGTCCCGCCCGGGATGAAGGGAAGATTTGAGGCCCTCCCCCCGGCGACTGTTCGAACAACTGCCACAACTAGGGCCATGACCAAGGCCGGAGAATACGGTGGAACGACATATATACCATACAATCTCGCCGGGATGATCAGAAAGGTATCGGTAACCGTCACGATCTCGCTTGAGGTGGATGATGTCAGGAGGGCGGCAAGCAAGGTGGAGGAGCTGGCCTACTCTCTGGGAGGATACGTCCAGCACTCCAGTATCACAGGGGAGAGGGGCTATCTGACGATCAAGGTACCGAAGGCGGACTTAGAGACCGCCCTCTCCCGGATAAGGTCGCTGGGAGACGTCAAGCGCGAGGAGATGAACACGGTGGATCTCACTGATGCGATAGTCGATCTGGATGCAAGACTTAGAAACGCCAGGGCAGAGGAGAAGAGGCTTCTGGATTTAATGAGCAAGGCTGAAAATGTCAGAGACCTAATCGAGATTGAGGAGAGGCTCTCCGCTGTGAGAGAGAGGATAGAGAGGCTACAGGCTGTTAAGGAGAGAATGGAGAGGAGGGTGGACTATGCAACGATAAACATCGACCTGAGGAGGAGGGGTGTCTCCGCTCATGGCGAGAGCTTCTTTGACAAGATACTTCGCGATGCCGAGAGGGCGCTCCTGGGCTCCATCTACATCTTGGTTGTGGGCGCGGCCTTCCTAGTGGTGCCCACCATCTTGGCGGTCCTAGTGTGGGTCACCTACAGGAGGCTGGCTGCCGAGAGGCCCGGTGGATGAATTCACGACGGACGGAGTTCAGTAAAAGTATTGATCCCATTCTTTGTCATATTTTTTACCAAAACCTCTTATGTCTCGTGATCATTCCCTCAACCTGTCACCCTGTCGGGAGACGAGTCCCACACTAAGGAGCTTCCTCGCTCGGTGACCCATCCCTTTCCTCCCTCCAGAGGTGTGCAGTCAATGCTACACCCCTTTGACAACATTACACGAGTGAGATCGTCCCCCGACCTAATGACGGTGGATCGCCTCCCCAGCTGGAAATGTTAACATATTTTCTGGAATTCGCCGGTCGTCAATTTATTTTAATTGATGCCTGGAAGGAGCCCGCTTATAGCCTCATTCATACTTTTACCGTAAATTTTAAGAGTATCAGGGGAGGGAATACCGCTAGGCTCCCTAAGAAGCCCTAAGAGGGGTGAGCAAATGAGTTCGAAAGCGTGGGGAGTAGTATCTATCGTCCTCTTTATCATAGGAATCCTGTTGGGCTATGCGGCAGCTCCCGGTAAGGTGAGCGTGTCCACCACCACCGTCACCGTGGGCGGTGCCGGTGCCCAGACCATCACCAAGACGGTCACCGTCACGGGCAAGGGGACCGCGGCGCCCGAGCAGAAGGAGTATGTGATTGGTCTAGCCATCGCGGTTACCGGAGGTTATGCAGTGGACGGCCCCAGGAGGAGGAATGCCGCGATCCTGGCCATAGAGGAGATAAATGAGATGTTGCAGAAGGCAGGATCTCCCGTAAGGCTCAAGTACATCCACGAGGACACCAAGACCTCGGCTGAGGGTGCCATAGCCGCATACGAGAAGTTGGCCTCCGCGGGCGTTCAGATGGTGGTGGGACCGCTCGCAACCAGTGAGTGCAAGGCCATACTGGACTATGCCAAGTCCCACCACATGACCGCCATAAGTCCGAGCAGCACGGGAACCGCTGCTATGGTCAAGGACGACTACTGCTTCAGGGTACCGTCCCCTGATAAGTACCAGGGTCCGGCCCTAGCCAAGATAATATGGGATCAGGGCATAAGGAAGCTCGTCATCATGGCTAGGAGCGACGATTACGGTAAGGGGCTCGCCGACCTGATAGAGGCCAACTTCAAGAAGCTGGGAGGACAGGTTGTCAAGATAATCTACGACTACACCCAGCCCGACCTCAGCGCTGATGTGGAGAGGGCCAGCTCCGCCGTGGCCAACTTCGGAGCCGATGCCCAGACCGGAGTCGTGATAATCGCCTTCGATGACGATGGAATAAAGATCTTGGAGGCCGCCAGGCTCGATCCGACCCTGCAGAAGGTCAGGTGGTTCGGGCCCGACTCCATGAAGAGGGCCACCTTCCTGCCGCCCAAGGCCAAGGAAGACATAGCCAAGTTCCTGCAGAGCGTCCACTTCATGGCCACGACCCCGGCCGTCGGATCCAAGGACAACCCGCTGGTGAAGGAGTTCATAGAGAAGTACACCAAGAAGTTCGGTGAGTCGCCAGAGGCCAGCACCTACGCCTTCTACGCCTACGACGCGGCCTGGATAGCTGGTCTTACCGTGCTCGTGGCCCACAAGTACGATGGCAGGGTCTTCCAGAAGTTGGTGCCCTACATAGCCAAGCACTTCTACGGAGTGACCGGATGGAAGCTCCTGGATGAATACGGAGATGCGGCGGTGCCGATCTACGATATCGTGGCCCCGAGGGTCGTGAACGGCAAGTGGACCTTCAAGACCATCGGCAAGTATGATGGTACTACCAAGGCGACCACGTTCTACGAGCAGCCCTGAACCCTCCCCCTTCAATTTTTCGGTGATAACATGACCGCTATCCTTCAGCTTAGAGATGTTGCTAAGTATTTTGGCGGAATAAGGGCGGTAGACGGCGTCAGTTTCGACCTGGAGGAGAGGCAGATAGTCGGGCTCATAGGGCCCAACGGCTCCGGCAAGACCACCCTGATCAACCTGATATCGGGAGTCTACAAGCCAGATAGGGGGAAGATCCTGTTCAGGGGAGAGGACATAACGGGCCTAGATCCATGGGAGATCTACCACAAGGGCATAGTCAGGAGCTTCCAAGTCCCCAGGCTCTTCGAGAAGATGCTCGTGGTGGAGAACGTGATGGTGGCCCATAGGAATCAAAAGGGAGAGAACCCACTGATAGCCCCAATCCACAGTAAGTGGAGAGATCAGGAGGTGGAGTACGCCAGGAGATCCCTCCAGACCATTAGAGAATTCGGACTGTCGAGGGTGAGGAACAACTGGGCCACTGAGCTGAGCGGGGGCCAGATGAAGCTTGTAGAGATAACTAGGTCCATGATGTCCGAACCGAGGGTTCTCCTGCTGGATGAGCCCGCCGCGGGAGTGGCGCCTAAGCTGGCGAGGGAGATATTCGGCCACATAGTGAGGATCAGGGACGAGTACGGCCTCACCTTCCTGATCATAGAGCACAGGCTCGACATACTCTTCGATTACGTGGAGAGGGTGCTGGTGATGAACTACGGTGAGCTGATATATGATGGGGATCCCGAGGGCGTGTACAAGGATCCGAGGGTCATAGACGCTTATCTGGGTGAGTGATATGGCTGACTACATTATGGAGACCAAGAACCTGACGGCCGGCTACGGCAAGGCCGTCATCATCCAGGATGTTAATTTTCAGGCCGAGAGAGAGAAAGTCACGGCCATAGTAGGACCCAACGGATCCGGCAAGTCGACCTTCCTCAAGACGCTCTTCGGGCTGACCAGGGTGTTCAATGGCAGTGTGGTCTTCGACGGAGAGGACATCACCAAGCTGGCACCTGAGGCCAGGGCTAGGAAGGGACTAGGATTCGTCTTCCAAGTCAACAACGTCTTTCCAAACCTCACGGTTAGGGAGAACCTAGAGATGGGAGCCTATGCCAGGAATGACAAGGAGGAGATAAAGAAGGATATGGAGGAGATACTTGACATATTCCCCATACTCAGGGAGAGGCAGAAGCAGAAGGCTGGCTCCCTGAGCGGTGGGGAGAGACAGATGCTCGCCATGGCTATGGCCCTCATGGGCAGGCCCAAGCTCCTCCTGCTGGACGAGCCAGCCGCTGCCCTCGCGCCGAAGGTGGTGACCCAGATATTCATGAAGATCAGGGACATAGTCAACTCGGGCGTCACGGTAATCTTGGTCGAGCAGCATGCCAAGAGAGCCCTGAGTTTCTGTGACATGGGTTACGTGTTCTCCAGTGGCAGGATCGTCATGAAGGGTCCTGGGAAGGACCTGCTAGCCGACGAGAAGTTTGTGGAGGCCTTCCTTGGGAAGAGGTGATGTTTATGGATCTGTCGATACCCCTCATGAATTCCCTCACCTTGGGAAGCCTGTACACCCTCATGGCCCTAGGCCTCACCATGTCCTTTTCGGTGACCAAAATAGCCAACTTCGCCCACGCCGAGCTCGTGACCGTGGGAGGCTACGTCACAGCCCTCTTGGTCAACTGGATGGGATTCGGGCTGGGTGAGTCCCTCATCGCCGCCTTCATCGCGTCGGCCCTTCTCGCCGTTGCCATGGATGAGGGTGTCTTCAAACCGATGATAAAGAGGGGCTCGAAGCCGCTCTTCCTGCTGGTAGCCAGCATAGGTATAGGTCTGGTGGTCAGATACATCCTCTTTATATACGCCGATCTCAACGCCGTCATAACCCTGCAGGCCCAGACCAACGTCCAGATCATAGGCAGGTTCGGAAGAGCGGGGATAACCACGATGCATCTGTGGATTTTCCCCATCACCATAGCCAGCGTTGTCCTACTGCACCTGATGTTCCACTACACAAAGCCCGGGAAGGCCCTCAGGGCCATGGCCGACAACGAGGATCTGGCCAGGGTTTCCGGTGTCAAGATATACACCCTGAGAAGGCTCATGTGGTTCATAGCAGGCGGCATAACCGGGGTCGCCGGTGGCCTGTGGGCCGCCTACTCAGTGATAACTCCAGAAATAGGATGGTACGCCCTGCTCAGGATATTCGCTGCTTCAATACTGGGTGGCCTGGTGAGCTTCTGGGGCACTATAGCTGGTGGCCTGATAGTGGGCTTCGCCGAGAACTTCGGGATAACGTTCATGAACACGTACTTCAATGTGAACACGGCCTACAGACCTCTGATCTCCTTCGTTATAATAGTGATTGTGCTCCTGATAAAGCCCACCGGATTCGCTGGCTTCGATCTCATGGAGTGGATAAAGGAGAGGAGGAAGAAGGGAGGTGAATGAATTGCAGCTGGAATTTCTGGCCTCTTACATGCCCATCTTCACTTCCTTTGTGGTGCTCTTCGCCATTTACCTCATAGCGGCCCTCAGTCTCAACATGGAATACGGCTACGGTGGCATACCTAACTTTGGGCATGTCTTCTTCATCTCCGTGGGCGCCTACACCGCGGGAGTACTGACAGCTAGGACGGTGGATTACCTGGCGAGCATTAAAGCAGGATACTGCTCGGGACAGGCGTCTGTCATGAGGACCGCCTACCTCGCATCTCACCCGATCGAGGCCGTGGGACTGTTCGTTGCATCTCTCATTCTGGGAGCGATTCTAGGAGGGCTGTTTGGATATCTTGGCTCTTACCCAGCCCTGCGTCTCAAGGAGGACTTCCTGGCCATAACTCTAATATTCATCGGCGACATGGGTAGGATAATCGCGAGGAATGAGGAGGGCATAGTTTGCGCACTCACCGGTCTGACGGGAATAGCTAATCCCCTGTCCTTCATCAAGGACGTGAACACGAGGAGCATAGCATATGCCCTCATCGTGGTCGCCTTCGCCGTGCTCGCCTATGTCTATGTTCAGAAACTTGCCCAGTCACCCTTTGGCAGGCTCCTCAAGGCAGTAAGGGATGATGACCTGGCTGCCATGGCCCTAGGCAAGGTGGTGCCCAAGGTGAGAGGGGAGATAATGATCATAGGTAGCGCCCTGGCCGCCATAGCTGGGGTTCTCAGGACGTTCTACATCCAGGGAGTCGTTGCCGACGACTTCCAGCCCCTGATAACCTTCCTCATACTCACCATGGTGATCCTCGGCGGGATGGCTAACAATAAGGGTGTCATCCTCGGCACGCTGATAATGACTGCCCTCGATCAGTTCATATCCCCCTCATTCATGAGCATGCTCGGTATAACCGTGGAGTTCGACGTGACCTACATGAAGTACATCATAATAGGGTTGATCATAATACTGGTGCTCATGTTCAGGCCTCAGGGAGCGATACCCGAGGGTCCGGTGGAGACCCCGGCGCTTGAGCTATCTAGGTCTAGCGAGTGGGACGTGGAGGAGAAGCTGGAGATAGGTGTTGAGACCGGCTCTGGCGGGAGTGAGAAAAGAGAACAGGGAGACAATCAGCCAGCCGGGTAGATCACTCCCCTTTCCTTTTTCTAGCCGCCGTCCTCTTGATCAGAAAAAAAGCTAGGACCGCGACGGCAACACCCGCCAGTAGGGGCAGCTGGATGGTTCGCCAATTGGCAGACACACTGGGGATGGTCACCTCGGTGACGTAACCCACCTGCTCTATCCCTATTATGTCGGTCACGTAGTACACCGTGAACCTCGGCTCTCTCACGGTCACGTACACGGTGGAGTTCATGGGAAGATCATCCTCGGTCCTGCCAGAGATGATCACCTTATAGCACGGGAAGAGACCGGCTGGCGTCCGCACGTTCTCTAAGGATATCACCCTCACCCTTGTGGAACCGAAGCTCTTCTCGTAGCCCTCCTTCAGCCTAAGGGAGGAGAGATCTATGTAGGGTTCCGACAGCCTCTCGGGAACGAATGGAAGTGCTCTAGAGAGGTTATCCCCTGTGAACCTGATTCTCTCCTTCCTCCCCCCGCTCTCCTTGACAACGATCCCCTGCTTCAGCAGGATCTCGTAGCTCTCATTCTTGCCATCCTCCAGTCTCATGACCGTCCGGTAGGGGAAGACCTCATTGTCCTCCCACCAGTAGGTTATGAGGACTCTCCTCACACTCAGGTTGAACTCTGGAGGTACCAATAGCATCTCGGAGAGCGGTCTACCCCTGTCATCGTAGCAGAACTCGGACGTGGAGTTGATCCCCCTGTAGAAGAGGCTGCCAGAGGCGTTGACCTCCAGGTGGACCCTGACCAGCTTGCATCTCCTCCCCTCAGAGGAAGACCAGCCCGTGACCTCGTAGGTCTTGTTCCCTATGTAGACACCGCTGAGCCTGTAGACCAGCTTGGATCCGATGGGAAGCTGTGATATAGCAACGGGTTGTGCCGTAGAGGAGAGCACGGGCAGGAGTAGAAGGGATAGAAGAGCCGCTGCGGCGACGATCCCCTTTTCCATAGGATTGGATCTCGATCGATCAACAAAAACGTTTGGGAAAAATGGAGAGGGGGGGAGGCTCGGTTCAGTAGTAATACCAGATGCTCTCGTACTCCCCTATGTCCTCCCCCATCTCCTTGAGCCTCATGAGATAGTCGTAGATGGGCACATCGACGTAGGGCCAGGGATCAACAGGGGCTATTCCCTTCTCCCAAGGATGCCACACGTATATCCTGCTACCGCTCTCGGGCATTATAGCTATGAGCTCGCGGTCCTGCCAGGCCCTTATATGGTTCTTACCCAGCGCCGGGACGTTGAACACAGGCTCATCGGTCCTGTACTGTCCCGGGAGCAGTCTGGCCTCTTCCTTCCTTTCCTGGGCCAGCCTGGCCACGGGGACGAGATAATCCCTCTGCTCGAACTTGCCCTTTGGATAGAAGTTGTAGTACGGATCTATCCCTATTATCTTGAGGGCTATTCTAGTGAGTACGTACTGGAACCTCCTGGATGTGAAGAAGTGGTAAACCTGCTGGTTGTACACGTAGATATCGTGGTCCCTCAGGGTCTTAACGGCCTGGGCCATGTACGGAGTGACCTCCTCGGCGCTCTCGACGTGGGTCACGAACATTATGTTCCTCTTGTTGGGCTCGATGAAGCTGCTCAGCATCTCAGCGTACTCATTGGTGATCCTCATAGGTACGGTGACCACTATCCTGCTGCCTATCCTTATGCTCTTGATGTGGTCTATCTCCGCCAGGCGGCTCAGTATGTACTCCATGTACTTATCGTTCAGGATAGCAGGATCGCCGCCGGTGAGGAGAACATCCATCATGGACTCGTGGTTGGCGAACCACTCGATGGCCTTGTCTATGAGTGCCTTCGGCGGTATGCCTACGGGGCTGAAGGCCTCCTCTATCTCCCAGTTCCTCTGGCAGTAGACGCAGATCTGCGGACACGTGTCGGCCACCTTGAGTATGGCGATCATCGGGTATCTCCTGGTTACCAGCTCGAGCGGGGAGGTGTCGTGCTCCTTCATGAAGTCGAATATATAGTTCCTGTCCTGCCTGTGCTTGATCATCTCCTCTAGATACCACCTGGGCGGGATGACCTGGGCCCTGACCTGAGGATCCCACTTCCTGTCGGCCCTCTCGAAGTCGAACAGGTGCAGGTAATATGGGGTTATGCCGAAGGGTATCCTGTTCTCTATGGCCATCCTCATGTTCTCCACGTCCTCCTCCGTCAGGGGCACCAGCTCCTTCAGCATGTCCACGTGCTCCAGCTTCTTGAACACGTGCTTGAAGTGCCATTTGTAGTCCATCCAGTCGTCCCTGGTTGCCCCGAAGTAGTCGAGGATCTTCTGGATGTTCTGCTCCCTCTTCTCTATCACCTTCGGATCGAGGCCGAAGGTGTACCTGCCGAAGTACTGCTTCACCAGCCTGGCCACCTCGTCTAGGTACTCGGACCTGAGTATGGCCCCCTCCCTTCCTCCTATCCTGAGGAACTCGTGGACTATCTTGGCCTTCTCCTCACCAAGAAGATCGTGAATCCAGCCCCTGGCGTAGTTGGAGTTGCCGTGTATCGCCTTGAACAGGTACTTGAACTCCATTATGAAGCCCATGCTCACCCTGTCTAGGAGCCGCTCACCCTCCTTTGCGAGCCTCCAGAGGTACTCGAGAGTGCTGAAAGTGGCTATCTTCTCATTCTCTGGGGAGATTATATTCCTGAAGTTCTTTATGGCTTCCAAGGCGAGCCAGTAGTCTATCCTGTGCAGCTTTATCCGCCCGACCCTTAGCTCCCACTCTAGGGAAGCCAAGTAATCGTATAGCTTTTTCCTAGCCTCCTCGACGTCTCTGCTCTCCTCAAGCATCTTCCTGATCTGCTCTCCTTCCCTCCACATTTCATCAAGGGCCTTGGCTTTCTCCTCAAAAGATGCGTCCTTCCAGGGGATCTTCCCCAGTATATCAACGCCGGCCTCAACGATCGTCTCCAAGGATCTCACCGGCCGCCGGACATTAAGCGTGTTGCTTAAAAGTATTTCGTTGAAACGCTACTCAATTAGTAAAATGCTCAACTGATCATAAGTAGCCCAGCCATCCGCCCGATTCCACGCAGGGACCGACTATTGGTATGGGCTCGCCGCATTGAGGACATCTTCCATCCTCAGAAAGATTGCACTTTTCTATGGTAAAGCCATATCTCCTTATTAGGAGTGTCCCGCACTTGGGACAATAGGTGTTCTCGTCCGGATCGCCAGGGACATTACCTGAATAGACGTACTTTACCCCCTCCTCCCTCGCTATCCTTATGGCCCTCTTTATGGTCTCCACGGGAGTTGGAGGAAGGTTCTTCATCCTGAAATGAGGGTAGAACCGCGAGAAGTGAACCGGCGTGTCATCCCCGACCTCCTCGACGACCCATCTGGCGAATGACCTTATCTCCTCCTCCCGATCATTGAGGGTGGGTATTATGAGGTAGGTTATCTCCACGTGCCTCCCTGCCCGCTTCAGGGCCAGGACCGTGTCCAGCACCGGCTTTAAGAAGGGGGCCTTGGTCACCTTCCTGTAGAACTCGTCGGTGAAGGCCTTGACGTCCACATTGGCGGCGTCTATCAGGGGTATGAGTCTCTTTCTGGCCTCTTCGCTCCAGTAACCGTTTGTGACGCTCAGAGTGGCTAGTCCACGTTCCCTGGCCAGCCTGGCCGTATCCACTACCCACTCCATGCTAACTATGGTCGGCTCGTTGTACGTGAAGGCTATGCTCGAAGCTCCCAGCTCGAGGGCCTCCCTGACAGCCTCCTCCGGTGTCAGATTTCTCAGGTAGCTGAAGCTCTCCGGATCAGACTGGCTTATCACCCAGTTCTGGCAGTGCTCGCAGAACAGGTTGCAGCCCACCGTCCCTATACTGTAGGCGTAGCTCCCCGGCATGAAGTGGAAGAACGGCTTCTTCTCTATGGGATCCATGGCGACGCTACTCACCCTGGAGTAGTTCACCTCGCAGAGGGTACCGTCCACATTTAGCTTGGTCCTGCAGAGGCCGTACATCCCGGGGGGTATGATGCACTTCCTGGGGCAAGCCAGGCACCTGACTCTGCCGTCCCCCAGTGGCTGCTGCAGCTCGGCCACCGCGCGATGCGGGTTACCATCAGGACATGCCCTAGCCATCGATGTTAAGCATCACGGCCGAGGGATAAATGTTCGCCCCGCCCGGCTCGGCCCGGGATACCGGTGGAGCGCAACCTCGCACGCAGCCCGGCATCCCGGAGTGGAATGGGAGCAGCTCCGGCTCCGGGAAACTTTATCCCTAAGGGGATGGGTCTCCCCGGGGATCGCGATGCCCATCGAGAGGATAGAGGTCTACACCGTCGAGCTCCCGTACCTCCAGCCCTTCACCATCTCCTTGGGGACCTCCACCAGCAGCACCGACGTGGTGGTGAAGGTCATCGATGACGAGGGAAGAATTGGCTGGGGCGAGGGATCCCCCGCTAGGAGGATCATAGGCGAGAGTGAGGAGACCATGGTGGCCGCCATGCACACCCTGGCCCCCGCTGTGATGGGGGAGGACCCCATGGATGTAGAGAGGATAGAGGAGAAAATGGACAGGGCTATCCTCGGAAATAACTCCGCCAAGCTCGCCCTGGAAATCGCGGTGTTCGATCTCAAGGGCAGGATACTCGGGGTGAAGGTCAGGGACCTCCTCGGTGGTTACAGGGACAGGGTCGAGACCGATTTCACCATAGGGATAAAGAGCCCCGAGGAGATGGCCAGGGAGGCGGTCAGGATAGTGGAAAGGGGGTTCAGGATCATAAAGCTCAAGGTGGGCACGGGCGTGGACGAGGACGTGGCAAGGGTGAGGGCCGTGAGGGACGCCGTGGGGAAGGACATCAGGCTCAGGATAGATGCCAACCAGGGATGGACCGTCAAGGAGGCCATGCGGGCCCTAACGCAGATGGATCGCTACGACCTCGAGCTCGCGGAGCAGCCGGTCAGGTGGAACGATCTGGAGGGCATGGCCATGCTCACCAGCATGAGCCCCATACCGATAATGGCCGACGAGTCGGTTCACACTCCGGAGGACGCCCTCAGGGTGGTGGAGATGGGGGCCGCTGACTACATCAACATAAAGCTGACGAAGGCGGGCGGTCTGCTCAAGGCTAGGAGGATAGCTGCGATAAGCGAGACCGCCGGGATTCCCAACATGATAGGCTGCATGATGGAGGGAGGGGTCAGCATCACCGCCGGCGTTCACTTCGCCGCCGCCACCAGGAACCTCGTGACGACCGACCTGGACTCGGACATCTCCTTGAAGGAGGACTTCGTCGAGGGAGGGGCCGGCTACGAGGACGGGTACAGGATCGTCCCCGAGGGACCCGGTCTGGGCAACCTCAGGATAAGGGAGGAGAAGCTCAGGCTGAGGGCCGTCTTTCAGGAGGGTGGAGGTGTTCAGGCCTTCTGAGCCGCTCTGGCCTGCTCTATGGCCCGGTATATGGCTTCCTTCACCGCCTGGACCGCCTCCTTCCCCTCATTTCCACCCTTTCCAGCCATTATCTCGAAGTACCATGAGTTCCCGTACCAGAGAACCAGGGTCTGATTGTCCCCGAGGTACTGGAGCAACCCCCCCTGGTTTGTCACCAAGTACCTCACCCTGTCCTCCGGCAGGTTCTCCTTCAGGGCGTTGAGGGCCCTCGCGCCGAACTGGAGGGAGGTCTGCGGATCGGGTAGCTTCGCTATCACGAACGCGACGAACGTGTCGTTCCTATAGGCTCCCACGTAGTAGAAGGCCGTGCTGCCCAAGGGAAAGTCCAGCCCGGTTCCCAGACTGGCAACCGGCTGGCCGCCGAAGAAGGTGAAGTCCGTTATGTTCATGTTGGACGTTATATTCTCTAGGGG
>JALWYH010000104.1 GCA_027078475.1 Thermoproteota archaeon
GTAGCGTTGTAGAGGTTGGTCGACACGTCTGTATAGGTTTGTCTTCAGAAGCGCTATCTTTGTCGAGGCCTATTATGGCTTGGTGCGTGGATGTGGAAGAGGACATAGTATTCTCCGCGCTGGCGCACGAGGTTAGGAGGCGTGTCGTCAAGGCTTTGGGGGAGAAGGGTAGGCTTACCTTTACGGAGATACGGAGATGATGGCGGCGGCAGGCGTCGAGGAGACGGGCACGTTCGGTTTTCACTTGAAGAAGATGGAGCCTCTGGTGGAGAAGGAGGGCGCCTGGTACAGGCTTTCGAGGCTGGGGGAGCTTGCATACACGCTTTTAAGGTACGTGGAGGAGGGGGAGCCGCCCAGCGCTCCGCCGGAGAGGGGGGAACCCCTGGTTCTCGAGGGGCTTGAGAGGATTGTTGTAAACAAGGCCTTACTGGAGGAGGCGCCCGTGGAGATAGTTGACTGCGACACTGTTATCTTCGCCGAGGACGTAGACGCCGGGCTTTTTAGGGAGAGGGTTCTCTCGATAAGTGACGTCGACGTTGTAAGGGTGCCCCGGCACCTTTATCCCCTCGTGTTCTCGAAGATCGAGGGCGATGTTGACACGGTCGAGTACTACGGCGGGAGTGGGGACGTGGATGAGGGAGAGGAGCTGGTCTGCTTCACGGACATGGTTGTGGACTTGAGAGAAGTTCCGGGAAGGGTTTTGATAACAAACTTTGGTACCCTGAGGTTGAGGGGTGTCGACGAGGAAACCATGGGGAAGCTGTCCGCGATAGTGAATTTTGGCCGGGTACTCGTGCCCCGGGGCTACGGGGAGAAGATTCTCTCAAAGTTTAGGGTGAACGCGGGCAGTGTAGTGGAGTACGAGGAGCCTGGGGGCTAGCCGCGCAGGCCCGGCTAGGCCTTTCACTTTTCCAGGGTTTGCCGCTATGGGCCTAAGGCCTGAGGCTCGGCGACGCCGGGGGATAGCGTTAATTAGCTTCGGGGACTGTACAATGTTATGCCTGAGCCTGGAGAGGAGGCGCCCGACTTCTGCCTCC
>JALWYH010000105.1 GCA_027078475.1 Thermoproteota archaeon
CCTCGCTATCCCATCGACGATCACCGTCCACTCGCCCTCCGGCAGGGGTCCGGCCCTGATCTCCGTTTCAACAACGCCGAGACACTGGATGCAGGCCTCTGTCCCCTTTTCCAGCCCAACCACTATCCTCAGAATCCTCCTGTCCATATCCAGCTCGTACCACTCGACCCTGTGCCTGTAGCAGGGATTCGGGGCCCCCTCCCTGATCCTCACGAATATCTCGTTGTAGCCCACGGCCACGGTCACGTCCCTGCCGGTTCCGGCCCCGCACGCGGCGGAGCTGCGAACCCTGACCTGGAACACTCCCCTCTCCCCATCCCTACTTCCCGATTCCACCGAATCCACCTCCCTCCTCAGCTTGGAGGGCAGGTCGGAGGAGGCGAAGGCCCTTGCCGCCTCCCTGGTGTCGTTCCTGTCCACGCCGGCGATTATAAGAACCGTCCTCCTGAAGGGAAGGTGGGCCCGCGAGATGATGCCTCCCCTCCTGCCCTGGCTGAGTCTGAGAAGGAGCCTCCTAGCATCGTCCCTGGGCATGTAGATCCCGCTGACGTACCCCGAGCCCGGGCTGAGGGGACCCCCCAGGACTATGGCCGCGGGAAATTCCAGCAGCCTGGCCACCTGCCTGGGATCGGTGGCGTCCAGCCAGACCGCCTCCAGCCCGACACCGGAGAGTGCGTCCGAGATGACGCCCAAGGAGAGGTTCCTGTCCACCTCGTTGGAGAGGACCGCGACCTGATCTCTCCTTCTGGTCAGCACGTCGACACTCCCGGTGCCCGAGCACCTCAGGACCTCCTGCTCGATCCTGACGCCCCTGTCCTCCTCGAGCCATCGGACCAGAGCCGAGGGAGGAACGACGTTATCACGACTCCCCACCGGCCTGGAGAATTTGCTCAGATTTGCCAGGCCAGACGCGACCAGGAGGAGCTCCATCAGCCTGAGCGGAGAGTCCGATAGGTCCCTGTCGGTCTCGGCCAAGACCAAGGACTTGGAGGAGCCCTGATAAACGTAGGCGTGCAGTACCCTCCTCCCTC
>JALWYH010000106.1 GCA_027078475.1 Thermoproteota archaeon
AGCCCTCCCAGTCCCCCTCCACCTCCAGCTCGCCGCCGGGGTTCCACGCGGTGTGCGGGTACCACGCCTCTATCCACTCGTACCTCCACCGGCCGGGGAGGAGTATCGCGGCGAACACGTTCCGCGGGGCCCTGTGGATGTAGACGAGGTATTCGCCGAGCTCCCCCATCCCCTTAACCTTGCCTATCAGGTGCCTCGACACCACGTCGTCCACGGCGGTTATGCTCCACCTCGTCGGGACAAGCCTCCTCCTACCCTTAACCCCCAGCGCGCCCACGGAGAATATCCTCGAAATCCTTGAGACAGGGACGCCGGACTCGTAGAGCATCACCACGGCCTCAGCCGCCCCCAGGTCGGTGTCGCCGTACGCCTTCTCCACGGGCCTCTCAACCCTCGGGTTGCCGGCCACCTCCAGCCGCTCCAGGGGCGACGCGGGGCCGAGAGGCGGCACGTGCTCGTCGAGGGCCACGCCCCTAGGCCTCCCCCTAAGCCTCGCCTCCACGTCTACGGGGCGGGAGCTCAAAGCCAGCTCCCTGAGCTCCTCCACGAGCCTGCCGCCGCCCCTCTTGACGTTAACGTACGTGTACGCCCTGACCAGTGAAAGCCTCATGGAGAGTATCTCGTCCAGCCTCATGCCGACCCAGCGCTCCGGGGAGTCGTAGATGGACGTGTCGCCGCGCAGAGGGGGTACGAGGGGCGCCAGCCTGACGCGGGGGTAGCCGTGGCGGCCCACGAAGACGGAGGGCGGGGTGGAGCCGGCCAGCTCCTCGCCGAGGGGGGCGACTAGCCTGTAGGCCCTGCTCCTCGCGAGTACGGGGCAGTAGGCCTTGCCGCAGAGGAGGGCTGAGCCCCTGCAGCGGAGGCAGAGGCTCGGCCTTGGCTTCTCCATTTCTCTAGGAGCGTGCCGGGCCGGGGGGATATATTGGTTTGCCGGAGTAATAGGTGAAAGTGTGGAGAAACGCGTGAACTATTCATATTTATGTGTAACGCTTCAACTATATATACTCTTATCCTTAGTA
>JALWYH010000107.1 GCA_027078475.1 Thermoproteota archaeon
TAGCTGGAGGCCGGGCGCAACCCCCTGCCTCTAAAGCGGCGGAGCAATACAGGGCCGGGTACATACGCTTAGAGGACCGGCCTGTACATGTACGCTGAGAGCCACACATACAAGGCTGGTCAACACATGTTATCCTGTTTCTCAAGCTCTTCGAGTATCCCGCAAGTAAACGCTGAGAAACATGACGCGTCCAAAGGTTCTAGTTAACTCGGGGTTGCCCTATCCGGTGATGCGGAACTTCTTTAAAACCGAGTGTTACTATAACTGTAACGGTGTTTAAATGCCTTTCAAATTCCGCGCCATTGTTTGGCGCGAGGAAGACATGTATGTAGCCCGGGAAGTCGTCACAGGCGTTACAAGCCAGGGCAGAACCATAGAGGAGGCCCTCAGCAACCTGCGGGAAGCGCTAGAGCTATACCTGGAGGAGGCGCCTGGGCCCCGCAATGCTTTGGCTTGAAGCGGGGCGATAAAAAAGTATTATGAGGTTGACCGGTTTTTGTGTATAGGCGCCTGGGAGATGTCTAAGGTTGTCAAGGCCAGGTACGAGAAAGGTATACTGAAGCTCTTAGAACCGGTTGAGCTTAAGGAAGGAGAGGAGTTTCGAGTTATCATAAAGGTCGGCGGAGAATCTATCGCTAAGAAGTTCTACGGGATAGCGAAGAAGCATGGATCCGATCTTAAGAAAAATGAGGATATTCGCGGACTATAGCTTTATACTAGCGTTTCTTTCAGGTCGGAAATGAGCAATGGAAGCCAGGGGTGCCGGTGGCTTGGCCGAGTGGTTTGAAACGTTCTTCGACGCCCTCTACTACGAGACGTACAGCGCCTCCGAGAACGAGGAGAGAAACGAGAGGGAGGCGGGCTTCATAGCCCAGGCCCTACGCCTCCCCCCGGGGGCGCGCATACTCGACCTCGCGTGCGGCTACGCCCGCCACGCCGTGTACCTCGCAAGGCGGGGGTTTAGGGTGGTGTGCCTTGACCTAAGCGGCTTCCTTCTCGAAAAGGCTAGGGAGAGGGTC
>JALWYH010000108.1 GCA_027078475.1 Thermoproteota archaeon
GGGGAGGATGGAGGGATGGTTCTACGTGGAGTGACGCAGCATCTCCCAGAACTGGACCGCATTCTCGAAGCTGAAGTACGAGTTGTTGAAGAGGACGTAATTATCCCTGAGGGACCATCTCCTCACCAACTCCATTAATCTCCCGAGTTCCTCAATGCTGTACCTGTAGGAGTAGATCAGCCTGTTACCCTTCCTACTCCCATGCAATCGGTAGTACCTTATCTCTCCATGGACTGGTTCCTCGTAGAAGGGATCGACCACGTGGGATATTTTGAGGTCCTCTAGTAGGCCTCTAAACCTAGGGCTCTCGAGCCATCCTCTTTCCCTCACTTCCCAGGCGATCCTGAATCCATCCGATATGGATGAGAAGAATTCCCTAGCGTTAGCCAGATTCACCTCGTTATACCTGAAAGAGGGGGGGCTCTGAAACACAATAACTTTGGCCCCCAGCTCCCTCATCAGGGGCTTGAATCTCTCCCAGAGCTCAAAATTCTGCCTGCTGGGCCTGAGAAGACCATACGACTCATCCTTGGGAAGCCCGGTCTTGGTCCAGATGCCACTCTTTGGGTCATGGGTGAAAGCCATCCAGGCCTTGACCGTAAACTCGAAATCATCAGGAGCCTCCTCGCGCCACCTCCTCATAGTTTCTATCCTGGGAGGCCTGTAAAACGTCTTCTGAACCTCCACCAACTTTAGCTTCTCAAAATATCTCCTTCTAGACACCTGAAAACCACAGCAGCCGACCTTCACGGTAACAGGTACCCCCATTTCTTCACCATCGCCCCCACACCCTCATCCCTCCTCATGATTGATAGGGGGTTCTCTCCCCTCATAAAGGAATCTAGAACCTCCTTCATGGACTTAACTCCTTCCATTATCCCTCCAGGATGATCATAGATCCCAAGATCTCCATTTAAAATCACGATCAGATCTTCTGGCACGTTGGCAATCGCAACCCCCTGGTGAGCATGGGGCGAGGTGAGCGGCATCGCCGGCGCCTCCCCCCTCCCTATAATGATATCCAGCTCCCTCACGAGCTCCAGCTCCTCTCTTCTCAGGGCCACGGGTCTCTCTATCATGTCAAAACCGCTGAATCTCAATAACTCGTAGAGGATCTTAGTGCCTATTACCGACGAACCTGACAGGCAGTTTATCCCCCTGATCGCAAGGAAGACATCCTCCATGAGGTCTCCCACCACATTCAATCTGTCCAAATCCCAGCAAGCGTGGGCGTAGAATGACCTGATACCCGTCGATACCGCGCGCTCCAAGTCCTCCCGAGAGGGTGGGAGTCTCATGAAGTAAAGCACCCTTCTTCCATCCTCCTCCTTCACGATCTCCATCATTTCAGCGAGTTGATGAGCCCTATCCAGATACGGAGAAGCCTCGTTATCATTCAAGTGAATCGGATCGAACCCCAAGTTGAGGCCGACATCGCACATGTCCTTGAACAGTCTCGCGTGGGCCGAGGGGTGTAGCACAACGCCCTTTCCGATGGTCGCCGCTATTCCCGGTCCCCTCAATCCCAAGTACCTGCTGAGTCCGGACTTACCTGGATTCGGCTTTCTGGCCTGCGAGATAGGGAATTCGACTCCTTCTACCCAGCACACTCCTAGGGGGAGGTGTCCTATAAGGGATTCCACCGCATGGAGGACGACGGAAAAGAGGGGGCCCTCGCTCAGCATCTCCTCGGGTAAGGACGCCACATATCTTCCTCTCGATATTTCCTCTACTCTCGTCCCGGATTCCAGCTCATCCTCAAATCCCTCTAGCGTGGTAATCGCTTCCAAGGATTTTCTGCACCTGAGGTCGATTATCAAGGCATTTACCACTTGGACCGGCCTACCAAGTTCCCTTAAATGATTCCCCTTTCATGATGCCCGATGCCCGAGGAGGTAGATATCCCAGAGGGTGAAGGATTACTCATTAGGTCCCCCGCCTCCTTCACTCTCATAGCGGGGAGAGTGGAGGTGTGGGGCGCCGAGGTTGATGGGGCCACCATTCCCTTAGAGGGAATCGAACTCCTAATTACGGCCTCATCTGATTCCCGGGTTCGTGTGAATGGTAGCTACTTGAGGTTGAGGGTACCAATACCCAAGTGGTGGAAGGACCTGCCAGATCTCCTGTCCGGTAAGAGAGTCCTCTTCCTAGGCAGGGTCGACTCGGGTAAAAGCTCGACCATGCTGTACACCCTGAATAAGCTCCTAAGGTCAGGCAAGGTATCCCTAATTGACTCTGACGTTGGGCAGTCAGATCTGGGCCCCCCAGGAGTGATCTCCAGCAAGGACATAGCGGAACCAGTGGTCCACACGAAGCTGCTTGAACCCGATTTCATGCACTTCGTGGGCGATAAGACCCCTAGCGGGCATTTCCTGCCCATGATCAGAGGTGTGGTCAGGGCCCTAGATGAATCCCGGGGAGACACGGTTCTGATCAATACTACTGGCTTCGTAGATGGTGGCGCGGCCAGGGCCCTCAAGAGGTCCAAGATGGAGTTCGCCGACCCGGATGTGGTGATCCTCCTAGAGAAGGAGGAGGGAGATCTGAGTCACATGGCCAAGATAGTCCCTAAGGGAGTGAAGGTTCTCAGGTACAGGTCCCCGGCCGGGAACAGGACTAAAAGCAGGGACTACAGGATGATCGCCAGGAGGGCCCTCATCAGGCGTTACCTTTCAGGAGCCTCGACAAGGAGGATCCACACGGGGGATGTGGAGCTGGTCAACACATTCCTGATGACCGGGGTCAGAAAGGACGAATACGTTCCCTTCCTTGAGCATGTGCTGGAAACGCGGATACACTGGCTGGAAGAATCTCCTGACATGCTTGTCGCCTTAGCAGCATGGGATGTGGACAGGAGGAAGGTGGCCGCTCTATCTAATCTCCTCAATAAGGAGGTGAGGGTGGGTCCCGTCAGCGCCTACAGGGGACTTTACGTGGGACTCACAAGGGATGGGAGATGCGTCGGGGTGGGTCTTATGGAAGCCATGAATCTGAGGGAGGGCTGGGTTGATGTTCTTTCTGGGTATGAGGGGATGGTGGATGGCCTAGCGCTTGGTTACATCAGGTTTAATGCTGAGGGAGATGAGATCGGCTCCCGGGGGATGAACATCCCATGAGCTCCTCCTACATAAAGAACTTGGACGAGTTGGTCGAGAATGGGAGAACCACTAGGGATAAGGACGCAAGGAGAGCTCTCCTGCTCGCCTTCGATAAGGCCATCACGGCGGTAGACGCCTATAAGGCCGTGTCATCCAAGTTCTCAGACGGAGAGCTGATATTCGGCACGTCTTCAGTAGATACCGAAAACTTCAGGAACCTCTTCGTGGTTGGAGCCGGCAAGGCTGGTAGTAAGATGGCCAAGGCGGTAGAGGACAGGCTGGGTGGGAAGATATCCGGAGGATGGGTTAACGTGCCTGCTAGGACGGAGAGATCTGTCTCGGTTTCTAGGATCAAGCTGAACCCTGCGGGCCATCCGATACCAGATGAGGGAAGCCTGAAAGGTGCCATGGAGATTCTGAAGATGGCGAAGAGGGCGGGGGAGGGAGATCTGTTGATCTCCCTGTTATCAGGTGGAGGGTCCGCTCTCATGGAGTATCCCATTGAGGGAGTATCTCTTGAGGACCTCCAAGAGATGAATAGGCTGCTCGTGCTCTCAGGGGCTGATATCAGGGAGATAAATGCGGTCAGGAAGCACGTCTCAATGATAAAAGGTGGGAGGTTAGCCAAGGCGGCCTTCCCCGCCACCACAATATCCCTAATAATATCTGATGTCATCGGGGATCCACTAGACGTCATCGCCTCGGGCCCCACGGCTCCCGACGAGACAACCTACGAGGATGCCTGGCAGGTACTGGAGAACTACTCCCTCTTGGACAGGATGCCCGAGTCGATAGTGACAGTGCTGGAGCGTGGCAAGAGGGGCGAGATTCCCGAGACCCCCAAGCCCGGAGATGAGGTATTCGACAGAGTGATCAACGTGATAGTGGCAAATAACCTCAGGGCGGTGCAGGCCGCCGAGAGGGCACTCATCGAGATGGGTTATAACGTGCTGATCCTCGGATCGAGGGCCGAGGGAGAGGCCAGACACGTGGGCAAGTTCTTGGCCGGTTTGACCACCTCCATAGCGGAGGAGGGGCTGCCCCTATCCCCTCCTGCTGCCATCATCGTTGGCGGGGAGACCACCGTCAGGGTAATGGGTCAGGGAGTGGGCGGAAGAAATCAGGAACTGGTCCTCGGTGGGGTACGGACGATCTCGGGACTCGAGGGTGTCGTCCTAGGATCAATAGGGACGGATGGAGTGGATGGAGTCTCGGATGCCGCTGGGGCGATAGCCGATGGCAGGACTTTGGAGAGAGCCCTCTCAGAAGGTTTGAGGCCGGAGGAGTTCCTGAAGAACAACGACTCTCACACATTCTTCTCTTGGCTAGGAGACGCTATATTCACCGGACCCACCCTGACCAACGTGATGGATGTCATGGGATCGGTGATCCAGGAATGAACTCCCCTACAATGATTTTTAAGTGGGGAAGCCCTCTTCAACTAGCGAATCCGTGGGGATAGCATGCCGAGAAGGAATCCAAAGGGAAGCGACTCCTCCCGAGGTTGGAAGGGGAGGCTTGGCAGAAAGGCCAAGGGAAGCCTTTACGTGACCAGATTCGATAAACCAGAGGGAAAATCGCCCTCTCTAAAACCAGGGGATCTCATTGAGGTCTTGGTCCAGTCGGTCAACAGGAGAGGAGAAGGGGAAGGTGTGTACAGGGGAAGGCCCGTGGTAATAGTGGGTGCAGCAGATCCGGGAATAACGGTGACCGCCAAGATCAGGAAGATTGTCGGTGGTAAGATAATAGCCGAGATCGTCGGGACTCATTAAATGCCTGAAAGGAGGAGAACACTATCCGGACTGGAGAGGTTACTCAGGGAGCTGGGCTTCACATACTATGAATCTAGGGCGCTCGCCTTCCTCTCATTGGTGAGGGGTGGTGTCAGAGTCCGGGATGTCAGTGAGGCCACCGGCATACCGAGGACCAAGCTCTATGAAGTGATCAGATCGCTGGAGGAATCGGGCCTCGTGGAGGTGTCCCCCGGAAGACCCATGATCGTATCCGCACCCCCTCCTGACATGCTTCCGACGATCCTGTTTGAGAGGGTGATTAGTGACACGGCCAGGAAGGTATCGTTGCTCACCAAGGCATTCCACCTCCAGATGGATGAGGGGGTCTGGCTCATGAGCCGGGTCACCCTTCCACTGAGGGGTGAGGATTCTCTAGAGAAGGTTTCGCATCTGGTTCTCGAGGACTCTAGGGACTTCCTCATAATGGCCGTTACAAAGGGTAGTGTTCACTTAGTTCCCACCGGGCTGGCCTACAGGAACGCCAGCCTAATAGTGGACGTGCCCAAAACTTACGAGGAGCTCGAGAGGAGGGGCCTCACGACTAAGAACGTGAGAACGGGTAATAGGGATGTGTTCGGCTTCGTCACCGAGAGAGCGGGCCTCTTGGCGAGTGACGATCTGAGGACCGGGATATACTCCACCGAGCCTGGGCTGATGAGGGCCATAGCCATACTCCTGAGGGCCCTATACTCCTCCTCGCCCCGAGCCAGATAAGGTTATATCCCGACTATCCAACCTGTGAATTGGGATCTGAATGGACCCCGAGGAGAAGGATGCATGCAGCTGGGAGCTGGAAATGCTCCAACTGAATTCTCTCTTGGACTTGCTGAGACTAGCGGCAGCGTCTAATTCAATAACTGTTCTACTGGAGTTCGAGAGCCCGTCCTTGAGGAGGAGGGTGATAGGAACCTTCGCCAATAACTACGGAGCGACGAAGCCAGATATATTCTCATACGTACTCTGGAATGGAGATGAGGAAGGTAGCTTCATTGTGTACAAAGCCGATGAGACGGGAGAGCAGTACAGCTTCTCCAACTCCATCTCGACCACGGGTGGGATGACCTTTCCCATAGTCAGATTGCCCGAGGAGCCTCGATGGTTTGCGGAGAGATCCTCCCATGACTAGGATGGGTTCCGAGGGAAGGAGGAGATACCTCCTACTGGTGTGCCTCGGGATAGTATCGATAGCAGCGGTTTTAATCTCCTATCTACCTATCTCCCACTTCAGAACGGGAGTGATTGGCTACCTAGCCTGTGGGGATGGAGGAGCCTCCCTCAAGCTGGTCAGTAGAGAGGGGAGCGTCACCGTCTACTATGTTAGCGTGGTGGAGGGGGACAACGTAGCAGAGCTGAGGAAAATAGGCTACCGCCTAGATGGGGAAAGGGCCCTAACCATCCGACTGCGTCCACCCCCCGGCTCTAGGGTCTCAGTCCTCATGGACAAGGGCGTTATCCCTGGATTAGCGTGCAATGAAAGCGGGATCTCCCAACCCTGAACGGTTTTATTTCATGGTCACTCCCTTCCAAGGGGCCGTGGTCTAGCTTGGTAGGATGCCGGCCTTGGGAGCCGGAGGTCCCGGGTTCAAATCCCGGCGGCCCCATTGGGGAGATATCGATGAGGCGCAGACTCTTGACTAAGAAAGGGCTGCTGAGATTACTCTCCGATCTGGAAGGAGTGTATTGGGTGGAGTTCGAAAAAGACGAACTCGTGATCAGGAAGATATGGCTGACCGGTAAAGGGATCTTGGGAAAGGAGCTAGACGACGAGCTGGTGAACTACTTAATAGCTAGGGGGGCAACCTTATGAGGGGATTGCTGGACACGAACGTGCTGATATACGCATATTTCATTGATACCAAGAAGCACGGCATCGCTAGGAGGATCCTAAATTCTCTAGATGAATGGCTAGTACCCTACATAGTCCTAGTGGAACTGGTTTGGTTCGGTAGAGGTGCGGGCTTGGATGACAAACGGATCAGGGACATGACTCTGACCTTCCTGAGTGACAACAGGTTCAGGCTCATCCACAACGAGCTGGAGGAGATAGTTGACTCGCTGGCAGTTGAGAACCCACTAGACTGGGAGGACGAGCTAATAATACTGATAGCCGAAAGGATGGGAGTTCCTCTAGTCACATTCGATGAGAATATGCGGGAGAAAGCCAAAAGAAGAAGCATCCAACTAATTCCCTGAAGATTATGGTGCCGGGGCCGGGATTTGAACCCGGGACCCCCGGATTTCCCAGCAGGAGCACCGTGGGCCCAACCCAACTTATGAGTCCGGTGCTCTAACCAGGCTGAGCTACCCCGGCTCCAATGAAGTGGAGGGACAACCGCACTATTAAAAATTGACCTCATCACCCAAGTCCGATCAATCGGCCTCGGACAGCTAGGCAAGGCCCACGCTCGGTGTGAGCTGGGAACTCCATCTCCAGACTAGGATTCGTTGATGTTCGCTCTCCTCATCGCGTGGGCCATCTAATGTTGATCTTAAGTCATTTTTTAAGATTATTGAGGCATTTTTAACTTACACGCGAACGATGGGACGGTGATCCATTTGGGCTTCGAAATATCCGATGAATTCGGGGAGGAGATTCCCTACTCCCTGTCCGATTATCTGCTGCAGCCGGTGAGGCTTACTGCATCCACCTTCAGAGCAATGGTCGTGAAGCCGAAGCTCAAGTACTGGCTGGTAGCCCTCCTGATAGGGTCGGCATTCACCGGACTTGGCCTCTGGATGCTATTCCAGAAGCTCGAGATAGATATAGTCGCGGGAGGGAGTAACATCCCAGAGGAGGCTTTGGAGGCAGCCAAGGGCATGATGAACATGTTCCTCAAGAACCCGGCCATAATCTACGTGGAGGCCCTTATCTCGGAGCTCTTCATCCAAGTGGTTGCGGCCGTCATTCTCTTCGTTCTCGTGAAGCTGATGTCCGGTGAAGGGGGGTTCTCCGCGGCTTTAATGGTCATGGGTCTGAAAAACATCCCATCGATCCTTTCCGGGATCTTATTGGCTTATGTCGGGTTCGTCATGCCCCCTATCAGGTGGGAGATCGACATCTCATCCGGCAGTGCAGCGGGGCTGGGAGGATCGATGCCGCGCAGCCTTGAAATTCAGCAGGGAGCTTTGAACATGCTCGTCTCACTGTGGACCGTCACAATAATTTACATGGCTTGTAGGCACGGATTCAGGATGGGGAAGGGGAGTTCCTTCATAGCGGCAGCTGTGATGTGGATCGTTCTCAACTTCACGATGCTACTCAGCCTGATCTAGTTCTGCCCAGAAACTACTCCTCTCTATTTATTGAGTAGAGGGCCAGATCCCTGAGTAGGGCCTTCTGGGGGGAGTCCTCCAGAACTTCCAATTTCTCCATGGCCTCCTCGGCCAAGTTGATGGCCATGCCTTCTAGGAGGTCCCTTAGCCCACCCTCACCCAGCAGGGACGTGAGCTCTCCAGGGGAGCCCCAGTCCATCAGATCATCCCTTATCTGGTAGGCCATCCCCAAGTACAACCCGTAGAGCCCTAGGTCCTCCGACAGATCGGGCCTTCCAGCTATCACAGCCCCCAACGATGTGGCAGCCTCGAAGAGCACAGCGGTTTTGAATTTCAGGATCTCCAAGTACTGGTCTAGCGATATCCTCTCCCCTCTCTCTATTACTTGGACCTCCCTCATCTCACCTATGGACATGAGCTTCGAAGCCCTAGACAGTATCCTGCCCACTCTGCTGTCTTTATACCCGCTGGCTATGCCCAGCACAAGAGATAGTATGAAATCAGCCACCAACAGGGACATCTCGAACCCATATTTCCTGTGGAACGAGAACTCGCCCCTCCGCTTATCACTCCTATCTATCATGTCGTCGTGTATGAGCGACGCCGCGTGGATCAACTCTATAGCCGCAGCTGCTGGTCCCGGATTGCCGCCACCACCACATGCATCGTGAGTTATGAGCAGCAGCGCGGGCCTCACCTTCTTTCCCCCATCAAGGAATTTCTTTAAGGGGAGGTAGAAAGGGGAGTCTGACTCGGCCTCTAAAACCTCACCTACGGCAATCCTGGCCGCGCTGACGTAGTGCTCCAGCGATGATTTTATGCGGTCCTTGAGTGCTATGAGCGCTCACCTCAGTAGTGGCTGCCTCCTCACTCCTCTAAAATAATGCTCCTCCTCTTAACCACCCTGTCGGGGTGCACCACTATTCCATTATCCGTAATCTCGAAGGGATGCCTCCTCATTGAGTGGGCCGTTCCCCTCATCTTCCAGATTATGAGGCTCCTGACAAGCTCACCATCCCACTCGTCCAGATCGAGCCTAATTATCCCATCCGCCGCGTGTTCCACCCCGGGACCCCCGAATCCCCTCTCTGTGACTCCAACCTGACTTATCAGGATCGAGGTGGTCCCAGTCCCAGAAAGAACCTTCTTCAGGAGGAGGACCGTCTTCCTAGCCACTACGGGCTTGGTCAGGTAGAGTGCCGTCACTGAGTCCACAACTACCCTAACGGCTCCCACATCACTTATTGCCGCCTTCATTTGATCTATCAGACTGTGGACGTCCTCGGGATCGGTGACCACGTACTTCTCCCTCTTAGCAGCGCCGCCTATGCCCCCCGTGTAAGCGTCAACTATAGCGAACCTACCCTCCTCCTCAAAGGGTCTGGGATCCCACCCGAAGGCGGACATGTTGACCCTGACCTGCACCGGGTGCTCCTCCAAGGCAACGTAGACCCCAGGCTCTCCGCTCTTAAGGCCGTTGTATAGATACTGCATACCGAAGATCGTCTTTCCGGTCCCGGGACCTCCTGAGAGCAGCACAACATTCCTCTCGGGTATACCGCCGTTCAGGAGCTCGTCCATGCCGGGTATCCCAGTCTTTACCCTCCTCATATTGTCTCACCCTAAACAATCTATCTTTAAAGTAAGTAATAATGTCACCTCCGATGTGAAAATGAAGTTGTTATCGATGGACGAGGCAAGCCTGAGGAGGGCTCTCAAGAGGGGTGAAGTGACCGTTTCTGTGTATGGTCTGGGCCACGTTGGTTCACCCATACTAGCCGCGTGGCTGCAGGCAGGGGCTAGGGGAATAGGGGTCGATATAGATGAGGAGAAGATATCTAAACTAAACAGGGGAGAATCACCTGTGGATGAGCCCTGCCTCTCTGACGTTTTCAGGAGAGCTCTCGAGGAGGGCAGGCTCAGCGCTACCACCGACGGTAAATCAGCATCTAGCGAATCCCAAGTTAAGATAATAGCCGTTCCTACACTGGTCGACCAGGGAGGCAGGCCCAGCCTGGGAGCCATAGAGAGCGCGGCGGCATCCATCGCTGGAGGATTGAAGGTAGGTGACTTGGTAATACTGGAGAGCAGCGTCCCTCCGGGGACCACCAGAACCGTTGTGAAGCCCATACTTGAGAGGATAAGCGGTCTCAGGGCGGGATCTGATTTCGGACTAGTCTACAGCCCGGAAAGGATATCAGAAGGGAGGGCCCTCAGGGACATAGTAGAGTCCTACCCCAAAATAGTCGGCGGGCTCGACGAGAGGAGCTCTAAGGTGGCGGCAGCCCTTTACTCAGTTGTAGCCAAGAGAGGAGTGATAAAACTGTCCAACGATGTGGCGGCTGAATTAGAGAAGCTAGCTGAGGGCGTCTACCGGGACGTCAACATCGCCTTGGCCAACGAGCTGGCTGGCCTGTGCAGGGACTTGGGGGTAGACTATGAGGAGGTAAGGCTAGCCGCCAACAGCCAGCCCTACTCCCACCTCCACAGGCCTGGAACCGGGGTTGGGGGGTTATGCATCCCCATATATCCCAAATTCCTCATATGGAGGGCTCGCGCGGTTGGCAGGAATCTCCCACTGACCACAACTGCGAGGAGAGTTAATGAGGATATGCCAGCCGAGGTGGCTGATCTGGTCAGGGAAGGGGTGGAGAGACTCAATCTTTCTGATCCTAGGATCACCATACTTGGACTCGCCTTCAGGGGGGACGTGCCCGACACCCGGCTCTCCCCAACGTACGACTTGGTGAGGGAGATCGTATCCATGGGATTCAGAGACCTAGTGGTGCACGATCCCCTCATTAAAGAAGACGACATGCTGTCAGGGATGGGCATCTCTTTAGTGAATGACTTGAGTGAGGCGCTGAGCGGTGCGGAGGTGGCAGTAATCTCCACGGATCACTCGGCCTACAGGATGAGATCCAGCGAGTTGTTCAGCCTTTCAAAGGATCTCAGACTGGTGATAGATGGCAGGCACGTCATAGATGTGGATTCCCTCCCGCCCGGCTCCTTATACGTTGGTGTGGGTAGGCCTTGGATGGGAGGGAAGGGATCTCCCCAGCCTCCTAGCAAGGGCGATGGTGAAGACCTCCACTAGGGAATCCATGGAAGCCAGTGCCATCCAAGGATTGATCGAAGCGACGAAGGGACCATGCCTGAGCACAATAACGGCATTAGCCTCCATCATGGCCTCTGAAACAGCCATAGCTAGATCCTCCGTTCCGTAGGGCCTCCAGGGAACCACCCTCACATCCCTTAGGAGAACCCTAGCCTCCTCGGTCCAGTCTTCCTCATCCAAGGGAAGGAGGGTGGCTCGATCTAGGGAGTCGCCCACTAGTGAGGCCGTCATTCCTGTGATGAGAGGATGATGGCAGTGGAGGATCGCATTCAGATCCGGCCTAGTCTCGTATATCCTGAGATGGAGCCTCCACTCTGAGCTAGGTCTTCCTCTCCCACTTAAAACCCTGCCCTCGGAGTCGATGAGCAGGATATCCCTCTCTCCGAGCCTGCCTTTGAACTTCCCCGACGGGGTTATAAGGAATCCCTCTTCCACCCTCAGGCTGGCGTTCCCTCCCGCCCCCGTCGTGTAACCTCTCTCGTAGGCCAGCCTCATTATCTCCGCTAGATCGGAGGCCCTACCAGTAGGGTCCATGACGATACCTCTCCATCATCCAGAGGCGCCTCATGTACCTGACCCTATGGCGGTATGGATAGGCTATCAGCAGGCCAGCCAGAAAACCTCCCACGTGGGCCCAATAGGCCACTCCTGTTTGTTCGCCAGCCACCAGACCTGGGATCAGCTGCCAGATGAACCAGAAAGTTATGTAATATTTGGCCGGAATGGGCTCCACGGTAACGAAATACCAGATGAAGATGGCCGTCATTATCCTAGCTCTTGGATAAAACACGAGATAGGCCCCTAAGACTCCGCTTATGGCCCCGCTGGCTCCAACAGCTGGTATGGGGGATAGCGGGTAAACGGTCATGTGGAGGAAGCTCGCCGCCAAACCGGAGATCAGGTAGAATATCAAGTACTTAAGGTGACCGAATGCCGCCTCCACATTATCCCCGAATATGTAGAGGAATAACATGTTACCCAGCAGATGAAGCCAGCCACCGTGGAGAAACATGGAGGTGAAGAGCCGGTAAGCATTTGCCGTAGGGTCCCCCAAGAAGAGCCGGGGAATGAACCCGTATTCGTAAATTATTAGATCGAACCTTTCGGGCCCCCCAGCTATTTCCCACAGGAAGACCAAGGTGTTGATCAGAATGAGTCCGTAGGTCACCCAAGGAGTTATAGGACTGGGATTCTCGTCCTTCAGTGGAAACAAGGGATCATCCTCCCGAAGGGCTCAGCTGACCCTCTTCAGGGTCATGTAAACCCTCTTGCCGAATACTCATCATGGCCCCATGGAAAATTGGGAGGGAGGGGGAATCTTAAACCTTTACCCCCTCTAGGAGGGACCTACCTATCTCCCTCCCTCTATCAACGGCCCTCAAATTGAGTTCAATGAACTGCGGCTTGACCATCCTCCTTATTGCCTCTTTCAGGTTCTCCAGAGGAATGATGCCCGACACGGTCACGAATACCCCCAGCATCAGCATATTGGCCACCAGCCTGTTGCCCAGCTTCTCAGCCTCATCCGTAGCTGGTATCTTATATATGGCCCTCACCTTCCCCTCCACCGGGCCGAAGTACTTTATCATGGAAGAATCGGCCAGTAGCACGGTCTTGTCTAGGGGATATCTCTTGGAGAAGGTATTGAGGGACATCTGATTCATGGCTATCCAGTAATCCGGACTTATTATCTTGGGATAGTCTATTTCCTCGTCTGAGATAACCACCTCCGACCTCGTGGATCCGAGTCTAGCCTCGGGACCGTAGGTGTATGTGGCAGCCGCGTAGTAATTGCTCAACACGGACGCCTGGGAGAGTACGGCGCCGGAGAGCACCACACCCTGTCCTCCAAAACCGGATATCATCACCTCAATCCTCAAGCCACCACACCCCCTTGCTGACTATCTCATCTCTCTTCTTCACCCTCTCTAGCCAGGGCTTCTCGTACCTCTCCTCAACCTCCAGGAGTTCCTTCTCCTCCTTCTCGTCCACTATTACTTGGAGGGCGAAGTCCGGGCAATACCACTCGCAGAGCCTGCATGCCCTGCATTGATCTATTTTGGCCGCGTAAGGCTTCTTCACACCCCTCCAGTTCCTCTCCTGGCTTATATCCAGGACATCCCAGGGACAGGCCCATATGCAAAGGTAGCAGCCCTTGCACAGCTTATCACTGACCGCTATCTGCTGAACCTTGACCGGAGATGCCATGACCTTCACCTCCCACCTCCTCTTGCCCTCTCCTCCAGCTCCTTCAGCCTCTCCGTATACTCCTTCCTATCAGTCCTGTGCAGGTACTCGCCCACCACTATCTTTCCCCTGAGCTCCTCGGGGTTTTTGCTCTTGGCGACTCCTAGGGGTATCGAGTTCTCCTTGAACCACTGGAGCATGTCTCTAGGGTCTGGCCTATTGAGTATGTATCTTCCAGCGTAGGTGGGGCACTGGAATACTATCTCCACAGCCGCGAATCCCTTGTGCTTCACCGCCTTCTTTATGCTATTCTTAGCCTGTATGAAATGATAGGTCGTCCATCTGGCCAGATATGTGGCGCCTGCAGCCTTCAGCAGTTCCATAAGATCGAAGTTGGGCTCTATGTTCCCGTAGGGGGTTGTGTTGGTCCGGGCTCCCTCGGGCGTGGTCGGCGCCATCTGGCCGCCCGTTAGGGAGTAGAGCATGTTGGTGGCTATTATTGCCGTGATGCCTATGTTCCTTCTGGCGGCGTGTATCAAGTGGTTGCCCCCTATTCCCATGCTGTCCCCATCTCCCATCACCACCACCACATTGAGGTCAGGTCTGGAGACCTTCAGGGCGGTGGCGAAAGCCAAGGCCCTCCCGTGAAGGGTGTGAGCCGCATCCCTCCTAAAATAGAGGGGAGTCCAGCCCGAGCACCCTATACCAGACACGAAAACGGTTCTATCCCACTCCTCCTGCCCCAGCTCCTCGAAGGCCATCAGGAGCATCCTCTCTATTATACCCAAGCCACAGCCCGGACAGAAGGCGTGGGGCATTATCTCGGTCCTCATATACTTCTTGGCCAGGATATGCTCGAACTCTGCCTCTTGAATCATAAGATCACCTCGCGGCATTCTTTATTGCTGCCAAAATCTCATCTGGATGATGCAGCACCCCTCCCACCTTCGGGACGGAGAGTATCCTCGCGCGTCCCTTGGAGGCCCTGTCCACTTCCCTGACGATCTTCCCCATGTTCATCTCCGGGACGACTATTGATCTCACTTGATTGGCCGTTCTCTCGATCAACCTGTCGTTGAAAGGCCATAGCGTTATCAACCTTATCAGACCAGCTCTTATCCCCTGCTTCCTAGCCTCCCTCACTGCCCTGAGGGCGGTCCTGGCGGTGGACCCGTAGGCAACCACTGCCACCTCGGCGTCATCCATGTACCTCTCCTCGTACATAGATATTCTCTCGACATTCTTCTCTATCTTGTAATACAGTCTCTTAATCATCCTCTCCGCCGCCGCGTGATCGGTGCCTATCCTGTGGCCGAACTCATCGTGCATAACACTCTCCACCAGCACGTTGTAGCCCTCACCAAAGGCTGGCATGGGCGTCACCCACTCCCCGGGTTCGGGTAGGTACGGTATGTATCTCTCAGGAGGAACGTCGGGCTTCCTTCTCTCAACGATCTCTATCTCATCGTACGGTGGAACCTTGACCGGTTCCCTCACGTGGGCTATGACTTCATCGGCAAGTATTATGACCGGATTCCTGTAGGTCTCCGCTAAGTTGAACGCCTTGATCGCTAGGTCAAACATGTCCTGAGCGCTAGAGGGAGCCAAGGCTATCGTGGCGTAATCACCGTGGCTCCCCCACCTAGCCTGCATCACATCTCCTTGGGATGGCAGGGTGACCAGCCCCGTGGAAGGGCCTCCTCTCTGAACATCCACTATCACTATGGGGGTTTCCGTGATTATCGCGTAACCAAGGCCCTCTTGCATCAGGGAGTACCCCGGCCCGCTGGTCGCGGTCATGGATTTCCTCCCAGCCCAAGATGCTCCAATGATGGACATTATCGATGCAAGTTCGTCCTCCATCTGCATGAAAATACCGCCAACCTGGGGCATGCGCCTCGACATCCTCTCGGCGATCTCCGTCGCTGGTGTTATCGGGTAACCGGCAAAAAACCGGCAGCCCGCTATCAGTGCGCCCTCAACTATCGCCTCATCACCCTGCATCAGGTGGGTTCCAGGCTCGACATACAAGCCTAACACCGGCCGTAGCCCCTATCGAGTAGAAGAAAAATATAGCGCATTTACCTGTTGACGAGCCTTCCCTCAGGATCTATCTCTCCGGCTCTAATTCTGTGAGATTTCAGTGGTCCGCCATCATCTGCCAGAACAGTCGGCACTACCACTATGAACAGCTCCTGCAACCCATTCCTTCTCCTCTCCTCGTTAATCATGAGAGCTCTTTCATATGTCTCCGGCGATACCACTATGACATCGGCCTCCCCGTCGGTCCCCGCCGGGCCAATTGGTTCAACGATTTTAACTATACTGTATGAGATTTTTTTTCCATCGAGGTAGCTGGCTAGGAGCCTCCTTCTCTCCTCATAGGGCAGTATCTTTTCCCTGAATGCCTTCCCGGCCAGCAAAGGGCCATCAGCCAGACCTATGAGCAGGCTACTCGCCAACCTAGCGGCCGTGTCGAGAAGGACCCTGTGTCCCCTGTGAAGCCTATCAAAGGCTCCACCCACTATAGCCTTTCTAAAAGGCTTCTTACCGCATTCCCCACCTTCCATTTCTCCAATACCTCCTTAGTTCTTCCCATCTCCAATATCTCAGCCCCACTCTCGGTGGTCCTGACAATTAGAGCTACGCCCACATCCATTGCCTCTCGGAGGGCATCTTCGGAGTTGAGAACGAGCAGGGTGGTGGATGGATCGTAATCACCTGAGAAGATATCTCTCAAGGAGTACACGGGTCCTATCCAAGCCTCGTGGATCAGATGGTGGACGCCGAGCCTCAGCACTTTCTCCCACTCCTTGACAGGATCGCCCCTAGAGAATACCCCGACCGCGAATCCCCTCTCCCTAGCAGCCAGGACGGCATCTATAATCCCAGGAGCGGGTTTCAGGAAGGCTCTCTTGACGTCATGATACGCGACCACTCCAGCGGTGATGACCCTGTAGTCCTCCCTCAATCCCAGCCTGGCCATGAGCTCGTTGAAGTGGTAAGGATAATCCTCCCCCTTCTCCCTGATGATTTCCATCAGGGCCTCCATGGCCGTATCGAAGTCCACCGGGAGGCCTGCCTCCTTCATAGCAGTTATGGCCCACTCTCTGGCTATGCCCTTCAACAAGTTCGAGTCGTAGAGGACGTTGTCGATCTCTAACAGAAGTAGCTTCATTCCCTCACCACCTTAGAGAGCTTCTCAGGTTTATCCGGATCGAGCCCCCTTAAAATGGATACCTCATAAGAGAGCAGCTGCATCGGCACGACCATCAGAATGGGGGTGAACTCATAATTGGTGGAGGGAAGTATTATGTCCCCCTCCTCGCCTACGAGTACCGGGTCTCCCCCGAGGGAAGATACCCTTCTGACCACCTCTTCATTCTCCCTCCAGCCGAGGAATATGACCGGGGTTCCCCTGTCCACAAGCTGGATGGGACCATGCAGAAATTCCCTGGCGGCGTAACCGACGTAGTGGAGGTTAGAGGTCTCCCTTAACTTTAACGCCGCCTCCAAGGCCGTCGGATAGTTGGGACCCCTGCCCAGCACGAAGCCCACAGGCCTCTTGTACAGGCGCCTCGCGAGATCCCGGGCCGGTGACCTGGACATCTCTATGGAACCCCTCACCTTTCCCGGTATTGTCCACAGCTCCTTCACAAGGGGTTCAACTTTCCTACCATTCAGCAGGGCTAGCTCAAGCGAGAGGACAAAGGACACGGCCAGCTGCGCGGTGTACGTCTTGGTCGCGGCTACTGCCCTCTCCACACCAGCCCTCGTGAGGATTATGTGATCGGAAACCATCGTCAGGGTGCTTTCGGGTGTGTTGGTCACGGCTACCACGGGAGAACCCGGACCCAGTTTCCTGAAGCTGTCTACAGCGGTCAGCACATCCTTGCTCTCTCCACTCTGGGAGAAGGCCACCAAGGCGGAGTCTGACAGGTCACTGGGCAACCAATCCGGGAGCTCCGAGGCTGGTATGGAGATCACTCTGGAGCCGGATATCCTCATGAGGGTTCTGCCCAGCACTAGGGATGCGTGGTAGCTGGACCCGCTCCCAGTGGTATAGACGAACCTGTTCATTATGGCCAGCGCGACCTCGCGGGCCTCCTCCTGCGCCTCGCTCAGTGTCCTCCTAATGGCGTCTGGCTGCTCCATGATCTCCGATATCATGTACTGACCTGGTTTCTTCTCCCCCATCCCGTTGAAGGACACGAACCATGGATAAAGTTATTTACCCGCGCACGCCGTTTAGCCGTATGGACGAGGAGACGATATCCTTCTTTTCCCGTTTCTCTGAGGCTTTCGGCCCATCCGGGTTCGAGACGGAACCCTTGAGGATGCTGAAGGACAGGTACGCTTCCTTTGCTGATGAGGTGCTCTCCGACAGGCTGGGATCTCTCATACTGAAGAAGGCCGGTACCAGTGACAGGCCGAGAGTTATGGCCGCGGGCCACAGTGACGAAGTAGGGTTCATCATAGTTTCGGTTGAGGATAATGGGTTTCTGAAGTTTGAGCCGCTGGGGGGCTGGGTTCCCACGACGCTGCCGGCCCACAGGGTCATCATTAGGACAAAAAAGGGGGATTACGTGGGAGTGATAACCAGCAAGCCACCCCACCTCATGACCCCCGAGGAGAGAAAGAAACCCCTGGAGATAAAGGATCTCTACATAGACGTAGGGGCGAAGAACAAGGACCAGGTAAAGGAGATGGGCATAAGGATAGGAGACCCCGTGGCCCCGCTAGCCCCCTTCGAGCTGCTCAGGGGAGGAAAGGCCTGGCTCGGTAAGGCCTTCGATGACAGGATAGGAGCCTTCGTGGTCATGGAGGTCCTTAAAAGGCTCAAGGAAAGTTCGATTCAGCATCCCAATACCTACTACGCCGTTTCCACCGTGCAAGAGGAGGTCGGGCTCAGGGGAGCGGAGACTGCGGCCGATGTGGTTGATCCGGACGTGTTCTTCGCCGTTGATGTGGACATAGCTGGGGATTCTCCCGGAGTTTCCCCGGGTGAGGCCCCCGCTAAGATGGGTGAAGGGGTGTCCATCCTCACGTGGGACAGGAGCATGATCCCCAACTCCCGCCTGAAGGAATTCGTGGTGGAGGTGGCCGAGGAGGAGAACATCCCCTACCAGCTCTCGGCGGTGAGGGGGGGTACCGACGCTGGAAGGGTCCACCTCCACAAGTACGGGGTTCCGTCGATAGTCTTGGGCATACCCACCAGGCACATACACTCCCACAGCTCGATAATGTCGCCGGATGATGTGGAGTCCGCCATAAAGCTCCTCATGGCCCTGATAAGGAAGCTCGACCGGGAGACCGTTAGGAGGTTCACGGAAATTTGAGGGAGATAAGACTCACCTCCCCAATCTCCTGGCTGGATGGCATAGACCTTAGGACCGGCAGGATAATCCAGCCGGATCACCCCCAGAGAGGGGAGAGCATAGCGGGAAAGGTGGTCCACCTACCCCACTCAGTCGGGTCCACTGTGGGAGCCTACGTTTTCTTCAGCCTGAAGAAGTACGGCGCCGCTCCACTAAAGATAGTGCTGGAGGAGCCCGATAGCATAACTATCAGTGCCGAGCTAGCTGGAATACCGGTGGAGCTGAAGGGGGCCAGGGAGGTGAAGCTGGAGGACCGGGACATACCCGAGGAGTTCAGGAGGTACTTGGAGAGGGAGGCCTCCATATCTGGCGCTGAGGGATTCGTCAGGGTGAGTTCCGTGCACATATCCGGGGTCTCCTACGCGACCATAGGCGAGGCCGGGAGGGAGTGGCTCGAGGAACTCAGGGGCAGGGTGAGGTTCAGGGTCTTAGCTACCACCAATCCACTGGGAATGGACCTTGCCAGATGGAGGGAGATGGGGGTCCCCGACTCCTTTGCCGAGGGTCAGCTCAGCATCGTCGAATCGCTGCTGACCATGGGGGCCATCCCATCCTTCACCTGCACTCCCTATCTGACGGGAAACGCTCCTCACTATGGGGAGCACGTGTCTTGGGGGGAGTCGAGTGCTGTCGCCTACGCTAACAGCGTCTTGGGTGCCAGGACCAATAGGGAGGGAGGGACCAAGACCATCGTCTCAGCTGCAACTGGCTACACGCCCCTCTACGGGAGGCACTTAGAGGCAAACAGGAGACCGGATCTGGAGGTCCGTCCCCCAGAGATGAGAGGACTATCCGACTACTACGCTCTGGCCTACCTGATAGGCAGTGAGTATCCGAGAGCCGTTCCGATCTACCACCTGAAGGGCTCCATACCGGAGATGAAGGCCCTATCGGCCGCCGGTGCTGCTTCCGGCTCCATAGAGGTATTCCACGTACCCGGAATAACCCCCAATCCAACGGATGTTGCGGGCAGGGAAGTCAGAGTCACCCGCGAGGATCTGGACCGGGTATACGATGATCTCAGTACCTTTGAGGATGGAACGGACATAGTGGTCCTAGGGTGCCCCCATCTGTCCCTCCAAGAGTTCCGCCTCATAGCCGGCATGACGTCCGGCAGGAGGGCCCTCACCAAATTCTGGCTGTACACCTCCAGGGCAATCCTGTCCATGATCGAGAGATCTCCAATCATGAAGGTCCTGAAGAGGTTCGGAGCAGAGGTGTGGGCGGATACATGCATGGTGGTCTCCCCACTGGAGGAGATGGGAGTCAGGAGGGTCACCACGAACTCCGCCAAGGCTGCCAAGTACCTGAGAACCCTCAGGGGAATGGAGGTGGAGTTCCTCGACCTGAAAGAGATAATGAAGAGATACAGCAGGCCGGAATGAGCTCATATCCAGCTCATATCCCTCCATGTACCTCTTCTAACATGTTAGTTACCTTGGCAGACTTCCTTTTCCCCATCACAGCGGTGCTGTCATCGATCACATGGGCTCTACAGGGAGCCCCAGACATGTAGCGTTCTGAGCCCTGCTATCATCGTGGGTGGTTTCCCGCTCCCTATCAACATAGATGATTGGTGCAGGAAGGTGCAGGAATTTACATTCACAGGGGGGCCGTTCATGAAAAAGATGCTCTAAATGGAGGACCGGCTACCCGTAGTAGCGTTAACCATACATCATTTTGGCAGAGGTTATCGGGCACATGTCGACGAATTACACACCTGATTCGCGCCTCATCAATGAATAAGAGGGATTATCTCCCGTAGAAAAGTTCTTAGTTAAGCCCACTGGTATGAAGCATACCGATCAGGGGTGATTTTGGTATGGCATTGTTCGACCTGAGGGGTAAGGACTTCATCACGACGAGGGACTTCACTAGGGAGGAGCTGGAGTATCTGATACAGATGTCCATGGATCTGAAGAAGATGTGGTACTCCGGGATAAGGGTCAGGCCCTTGGAGGGGAGGGCTGTAGCCCTGCTCTTCAAGAAGCCCTCCACTAGGACGAGGAACTCGTTCCAGGTTGCTGTCCACCGTCTCGGTGGATTCTCCGTTTACATGCGGCCTGACGAGCTCCAACTGAAGAGGGGGGAGCCGATAAAGGATACCGCGAGGGTGCTGGACAGGTACTACGATGCCCTCGTAATCAGGACCTTCGGCCAGGATGAGATCATGGAGTACGCCAAGTGGATGAGGAATCCCGTCGTAAATGCTCTCTCGGATGAGGAGCACCCATGCCAGGCAATGGCGGATCTCATGACAATAAAGGAGAAGCTCGGCCGGTGGGAGGGGCTTAAGCTCGTCTATACGGGTGACGTCTGGAACGTGGCCCACTCCCTGATAGCCACGGCGCCGGTTTTCGGGATTGACCTCACCCTAGCGGTGCCCCCCGGATACGAGCCCCTCGAGGAGATATGGAAATTCGCGGAGCAGGAGGCTGCCAGAAGAGGGACCAAGCTGGAGATAGTTCATGACCTGAGAGAGGCCGTGAAGGGAGCGGATGTGGTCTACGCGAACACGTGGTGGAGCATGGGCAAGCCAGAGGAGACCAAGGAGAAGAGGAAGAGGGACTTCGCGCCGTTCACGGTCACCCCGGAGATAATGAGCCTGGCCAAGGAGCACGCCATATTCATGCACTGCCTGCCGGCCTACAGGGGGAACGAGATGACAGAGGAGGTGATAGAGGGCAAGTGGTCCGTGGTATTCGATCAGGCCGAGAACAGGCTCTGGACCGAGGCCGCGATCCTCGCGGCCATCATGAGGTGACATCCCCTTCCTCATTTTTCGGGCGTGATGCGTATGGCCGGGCTCATCACCGTTGCCCTAGGGGGAAATGCCCTCCTCCAATACGGTCAGAAGGGGACTTTCGAGGAGCAGCTGTCCAACGCAAGGAAGACCAGCAAGCAGCTCGTCGAGCTCCTCCGGAGGGGCTATAGGCTGGTCATAACCCACGGCAACGGTCCGCAGGTCGGAGCCATACTGCTACAACAGGAGGCCGCAGCTGATCAGGTGCCCCCCATGCCGCTCCATGCCTGCGGGGCCATGAGTCAGGGGCTGATAGGCTACATGATCCAGCAGTCCATGATAAACGAGCTCAGGAGAGCCGGCTTGGATTTCCCCGTGGCCACGGTCGTGACCCAAGTCTTGGTGGACAGGAACGATCCGGCCTTCCAGAACCCGACCAAGTTCATAGGACCATGGTATCCGGAGGAGGAGGCGAGGAAGAAGGAAGAGCAGGGATGGATCATGAAGTACGATGTGGGGAAGGGCTGGAGGAGGGTAGTGCCGTCCCCCGACCCCATCGCCCAGGTGGAGATAGAGGCCATAAGGAGGATGGTGGACGCCGGAATAGTGGTGATAGCATCGGGAGGGGGAGGCATACCTGTCGTGGACGAGGAGGAGTACTCCGGGGTTGATGCCGTCATAGACAAGGACTTGGCTGGCGAGAGGCTGGCCACCTCCCTGAATTCCGACCTCTACATGATCCTGACCGACGTTGAGAAGGTGGCCATAAACTTCAAAAAGCCGAACCAGAGGTTCTTGGACACCATCACCTTGGAGGAAGCCAGGAGATACTATGAGGAGGGGCACTTCCCCCCGGGCAACATGGGCCCGAAGGTAATGGCAGCCATGAGGTTCGTGGAGAGGACTGGCAGGGAGGCCGTAATAACGAGCTTGGATAGGGTAATAGACGCTCTGGAGGGGAGGACCGGCACCAGGATAGTGCCAAAATAGGTTGAGGGGCTCAAAGCCCCAGGACATCCTCATATCCCTTCAGATCGAGAAGACCGTGTCCCGAGAAGTTGAACAGGATCACCTTCTCCCTGCCCTCCTCTTTGGCCTTCAAGGCCTCGTCAATCGCCGCCTTGACCGCGTGGGTCGTCTCCGGTGCGGGAATTATTCCCTCAGTCATGGCGAATATCCTGCCAGCCTCGAACACCTCCTCTTGGGGGTAGGTGACAGACCTGATCACTCCCTTGGACTTCAGTAGACTCACCGTGGGGGCGGCTCCATGGTATCTAAGGCCGCCAGCGTGTATGGGCGGTGGGACGAAGTCGTGCCCAAGCGTGAACATCTTGATCAGCGGGGTGACTCCCGCGCTGTCGCCGAAGTCGTACCTGTACTCTCCCTCCGTCAGCGAAGGGGACGCCTTTGGCTCTACTGCTATGACATCGTAGCTCGCCTTCCCCCCAAGCATCTCCTCTATGAAGGGGAAGGTCAGTCCGGCGAAGTTGCTCCCGCCCCCCACGCTCCCTATCAGTACGTCGGGTGTCTCGCCTGCGATCTCCATCTGTTTCTTCGCCTCCTGCCCTATGACGGTCTGGTGTAGTAGCACGTGATTGAGGACGCTTCCAAGTGAGTACTTGGCCCTCTCGTCCTTCATAGCGGTCTCTATGGCCTCACTTATCGCTATTCCCAGGGAGCCGGGATGGTTGGGATCCTCCTCCAGGTATCTCTTGCCCACCTCAGTCCTGTCACTGGGTGAGGGGATTATGTCCGCCCCGTAAAGCTTCATCACCAGCTTCCTGTAGGGCTTCTGCAGGTAGGATATCCTGACCATGAACACCAAGGCCCTGAGACCCACCATGGCCGTGGCGTAGGAGAGGGCGCTCCCCCACTGGCCAGCTCCGGTTTCTGTGGTGAGGTACTCGAGCCCCTCCTTCGAAGCGCACAGGGCTTGGGCCAGCGCCGTGTTTAGCTTGTGGCTTCCGGTGGGTGTCACATCCTCCCTCTTGTAGTATATCCTTGCTGGAGTTCTCAGATATTCTTCGAGCCTCCTGGCCCTGTAGAGGGGAGTGGGTCTGCCGATCCTCACGTAAAACTCCCTGAGCTCATCGGGGATCTTCACATATCTCTCCTTAGAGAACTCCTGATCCACGCACATCTTGGGGAACAGTGGGTAGAAGTCCTTCGGACCCAGTGGCTCCTTGGTGGCCGGGTGAATCGGAGGCGGAAGGTCGGGGAGATCCGACACTATGTTGTACCAGTACTGGGGAATATCATCCTGCCCTAAGTCCACCCTTATCATGCCGCAGCACCTCCTCTGGAAAAGCAGATCTCACCGAGCCCATATCCTGCCGGGCCGAAATTCAAGAATCGGATTCCAGACCAGGAGATCATACTTCTCTCAGAGCCAAACTAGATCCCCCATAGTCGCACCCCCATGACGGGTTGGGGGCCCGGACCTTCAATAGTTAAAAGCATTGCTGTGCAGGGAGATCCGCACGGATATCATCGCCCTTCAGCCTGGAGGATGCCACCAGATGATAAGACGGAACGTAATCGTACTCTCACTGGTCGGATTCGTCATCTCACTGGGGTTCGGGGCCATCTCACCCATACTTCCCTATTACGTGGTCTTCTTGGAGGGAGGCATAAAGGAGCTTCCCGAGGAGCTCGGATTGATAGAGAACGCCTCCCGCTATGCCGTCGAGTACGGTCTGATGATGTCAGCCTTCATGCTGACTAGAGCCCTCTTCGCGAGGTACTTCGGGTCGCTCAGCGACAGGACCGGGAGGAAGAGGCTCATAGTGATGGGATCGGCAATATACTCCATCCTGGCTTATGCCTACATACTCTCCTCGAGCGTCTACCATCTATACCTGATCAGGGGTCTTCAGGGGGTGGCATCAGCCATGGTATGGCCCGTTGCAGAGGCCCTGCTGATGGACAGCGTTCCCAGCGAGATGAGGGGGAGGTCCATGGCCATCTACATGACCCTGACCAATCTGGCCATGATAGGGGGACCGGCCATAGGGGTCGGCATATACAAGTTCGGCATCCGCTTCCTCGGCCTCACCAATGTGGAGGAGGCGCTTAAGTTCCCGTTCGTGGGATTGGCCGTTATATCAGCATTCTCCATAGTGCTCTCGCTCCTCCTGCGTGAGGACAGGATCGGCATGACAAGGGAGATCTCAGATGGATCTAAATCCAATGTTGAGCTGTCTAGGGAAGCCAGAAGGAGCATAAACACAATATACGTCATGGCACTGGCCAACGGCTTCGCCATGGGATTCATAGCCCCGATAATGAGCCTCTACATAATGCAGTTCATCTCCTCGGATCCGACCGCCATCGCCATAGTGACAACCGTGTCCGGGCTCTTTGGTCTGGCGGCCGCCTACCCAGGGGGGAGACTGAGCGACAGACTGGGGCGAAAGCCGATAATACTGACCGCGGGCGTCCTCTCCCGGATCATGACCATGCTCATCCCCGCCGCCAGGGATCTGGAGGGGCTGACCCTGATATCCACCTTGAGGTCAGTTGCCTTCAACATGTACATACCCTCCTTCAGGGCCTTGCAGGCGGACATAGCGCCACGAGCGATAAGGGGGAGGGTGTTCGGTACCGTTCAGGCCATGTTCAACGTCGGTGCCGTGCTGGGCCCCATAGTCGGGGGTCAGCTATACAAGGACTTCGCGCCCAAGACCCTGAGCCTGGGAGGCGTGGTCCTGCCCGGCGCCTCCCTCTCCTTCATAGCCAGCGCATCCATAGGACTGATGAGCCTCTTGCTGTTCGCCCTGTTCGTCGAGGAACCCTCTAGTCCCCAAGAACAGTGACCACGACCCTCCTAGTCCTCGGGCGCGTGTCCACCTCCACCCACATTATGCTTTGCCACGTACCCAGCAAAAGGGTACCGCCGCTGACGGGCACGACCTTGCTCGGCTCCATGAGGATGGATCTGAGGTGGGAGTGAGCGTTCACAGGATGCCTGTAACCCGCATCCCTGGGTATCAGTCTCTCCAACATCCCCCTGAGATCCTCAAGCAGGGAGGGATCGTTCTCGTTGATCACTATGGCCCCTGTGGCGTGGGGGGCGAAGATGACCGCCACTCCCTCGCTCACCCCGCTTTCCCCGACTATCCTCTCCACGCTTCCGGTTATGTCTATGAATTCCAGCTCTCCCCCGGTCCTAAACGTGAAGGATGATGAGAACACCCTCAAGGAATCACCCCTCAGGCTTGACGGGAAAAACGTAAATGGTCATCGCATCGGTTGACCCGTGGGCCTGAAGGAGGAGGCGCTGAGGTGCCTTCATCTCATGGTGGCTGGCAGGTGGGAGGCCATTCCCAGGAGGCTCCTGTTGTACTTGGAAGAGGAGCTGGGATTCCATCCGAGTGAGGACCCCGTTGGAACCGCATTCCTGCTGATAGGACTCGGGGTGAGCCCGGAGAGGGCCATCGCCCTACTGAATTGGAGGGACTTCGAAGTACTGTGCGAGAGAGGACTGCAAATATCCGGCTTTTCTACGAGGAGGGGAGTGAGGTTCTCCTTCGGCGGGAGGAGGTATGAAGTAGATGTTCTAGCCGTGGACTCGGACCTCGCGCTGGTCATAGACTGCAAGATGTGGTCCAAGGGAGGAACTCCTAGGGCCTCCAAGATCCTTGAAGCTGCTGAGCATCAGCTGGAGAGAGCAATCGCCCTGAAAGGCGCGATCGAGCGTGGTCTCGTTCCCGAATTAGGAACCGAGCCGGGAAGGGGAAGCATGGTACCCTGTGTTGTCACATGGCTCGACTTCGGGACCCGACTGTCCAAGTCAGGAGTTCCCGTGATCCCAGTCTCGAAGCTGCCCTCCTTCCTCAACGATCTCAGGGAGATGCTGGATGAAATCCGCGTGATAGATACTGACTTCAGGATCCAGATTGGGAGAGGAGCCTCCTCACAGCCTCGACTGCCCCTTTGAGATTCACGGTCTCCCTGCGCCCGTCCGAGTAGAGGGTGACCGTCCCTGACCCCTCCTCTTGGGGACCGACGAATGCGATGACCTTTGCCCCGAGCTTCCTAGCGTATTCCCTCTGGTTTGACTGGCTCCTCCTCATCAGATCCACCGAGACGTTAAATCCCCCCTCTCTCAGCTCACCGGCCACTTTCCAGGCGTACCTCCAGCTGTCCCTCCTGACGCTGACCACGAACACCTGCACGTAGCTCTTCTCGTCCAGCTTGAAGATACCCAGCTCGAGGCCGGCATCTATCAGCCTCTCGACCCCTATGCTCACCCCCGTGGCAGGAACGTCCCTTCCGGAGTACAGGCCTATCAACCTGTCGTACCTGCCCCCTCCGGCGAGCGATCCTATCCTCGGCTTGCTGACGACGGTCTCGAATACCGGACCCGTGTAGTATTCAAGCCCCCTCACTAGGGATAGATCGAAGAGAAGCCTCTCATCATTCACAATGGAGAAGATCTCCTCCAGATGAGCCAGGGCCTGAGAGATTCTCTCATTTCCGGAGAGGCTGAGTTCACTGCCTAGCTCATGGAATCGACCCCTCTTCAATATCACTTCCATTATCCGATCGACCAGCCCCTCATGCATCCCCTTGGACAGCAGGTCTGCCCTGACCCCCTCCTCTCCCACCTTGTCCAGCTTGTCTATCGACCTGTACACGGGTATTGGATCCGAGATCCCCAGTTCCTCCTCGAATATGCCAGTCAGGAGCCTTCTATCGTTGATCTTCACTGTGAACCCCTCGAACCCGAACTCCCTCATCACATCAATGTTGAGGCTTATCACCTCGGCATCCGCCTCGGGATGGGGACTGCCGACCGTGTCGGCATCGCACTGCCAGAACTCCCTGTATCTCCCCTTCTGCGGCTCCTCGTGCCTCCACACCCTCCCTATGTGATACCTCTTGAACGGAAGCGGTGTTTCGGGATGCATGGCCACGTACCTGGCCAAGGGGAAGGTCAGCTCGTACCTCAGGGCGTACCACTCCTTACTGAGGAAGTCGGGGAATATGAACATGAGCCGGCTTTCCGCCTCCTCCCCGAGCTTACCCCTAACGGTCTCCCAGTACTCCAGGGCAGGGGTCTCGAAGGGATCGAAACCGTATCGCTTGAATACCCCCTCTATCTTGGAGAGGATTCTCTTCCTCAGGATCATGAGGGGAGGGGGGAAGTCCCTGAACCCCCTCGGTATCGATACCAAGATAACACCCTAGGACGCGAGTACCTGCTCCCATATATCATTGATCTTGGCTCTCTTCTCATCCGTCATGACTGGAGAGAGGTACAGCTTGTTCATCAGTTCCGGAGGCGGTATGAGGGCCGGCTCCTCCGCCAGCTCCGAGGGCAGGAGCTTCTTCGTCGCAGGTATGGGCATCGCTATGTATACGGATATCGTCTTGTAGGCGGCCACTAGGGGGTCTATGAGGAAGTTTATCAGGGCCTGGGCTGCCTCCGGATTCGGAGCATCCTTAGGAACCAGCATGTTATCTATCCACGCTATGGCGCCCTCCTCCGGTATGAGGTATGCGATGTTCTTGTAGCCGTCACCGTACTTCATGGTCAGCACGTCACCGTTGTAGGCGTGAGCGGCGAGGAGGGATCCGTTCTCCAGACCGGGAAGGTACTTGTCCGTGCTGAAGTATCCCGCTATGTAGGGCTTCTGCTTTATCAGGGCCTCCTTCACCTCCTCCATCGTGGAGTCGCTCCAGTCATCCAGATCCTTTCCGAGGTACAGCTTGGTGGCGAAGATCACCTCCGGTGGGTCCTCCAGCATGGAGAACTTCTTCCTGTATCTCTGAAGGTAGTTCGGATCGAAGAACTGCTTCCAGCTTCTGAGATCCTTTATCTCATTGGAATTGTACCCGATCGCCGTGCTGCCGAACCCGTAGGGCACCGAGTAGTTATTCCCCGGATCGTACTTCAGCTCCCTGAACTTCGGATCCAAGTACTTCAGATTGGGTATCAGGTCCTTGTCCAGCTTCCTGACGTACCCCCTCTCGATGGCGTTCCTGACGTACTTGTCAGTCAGGACCACCACGTCGTAGCCGCTGCCCCCTGCTTCCAGCTTGGCGAAGGCCTCATCATCGCTGTCAAAGACGTCGTATACCACATCCACACCTGTTCTGTCCCTGAACAGCTCGAAGACGAAGGGATTGTTGTTGTTGCTCCAGTCATACATCGCCACCTTGCCCGAGAGCTTCCTGGCGGCCTCTCCAACCTCCTGCTCGACCTTGCCTTGGGATACCGAGGATCCGTAAAAGTAGCCGGCAGAACCACCGACGATCAGACCGGCAGCCCCCACGACTGCCAGCTTGAGGAAATCCCTCCTAGAGGTGAACTAAATCCCCCATAGATGTCACCCCGCTGCGGGGCCATGCCCAGGCTATTTATAAATATTCCGCCTGATCTCCGCGGACCTCGCGTGGTACTCTAGTCCCTCCAGCCTGGCGAATCTGGCAGCGCTCCCGGACACCGAGGCCTGGGCCTCCAAGGTTCCAGCCTGCCTGTACACGTACACTCCTGAGAACTCCCTGAAGAAGGAGAACGGGCTGAGCCCCGGCCTATCCATCAGGGTCCCCCCAGTGGGGAGGGTGTGGTTCGCACCCGTGTAGCCGTAATCCCCGTAGACAACGCCCACTCCCTCGAAGATCGCCCCTGCGAGCCTGACATCGAACTCCCCGAAGACCTCTAGGTGCTCTGGGATGAAAGCGTCGCTGAACCTCTCGAGCGCCTCCCTCTCCCCATAAAGTATCCCACCCCTCTCCCTCAGGGATCTAAGTCTCTCATCGTCAAGATACCCTGCAAGCCTGTCCCTCAACTCGGTGGCAAGATCCCTCGACGTCACCAGAGCCACTGAAATGGAATCAGGGCCGTGCTCCGCCTGGGCCAGCATGTCCATGACTACGAAATCCACCGGCGCGCTGCCGTCGTAGAGGACGAGCACCTCCGATGGACCCGCGAGGAGATCTATCCTCACATCTTCCGATACCACTGCCTTGGCCGCCGTCACGTAGGAGTTGCCAGGGCCTACTATCATGTCGACCGGCTCCAAGCCCACCTCCGGTAGTCCGTAGGCCAGGGAGGCTATGGCCTGTATGCCCCCCACCCTCAGGACCTCGTCTATCCCTAGCCTGTATGCCAGTCCCTCTATGAGCTCCGAGTTCTTGGGAGGGGTGGCCACTACGAAATCATCGACTCCAGCTGCCCTGGCAGGAGCGACCGCCATCAGCAGGGATGAGAGAAGGGGGTGCCTTCCCCCAGGGACGTATATCCCAACCCTCTCGACTGGTTCCGCTATCTCTCCCTCCCTTAGCCAGTCCAGACGGGTCTCGAACCCCCCCTGCTGGCACATCCTGCCATCTAGCAGCGATTCGGCGCACGTGATGAGCCTCTCATAGGGCTCTAGGACGAAGTCCTCGATTCCGTAATCCCCAGGAGCCCCGTATACCTCGTCCCGGGACAGCCTGACCCCGTCGAACTTCTCGGTGAGATTCAGTACTTCCTCTAGTCCCATCTCCCTGATCCTGGCTATGAGTTTCCTGGCCAGACCAGTTGGCAGGCTGGTTTCCCCCCTGAGCTTGGAGAACGCCTCATCCCAGAGGCTCTCCACGTCACCGAAGAGAGCGAGCCCCATATGACCCATACTGCAGGCTCCTCACCTCACGTAATAAGCGTGAGCTAGGTCGCGGGGGAAGCTTATAACGTCCTGGCCCCACCACCCAGCGATGAGCACTGTCGTGCAGGCCCTCTTCGAGGCCGTTAGGGCGCTCTCCTTGGCTGGCGAGTATCTCCCCAGGGACAAACTATCCTCCATCATTGATCTGATGGCTGAAGCTTACATAAGGGAGCTGTCAGATGCGGAGGGACCTCCTTTCATGGAGAGCTTCGAGCTGGTTAAGGAGGCCGTCCTGGCCAGACCTCCCACCGACGAGGACGAGGACATCGTGAGGCTGGCCGCCCACAATCTGAGGATGATGGAGGAGAGGCTTGATCTGGACAGGGACAGGCTCAGAGACCTGTTTCTGAGTGAGATAAAGGAAGGCCTGGGGGAGAGCTTCGCCAATCTGGTGACCCTATTCGAGAGATCCATACGGGCCCTCAGCTAAACTCCTGAATATCTCCCTGTAGACCTTGGCCTTCTCCAGTACAACTTGCCTCTCACTCCTGAACTTCCTTATCTCCTCTTCGCTCAGCTCCCTGATCACCCTAGCGGGAATCCCAAGGGCAAGCGAGGCGGGAGGAATCTCCCTCCCAGGGGGGACCAAGGCACCGGCTCCCACCACGGCCGCTTCACCAACGACGGCCCCATCCAGTACCCTGGCGCCTATCCCGACCACGGCATCCTCCATGATCTTGGCCCCGTGAACCACGGCAGAGTGAGAGATCAGGGCTCTAGTAGCCTCCACCGGATGACCAGCCGGGGCCTCAACGAGGCTCAACTCTAGTATGCCGGTCTCGGGCCCCACGGTCACGGAGTCGTCGTCCCCCCTGATCACACTGCCGAAGTACACGGCGCTGTCCTCCAACACGAGGACATCCCCCGCGATACGGGCTCCCGGATCTACGAAGGCCGTCTCATGGATGGATGGCCTCCTGTCCCTGAAAGGAATGATCACGACATCACCTCCCGGCGCATGTCACCCCTCTCCCTGTACCTGGCGTGCCAGGAGAGCGCCTCTCGGTGGAGGATGGGCATGTGCCCGCCCACCTCCCTAGCTGCCCTCTCGAAGTAATCCATGAGGGCATCCCTGTAATCGGGGTGTGCGCACTTCCCGATGATCTCCAACGCCCTCTCCCTTGGGGACTTGCCCCTAAGATCGCAGACCCCCTGCTCCGTGACCACCACGTCGACATCGTGGTCTATGTGGTCCACGTGACTCACCATGGGAACGACGCAGCTCACCCTGCCGTTCTTCCTAGTGGATGGGGTAATGAATATGCTCATGTATGAGGCCCTGGCGAAGTCTCCCGAGCCCCCGATACCGTTGATCACGTGGGAGCCCATCACGTGCGTGCTGTTCACGAACCCGTATATGTCCACCTCAACTGCGGTGTTGAGGGCTATCACCCCCAGCCTCCTTATGACCTCCCAGTCGTTGGTGACCGACTGGGGCCTCAGGATGGTTCCCTCCCTGAACTCCCCCAGGTTGGAGAAGAAGAACTCCCTTCCCCTAGGGGAGAGCATCAGGGATGTTGCCGATATGAACTCCATCTCCCCAGCGGCCATCATCTTGTAGAAGGAGTCCTGGGCCACCTCAGTCCAAGCTCTCAGGCCACTGATCCCCGATTCGGCGAGGGCCGACATGACCGCATCTTGAAGGGTGCCCACCCCGGATTCCACGGGAAGCATCCCTCTTGGAATCCGCCCCGCCTCGATCTCAGCCTCCAGAAACCCAAGCAGGTTCTCGGCGATCTTCCTCTCGACCGGTCCAGGCTCTCCCACATCTCCACCCCTGTCTCGCCCGTGGGACTCAACTATGGCGATTATCTTGCGCTCGGGTATGACCAGCCTGTCCCTCCCTATCCTGTCGCTCACATCCCTGATGGGTATGGGCTCCCTCCCCGGCGGAATCCCCGGGGAGTAGATGTCGTGGACCCCGACGAGTTCCTCCGGTACATCGGGGTTTACCTCTATTATCACCCTCTCCGCCTCGGAAGCGAAGGCATCCACGGCGCCGACGCTCATGGAGGGCACCACTCCCCTCTCATCGACATAGGTGGCCTCTATCACGGCCAGATCCAGCGGTCCTATCTCGGGATTCAGGAACCCAGATCTCAGGTACTGGGGCCATTCTCCGAGGTGATAATCGTAGAACTCGACCCTTCCAGAGTTTATGAGCCTCCTCATCACCGGGCTGTACTGATATGGGTATCTTCTCTCCACTAGGGACCGTTCCCCGAGCACCTGATCCACGTGATAGGCCGATGCTCCAGTGAGGAGCGATATCCTGAGGGATATCTTTCCTGCATCATGAAGCTCCGCCAAGACCTTGGGGATAACCTTGGGATATCCAGAGGAGCCGAAACCACTTATTCCCATGCTTATCCTGTCCTTCCCGGACACGGCCTTCAGAACCGCGCTCTCAGGATCCGTGACCAGATGTTCCAACCCTCTAACCCTGCCCTCCAGCGTTCCGATCCCCCGTAGGACGGCCAGCCGGACTAAGAAAAACACCAATCCCCCCGCTATCATCCCGAATAACTTAGCAATGTTTATTAACTAAGCTATGTTAAACTTTGTGATCAAGGTGCCGCCCCATGGAGGTCGACGTGGTCTATGAGCTAGTGGACGTACGGAAGAGATACGGAACTAGGAGAAACTACGTTGAGGCTTTGAGGGGAATAACCCTGACGATCAGGAGGGGAGAGTTCGTCGCGGTGATGGGCCCATCGGGAAGTGGCAAGACCACACTGCTGAGCATACTCGGCCTGCTGACGAGGCCCACCTCGGGTATTGTAAGGATCTTCGGCAGAGATGTGATGAGGCTCACGGACAAGCAGGCCACCCTGCTGAGGAGGAGGACAATAGGGTTCATCTTCCAGACATTCAACTTGGTGCCCTGGCTCACTGCCTACGAGAACGTGGAACTCGCCCTGGCCATTGGGGAGTACACGGGAAACAGGAGGGCGAGAGTGATGGGCCTGCTCTCATCCGTGGGGCTGGAACACAGGGCCAATCACAGACCGATGGAGCTCTCAGGGGGAGAGCAGCAGAGGGTGGCGATAGCTAGGGCGCTGGCCAATGATCCTACGGTCATACTGGCCGATGAGCCCACAGGGAACCTGGACACGAAATCGGGCCTCCAAGTCATGGGGATACTCAGATCCCTAGTTGAGGAGGGTAAGACGGTCGTGATGGTGACTCACGACCAGAAGATGGCCGAGATGGCCGATAGGATAGTGAAGATAAGGGATGGTAAGATCTTGGGAGAGGTGATACCCGATGTCAGGTCGTGATTTGTATCTGCCGCTCCTGCTGATGCTCATTCTCTCCCTGGCGGCGCTTCCCACGTCCGCCATGAGGGGAAGCGTCTCCTTGGTGGAGTACGGCTGGGGTACCAGGCAGGAAGCGACGATCGTACATTCAGGGGATGGAGTGGTGCCCCTCACCACGATATTCCAGGTGTCGGTCGAGGAGAACCATACCCTCAGACCCCTAAAGGCAGTCTTGGAGATTCCGCCCCCACTCAAGAACCCGAACGGCGGCCAGGTGGAGAACATCATTCCAGGAATCCAGCTCGGGAAGGACAGGTTTGAGGACGGCGAGGGTTTCTCTCTCACCTTCTCGGTGGAGATCCCCACCAGAACACCCTCGGGCTGGTATCACTTCAGGCTGAACTTGAGCTACGAGATACTAGATGAGGACGGGGATGTAGTGCGGAAGGGAAGTAACTCCTTCTCCTTCAGTCTAGAGGTCAAGGGACGTTCCTCTCTAGACTTCACCCTAGTTGGCAGCGTCGTGAAGGGAGAGACGTCAACCCTGCACCTCACCCTGAGGAACGTGGGCAGGGAGGATGTCTACATATCCTCAATACAGATTAGCGCGTCCCTGATAAGGGTGCTCAATCCCAGCATAGGTGGAGGAGCCCTCCTGCCTCCTGGAGCCTCGATCAGGTACGATATAGGCGCTTACGCCGACGAGAACCTGGATCAGGACACGGATAAGGTGGCTGTCCTCGTCCACTACACGAGCGGAGGGAGGGACTACAGCGCGTCGAAGGTCTTCCCAATCCAACTGCTGGAGAAGGATGAGGAAAGCAAGGAGACATCCCCGAGCCTCGTGGTCATCTCGGACAAGCACATGCTGCATGCCGGCGTGCCGAATGAGGTGAACCTCATAGTGAAGAACGTGGGGGACGAGAAGGCCAGAAAGGTGAAGCTCCAGCTCTCATCCAAGACCGTGACTGTGCTCGGTCCCACCCTCTTCGACCTGGGGGATATGTCCCCGGGAGATTCTAGGAAGCTCAATCTGAGCCTCCTCCCATCCGAGGACAGCAAGTCCTACAGGCTGAGCCTCTCATTCGCCTACAAGGAGAAGGAGGACAGCAAGGATGTGACCAGGCAACTGAGCACGGAGGTGGGGTTCGGCAGGATCGAGGAGGCCAGGGTCGTCATCTCGTCCTTGGAGGCCAGCTACAGCAAAGGCAAACTCAGAATCAAGGGGAACTTGGCTAACGTGGGGAACAGGCAGGCGGATAACATAAACGTCACGGTGGAATCAGGGGCATGTATCGGCACCTCGACGTACCTCGGAGAGCTTGATGAAGGTGAGAGCACGGGCTTCGCCCTCTCGTGCCAGGTGTCGGAGGAGAAGCTCCCATCCAAGGTTGGGGTGGTGGTCAAGTACCTCGCCTCCCCGGAGAACTGGAAGGAGGCCAGGAGGGAGGTCTCGGTGGAGAACCCCCAGGCCGCGGTTCAGAAACCCACCAAGGTCGAAACTGGCATAATGGATCCACGCTATGCTTTGATTTGGGCAGCTGCTGGCCTGATCGTCGGGCTGGTAGTAGGAAAGGTGGTGTTCGGCAGGAGGTCCGAAGAGGTTGAGGCCCCGTGACATAGTGAGGTTCTCCTACAAGGCCATGATGAGCAGGAGGAAGAGGGCAACCCTCACCCTGCTCGGCATTTTCCTAGGGGTACTGACCCTCACAGCCGTGATATCATTCGCCACAGGCTATGGACTGGCCCTGAAGGATATATTCAAGGGAAGCAGCATGAGGCTCATATACCTGACCTCGAGGGAGAAACTGTTCGACGATCTTGATGTCAGCAAGATAGAGGAGATGGACGGCGTGGAGGCGGTGATGCCCCTGATAAGGATCCCCATGAACGTGACGATCTTCGGGAAGAGCGAGACCTACGTGATCATGGGGGCTGACATGAGCTATATAGACGACGTGTTCCCGGGTATCGAGCTCCTCTACGGGGACTGGCCTCCCAGCCCAAAGGAGGAAGCGGTGGTCCTGGGATACAAGCTGGTGAACAAGCTGCCACCAGATGAGGTGGAGGACTTGGTGGGTCTCAATGTAAAGGTGTCCTATGATGACATCCTCACCACGCGGCCTAGGATCTACGGGATCGTGGCCCCCTACGGAACATCCATAATAGCGGATGTGGACAGATCGGCGCTCGTCCCGATAGATTACGCGATGAAACTCTATGTCAAACTCACCGGGAAGAGGAGCTATACGGTACTGGCCATAATTGCTGAGGATGTGGAGAGCGTTGACAGGGTGGTTGACCAGCTCAGGGAGGAGTACGGGGATACTGCCTTCCCGATCGCTATGAAGGACCTTCAGAAGCAGCTGGACACCGTGATAAACATGTCCCTCCTCGTCTTGGGAGCCATAGCGGCCATGACCATAGTGGTCGCCTCTATAGGCATAATGAATGCCATGTACACCGCCGTGACCGAGCGCACCAGAATAATAGGAGTCATGCGCGCCATGGGAGCATCTCAGAGGGACATAGCCGCCTCATTCCTGTTCGAGGGAGTTCTTATGAGCAGCATAGCCATAGTATCTGGAATGATCTTGGGTTACGGGGCCTCCCTCCTGCTTGCCATGATAATGGGCCCCGGACAGATGGGAGGACCCCGTGCCACGACCTTCACAATAACCCCTATCCTCCTTCCCGAGCACGCCATGGCCATAGCAGGCGTCACTCTCCTCATCACCATACTTGGAGCCCTACCTCCAGCCCTGCAGGCGGCCCGGCTCGAGCCCGCCAAGGCCCTCAGGTTCGAGTGACCCTAATCCAGTCTATCACCCAATTTTTTAGCTATGGACTCGGCCCAGAAATATATCCTCTCGGCCAAGTCCATGGTTGCATCTAGAAACCTCTCATCCGCGTTCATCGCACCCAGCTTGTCCGATGTGATGAGGCCATACCTGAACTCGAACTCTTCCAGCTCAGGCTCACCCACAGAGGGTCTATAAGCGTGGGGAGTCGACAGATACATCTTGAGAATGTTCTCGTTATAGTAGTTCACGCCGAGTATGTTCAGTCCGGCCCTGAAAGACAGGAGCATGGACTTCTTCACCAGTTCCAAGTACTTCCTTGTCTCACCCCTCGATCTCTCCCTCCTCGCCTCCTCAAGCAGCTCCCAGGCGGCAGTGAGATCTGTCATCACGATCACCTCCATGGCGGGCCCGGCGGGATTTGAACCCGCGACCCCCCGGTTAAAAGCCGGGTGCTCTTCCATGCTGAGCTACGGGCCCAAGAGGTCTCGGTGGAACCCCCTAGATAAATCTTTCACATCACCTCACACCCAGAGCAGGGGTGACAGCAGCTGGGGCAGCAGGGCCAGTCCCATAAGGGGTCTAGCCATCCTGCTGGACCTTATCAGGGAGGAGAGCATGGCCATGAGTTCACTTCCCATGAAAATGACCTCCACGCTTCCCCTGTAGCACAGGGCCTTCGCATTACCAGCGGACTCCAGCGACCTGCTCACCAACCCTATCAGGTAGGCGGCCTTCTCCCTCAGGCACTCCTCATCCTCGCACTCGCTCCCCACGGGGTTATACCTCCTCTTAGTCGACACAGTCTCATGCGTGTCCGTCGTGGCAACCACCACCCTCACCCCTTCTGGGGAGAGTTCATCGATCAGATCTCTCAACTCAGGGACCATGTTATTTCCGTCAATCATCATGTATGAGATGGTCGTGTCGCAGCTCCTCACGCTCAGAACCCCGACACCGCCCCGTGATACAGAGGGCCAAAGGGGATCATCCCATGCATATCCAACACGAATATCATCACATTCATCCCCCATGGCCCTCTTACCGACCCTCACCAGAATGTCGACGAGTCTTTTGCCCAGATCAGACTCTATAAAAGCCATCTCATACCTCTCTCTCCTCAAGGAGTCGTGCCTATCAACCACCGACACCTCAATGCCCAGCTCTCGACTCACGAGCTCCTCTACCTCATGGGGAATATCCTCAAAGCTCTCTAGGGGTCGCCCAGATACCGTGAGCAGCATCACATCCCCGAACCTCTGAGCGCTGACCTCGAACTCATTGCTAGTGATGAAGTATGGCCTGCCAACTCTGCAGGGAACCACCCTGTCTAGAGAGTACGCTATCCTCCTCACAAGTTCCTCGGAGAGCCTAGATGAAGCGAGATTCCTCTCATGGGAGCAGGCTCTCCTCAGGAAGAGAGGCTTCCACCCTCTCCTCCTCAGCTCTCCTACCAGCCTCCTAGGAAAATCATGGCTTCCCATCCTGAAGGGCCCTGGATGGACGTCAGCGGTGACCAGCACCGAGTCCCCGAAGACAATCAAGTCGAAGCTGGCCCTTCCCCTGATACCCCTCTCCTCCACAACTTCCTCCAAGGAGGATCCCGAGCCCCCCAGAACTATATCGGCTAGAGATCTGACCCCATCGAATCCCCTCAGCCCTAGCACTGGCTCCGTCACCGAGCCCACCGCGGATCCAACTAGGAAGGCCGCCACCATGGGTAGGATCGATATGACCATAAGCTCCGAAGAGGGACCGTTAACGACCATCGCCTCAACAGCTAGTATCACTGGAAGGAGCTTGCCCCTGGCAGACTTGCTGAGGGACCAGGATATCAGTGAGGCTAGGAGCAGTGAGGTGTAGAGCATGGAGTAGAAGGGAATTGATATGATCTCTAGCAACGATCCCACGGATAGAGGTAGCAGAATGAAGAAAGAGGACCACAGGGATCTCCTCAGATCGAAGTATTCCGCGCTCCTCCAGATCGTCGCCAGGGAAGTTGCGAAGAAGGCTGTCGAGGTGAACAAGTATCTGATGGAAGTCTCTAAAGCTCTAAATACATGAAACCCACTCCACGGAACTGTGATGGCAATTATATTGAGTAATATCGCCGAGCCGACCCCCGGAAGGGAGAAAAGATCCTTACTCCTCTCAGTGGCAACATCCAGTGCCGTATTATACCGCACTTCTATAACACCATCCCCCTATATTGCAAAAATCTTTTTATTTACGTGGCTGTAGGTGTTAGCAAGGAGTCGACGGTCGACTCCCCATCCCCTGAGACGGCGCTGTGGGGGTGTTATCCTATGCCCAGGGTTAAGGGAATAACCGCGAAGGAGATAGAGATACTGAGAAAACTGGTGGAGAATGGGAGGATAACATACACACAGATAGCCAGAGAACTCGGTATGAGCCCTGCCGGCGTCATGAAGAAGGTCAGAAAGCTCGAGGAGCTGGGGATAATAAAGGGTTATACCGCGCTCGTGGACCACGCTAAACTCGGGAAAGGGAACAAGTATATAATTCTGTTAGAGACGGAGCCCGGCAAGCACACGGAAGTGGCGAAAAAGGTGGTGGAACTTCTCGGCAATTCGGTGCTGGAGGTGCACGAGATAACTGGCCAGTACGATGTAGTTCTCAAGGTAATAGCCGGTAGTCAGTCCGAGCTCAACGATATACTCAGGAAGATTCAGAGCATACCCGGCCTGCGGGACACCAACACTTCCCTGGTTCTCGATACTGTCAAGGAGAGACCATCCGTCGTCCCCGACGAGATACCTGGCATAACAACCAAGAAGAAGTGATCAGCAGACAAGAGGTAGCTGGCCGAGCAGAAGCTGAAAGGAAAACGGCTCAGATATTCACCCATTCTCCTCCGAGGGGTTCTGCATCGACCCCCCATTTTTTCAACCATAAGGCGAACTCATCACTGTAACCATAAACTGTGAACACCCTTTCAGGATTGATGCCCATGACTATGCTGACCAGCCCGTCGAAATCAGCGTGGGCACTCAGAGGAAAATCCTGCTTCCTCCTAGAGAACAGGGCCCATCCCGTGACCCTGGCTCTCTCTCGCACCCTGGCCTTGTGAGTTACCAAGACATGGGGTCCCTCCGGTGACGTCGTGTAATCCAGACCGAATCTCCCCTTGAAGGGCTCGCTGACCTCAGCTACCCTCTGGGATACGGCGACCCGCACATTGGTGTATCTATTAAGGAGCGCGATCACCTCCTGTGACTTTCCCACAAGATAAGCCTCTATCACCGGTGACTTGCCGGAAGACACCTCCTCAGCAACCCATCTGGCGATCTCCATTCTAACCCTGTGAGGGTCGGGGAATCTGTACTTGGGATGGCCGTATGTGGACTCCACCACGAGCACATCCGACTTGGGAATTCTAGCCGGGCTCTCCACAGTGAGGCCTCCCAGCGGGTTCACATCTCCCGTATAGAAGACAGCCTTCCTCCCGCAGTTTATCAGGAAACCCGAAGAACCGTATATGTGACCAGCCGGGTAGGCATGCACCTCGAACCGACCGAACTCCACCCCCTCGTTGTAGTGAAGGATCTCGATGCCATCCGCGCCATATCTCCTCCTTATTATGGCTGCGGTCCCCTCCGTTGCCAGGACCCTCCCGGCCGGTCTGTCGACGTCTCTGGGAACGTGATCGGAGTGTGCATGCGATATAAGGGAAACGGAACCTCTCACCGTCCTCATGGGATCGAGCAGCAGTCTCTCACCACCGCAGCTCAGTTCCACGCCGTTTCTGTACCTTATTCTCATCTCAGCATCACCTCATCACAAATTTATTAGTGTGGTCCCGCGCCCCGAGCGCGGGGGGATCATGCCTAAGGGTAAGAAGGATAGGAACTTCATGCCCATGTCCGTCGCTGGCATACTGACTTTTAGCACAGACGAGGCTGGTGGCTTCAAGGTGCCTAAATGGTTCCCCGTCATGCTGTCTGTCGTTACTGGAGTGGTCATCATAGCTCTCCACCTGATGTGAATCTGGGTAATGCCAATGAAGATATCCGAGGCTCAGGAGCTCATAAGGAGGATTTACGGTGAGAGGGATCGTAGGAGAGGAGTGAAAGGAACGGCTCTCCACTTGGGAGAGGAGGTCGGCGAGCTCTTCAGGTCACTTAGAACGATGAACAGAGAAAACATGCGAGAGGAGTTCGCTGACGTTCTGGCTTGGCTCCTCAGTCTGGCTGATCTCCTCTCTGTGGATTTGGAAGCCGCTTTTGAGGAGAGATACGGTAGGGGATGTCCAAAATGTGGTTCCATCCCCTGCAGGTGCCCGGAGGTGTGAGGGAGCTTGACCACGAGGTTCCTCCATATTGGTCCCGATGATGCCCTCCTCTACGCTAGGAGACTAGCGGACTCCGTGAGAGACTCCGGTTTCGAGCCTGATACCATAGTGGCTATATTGAGGGGCGGCGTCGTCATTGCCAGGCTGTTGAGTGATTTCCTCAACGTCAGGGACATCAGGAGCATAAGAGTGGTTCATTACGAAGCGTTGGAGAAGAAGGAAGGTGCGGAGGTTGTGGAGCCCCTCCCAACCAGATTGGACGGCAAGAAGGTACTGCTGGTTGATGATGTAGCTGACACGGGAGACAGCCTCATCGTGGCCAAGAGACACCTAGAGGAGAAGGGCGCCTCCGAGGTGAGGGTCGCGACTATGCACTACAAGCCTTGGAGTAAATTCAAACCGGATTACTACTCCGAGGAGACCGATGCTTGGGTCATATATTTCTGGGAGTATGCGGAGACCGTCAGGTACTTCTTTATGAAGTACCGTGATAGGGGCTGGAATTACATAAGGGGCCTGCTGAGGCAGGCTGAAGTTCCCGATGAGATCGTGAGGTGGGTAGTCGAAAATGAAGGGTACCTACGATAAGGTCGTGGAGCTGGCCATCAGGAGGGGGTTCTTCTGGCCGTCCTCCAGAGATGTCTACGCCGGAGCGCCAGCCGGTTTCTACGTCTACGGGCCTCTGGGCCTCAGGATGAAGGAGAAAATAGTCTCCCTCTGGAGGAAGGAGATAGTCTACCCCGAGGGTGTCCACGAGATAGAGACACCCAACATACTGCCCCTGAAGGTATTCGAGGCGTCTGGCCATCTGGAACACTTCTTCGATAAACTGATAGAGTGTAAGAAGTGCCACTCTAGGTTCAGGGTCGATAAACTGATAGAGGAGGCCTTGGGAATAGAGGAGAACCTAGAAGGTCTCTCCGATGAGGAGCTCATGAGGATCGTGATCGAGAACGGCATAAGGTGCCCCAAGTGCGGCTCCACCGAGTGGACCGGGATAAAGAAGTTCAACCTGATGTTCACCATAGCAGTGGGCGCCGAGGCCGATGAGCCGAACGCGGCCCTCAGGCCTGAGACCACCCAAGGAAGCGTGGTGGAGTTCAGGAAGTCCTACATGACCATGAGGGGGAGGCTCCCCTTCATACTGGGTCAGGTTGGCAGGGTTTTCAGGAATGAGATATCACCTAGGAGGGCCCTGATCAGGATGAGAGAATTCCAGCAGCTGGAGATTCACGTTTTCTTTGACCCGGAAAATCCTGATTATGCTTACAGGGAGAAGCTCGAGCCCTACTTGGACTACAGGATAAGGTTCCTCAGGAGGGAGGACAGGGAGACTGGAAATATAACGGAGATGACCGCCAGGGAGGGACTGGAGACTGGCTACACCCTGAATCATCTGATAACCTACTGGCTGGTTCTCTACCAGAAATTCTTCAACGAGACGCTAGGTTTCCCCTTGGAGAGGCTTCGCTATAGGGAGCTTATCGAGGGAGAGAAGGCCCACTACGCCCTGGCGCATTGGGACTTGGAGGTCTACACCGAGGATCTGGGGTGGGTGGAGCTGGTGAATAACGCCTATCGCACCGATTACGACCTGTCTGGTCACATGAGGGTATCCGGAACGGACCTCCGGGTGACGTCTCCCGACGGAAGCAGGAAGTTCCTCCCGCACCTGTACGAGCCGTCGATAGGGCTGGACAGGGTGCTGTTCCACGAGCTGATGCTGGCCTACAGGGAGGACGGCGGCAGGGTGTGGCTTCAGCTCCCTAGATACTTGGCCCCGATAGAGGTGGCCATCTTCCCACTGATGAAGAGGGATGGATTGCCCGAGAAGGCCAGGGAGATCCACAGAATGCTCATGTCTGATGGGTTCTTGGCCTTCTACGACGAGTCTGGCACCATAGGAAGGAGGTACAGGAGGATGGATGAGGTGGGCACCCCCGCCTGCGTCACGGTAGATCATCAAACCCTCGAGGACGGCACCGTCACTCTGAGGGATAGAGACACGATGGAGCAGATCAGGGTCAAGATCGAGGATCTGCCCAACAAGCTGAGGGACTTCATATATGGTGGGAAGGAGCTCGGGGATCTCGCCTGAACAGCCCGCCGCACACCGGGCAGTTCGGATCCCTCTCCACCCTAACCTCAGTGAATTCCATGGTCCTAAGATCTCCCATGAGGAGTTTCCCCTTGAGTGACGGCCCCAGGCCGGAGAGGTACTTCACCGCCTCAGCCGCCGCTATGGAAGCCACTTGGGCGGGTGTCATGCCAAGGACCGGCACCGGCCCCCTGTCCTCGACACTCGGGAAAATGCACCTGAGGCATGGAGTCTCACCTGGCATTATGAAGGTGATTGCAAAGTAGAATCCAGATATCGCAGAGTAGATGAACGGGATCCCGCTGGAAACAGAGAACTCGTTTATCAGGTATCTGGTGGCGAAGTTATCCGTGGCATCCATTATGAGATCCACCTCGCCCAGCAGGACATCCACGTTCTCCTTCGTCAGCCTCTCTGGTATTCCCTCGACCTTTATCTCTTCATTCCTCCTCCTAACCTCCCTCTCAGCCACCATGGCCTTCGGTAAACCCACGTCATCCTCCCCGTAGAGCACCTGACGGTGGAGGTTGTCGAAGCTGACAACATCACCATCTATTAGCCTTAGATTAACGCCCGCCCCTCCCAGGTAAAGGGCCAGCGGGGAGCCAACCT